>WTFW01000094.1 GCA_011523785.1 Chloroflexota bacterium | reverse complement strand
GTATGTAAGCCCATTGGTCGCCTTCGCCGCTGATCATCCAGTCATAGCCTTCGGCGGCGGTGGGGTGGGGCGAACAAGAATGGGGGGAGTGGCGGTGATCAGACTGCTTGGCGAACTGCACCGCACGCGCGATGGTCGCCAGTTCGCCATAGATTTCGCGCAGGTCATCCCGTCCACGGGCGCATATGACCTGGTTCTCTTCGGCCTGCGTCACGCGGAAACGGAATTTTCGATGGGTGTGGCCTTCCCGCAGGACTCCGCCAGCACCTGGGGCGCGCACGATGCCCTGGTGCGCGAAGGATTGGGGCAGATCCGCACCGAACTGGAGCGTGGTAATACTGAGGACGGGTCTCTGGTGGAGATCCCTTCCGCCACGTGGGGAGGGTGGAGACCGAGCTACAGGTTCTCGGTCCCAACAAAGACGCGTTATGCATAAGAACGGCAGAACGTATCCGGACCTGTCCGATAACGCGCTGGCCGTGCTGCGCAAGCGCTACTTCCTGAAGGACCGCGTCGACCACCCCATTGAAGACACAGACCAGTTCTTTGACCGCGTCGTGCGCGGCGTCGTGGATGTGGAGCGAGAGCGCGGCTGGGTGGACGCCGACGGTCACGCCGAAATCGTCGACGCGATGTACGACCTGCTGCGCGGCCTGCGCTTCGTCCCCAACAGCCCCTGCCTGATGAACGCCGGCAAGCCCCAGGGCCACGAGCAGATGGCGGCCTGTTTCGTGCTGCCGATCGACGACGACCTGCGTAGCATCAAGACCACCGACATGCACGCGGCCATCATTCACAAGAGCGGCGGCGGCACCGGGTTCAACTTCTCGCGCATCCGACCGCGCGGCGACTTCGTGCGCAGCTCCGGCGGCGTCGCCAGTGGCCCGATCAGCTTCATGTCGATGATCGATTACTCGTGCGGCGAGATTAAGCAGGGCGGCACCCGCCGCGGCGCTAACATGGGCATCCTCAACGTCGATCACCCTGACATCCTCGACTTCATCGAGTGCAAGACCGAGGACGGCCGGATCGCCAACTTCAACATCTCCGTCGGCATCACCGACGCCTTCATGCAGGCCGTGCGCGACGACACCGACCATGACTTGGTGAACCCGAGCACCGGCGAGGTGACCAAGCGGCTGCGCGCCCGCGACGTCTGGGACCGCCTGGTCGACGGCGCCTGGCTGAACGGCGAACCGGGCATGATCTTCCTGGACCGGCTGGAGCGAACCAATCCCACGCCCGACGTGGCGCTGCAGGACACGACGAATCCCTGTGGCGAGCAGCCGTTGCTGCCCTATGAGGCCTGCGTGCTCGGCAGCCTGAATCTCAACTGGCACCTCACCGAGGACCGCACGCGGATCGATTGGAACGCGCTGCGCCGCGACGTGCACCTGTCCGTCCGCTTCCTGGACGACATGGTCGAAGCCTCCAACTTCCCGCTCGAAGAGATTGACGCCATCGTCAAGCACGGCAACCGCCGCGTCGGGCTCGGCGTGATGGGCTGGGCCGACGTGCTGTTCCACCTGGACCTGCCCTACGACAGCCCGGAAGCCGAGGCGCTGGCCAGCGACGTCATGCAGTTCATCAACGACGAGGGTCGGCGCGCCTCCGAGGAACTGGCCGCCTCACGCGGCGCGTTCCCCAACTTCACCAACTCGGCCTGGGACCGCAAGGGCCACGCGGAGCGGCGCAACGCTACGGTCACCACCATCGCGCCGACCGGCACGATCAGCATGATCGCGGACGCCTCCAGCGGTATCGAACCGCTGTTCGCGCTGATCTTCTGGAAGAACGTGATGCGCGACAGCGACGACAACGCCGCCACCACGCTGCGCTACGTAAATCCGATCTTCGAGACCTACGCGCGCCGCCGCGGCTTCTTCAGCGAAGAGCTGGTGGACGCCATTGAGGCCAACCACGGCAGCCTGCGGATCACCGATGAGACGCCGGCGGACGCTCGCCAGGTGCTGGAGGGCGTGCCGGAATCGGCCCGCCGCATCTTCGTGACTGCCCACGATGTCTCGCCCGAGTGGCACATCCGCGTCCAGAGCGCCTTCCAGGCGCACACCGAGAACGCGGTGTCCAAGACGATCAACTTCCCGCACGAGGCCACCCGCGAGGACGTGGAACGCGGCTACTGGCGGGCTTACGAGTTGGGCTGCAAGGGCGTCACGGTTTACCGCGACGGCAGCCGCGACTACCAGGTGCTGACCACCAGCGACTCCGGCGATAAGACGCGCCGCGACGAGTCCGACGAGCCGCAGGCGGCCGAGGCGCCGGCGCCTGTCGACGAGGCTCCCGCACCGGTCGCCGCCTCGGTCAACGGCCATGGCAATGGCCACGCGCCTGAGATGACGCCAATGCCGACCGCCAACGGGACCTCGGACGACCACGCCGACCGCACGCCGCTGCCGATCGTGGCCGCGGTCGAGCGCGAGCGGCCCGACCAGATTCACGGCACCACCACCCGCATCCGCACGGGCTGCGGCCCGCTGTTCGTCACGATCAACGACGACGAGCGCGGGCTGCCGTTCGAGACCTTTGCGACGCTCGGCAAGGCCGGCGGCTGTGCCGCCGCGCAGACCGAGGCCATTGGGCGCCTGGCCTCGCTGGCGCTGCGCTCGGGCGTACCGGTCGAAGAAGTGCAAAAGACCCTGCGCGGGATCACCTGCCACCGGCCCGCCGGGTTCGGCCCCGAGCGGGTGCTTTCCTGCGGCGATGGGATCGCGCAGGCCATGGCCAAGCGGATCGACGTGGAGAACGGCGACTTCGTCCCCATGGTGGACCTGCAGGGCGAGGGGACCTACACGCCCCCCGCCGAGGAGCCCGCGCCTGCGATCGCATCCGCAACCCGGCAGTCCGCGCCGACATTCGGCAGCGGATCGGCCCCGGCGGCCGAGTCCTACGTCGAGGGCGCGGCCCGCGACCAGGGCTTCGTGGGCGCCTGCCCCTCCTGCGGCGGCAGCCAGCTCCACTACGCCGAAGGCTGCATGAAATGCGTGTCCTGCGGCTACAGCGACTGCGGGTAGCGGCGAGCTAGACGACCGGGCGAAGTTCTGATCGGCGCTCTGGCGTTGCTGTGCGTCGTGGTTCGACTGGCTAGAGTCCGTCGGCCAGCCAGGCCACGAAGTCGCGGCGGGGGGCGGGGTGCTTGAGGAGTTGGATGCCGTGGCCGGGGGTGTCGTAGACCTGGACCCGGCGGGGTTCGGCGGTGCGGCTGAAGAGGGCTTGGGACTGGAGGGCCTCTTCGCGGTCGCACTGAAAAAGTACGCCGCGGGGCTGGAAGTTGGGGATGTTCTCACCCATCAGCAGTCGGCCCGGCTCGAAACGTCCGCTCACGGCCACCGCTCGTCGCACGGCGGGCACCACCGACGAGGCGATCCAGGCGGTGTTGGCTCCCACGCTGGCGCCGCCGACGACGATGCGGTTCGAATCGATGTCGCCGCGGGTCGTGAGCCAGTCGACGGCGGCGGCCACGTCGGTCGGCCAGCTATCCAGCGTGTTGGCCCGATCGGTCTCGAAGTCGTAACCGCCGTCGTCGCGGACGCGGCGCAGGCTCTCGCCGTGGGCGCGCGCGTCGGGCGCCAGCACCGCAAGGCCGGCGGCCAGCAGGTCGGGCGTCAGGTCGTCCCACTGGGCGCGAGTGCCCTGGTATTGGTGCATGAGCACGACGGCCGACCAGGGCGGCGCAGTTTCGGGAGGCGTGAAGGTGGCGACGACCTGGATGCCGTCGGCGGTGCGGTAGGTCACGTTGCCGCGGTCGGCGTCCGCGAACGGCAGCGGCGGCAGGGCCGGCGGGTCGCCGCAACCGGCCAGCGCGCCGGCGCCGAGGGCAAGCCCGGCCGCCAGTACGGTCCGGCGTCTCAGGCGCGGTCGCACGATGGATTGGTGTTGGAGATCATCTCTCTGCATCGTAAGCCCAACTGCGGGGCGATTCACGGCTTGCTCGAAGTGACGTACGGTGCGGTGAGCGACTAGCTGCCAGAAGGGGACGGGTTTCATGCAGTTGGCCCTGTCCGGGCTGCTCTTCGACCACGCGCCGGCCGCCGAGTTCGCCGTCGCGGCGCGGGAGATCGGCTATGCCAGCGTCGAGGTCCGAGGCACGCAGCACCAGCTACCGCCTGATGCGGATTCCGAGCGTCTCGAACTCCTGAAGGAGCTCTTTGAGGGACTGGAGATCGCCAACATCGCGTCCCACGCCGGTAACTTCGCGCTGCTGGATGAAGTGGAGGCCTTGAAGGCCCGCCAGGCGGCGCATCGGTTTCTGCGGTGTGCTGCCGTGCTGGGGGCTCGCAGCGTGCGGATCTGGCCGGGATGGGTGGCCGCCCCGGAAGCCGAGCCCGAGCACTGGGCACGGGCGGCGCGGCATCTGCGCTGGTGCGCCGAGGCGGCGGCCGACCTGGGGGTGATGGTGGCGATCGAGATGCACCACGGATCGCTGGCCGAATCGGCGGCTGGCGCCAACCGCCTGCTGGACGAGATCGATCGGCCGGCCGTTGGGCTGATTCTCGATCCGGCCAACCTGATGCAGACGCCCACGCCGTTCGGGCCTCGCTGCGTTGGGCCGGTGTGGGACCGCCTGCTGCACGTACACGTCAAGGATCACTCCATAGTCGGCTCAACCGAGCCGGGGGCCTACCCGTTTCGCCTCTATCTCGATCACATCGGCAGCTGGATCGAGCGCATGGAAGCGCCGCGCCGCCGGTTGGGTCCGGGTTGGTTCGCCAAGCGGGCGCTGGGTGAAGGCCATGTGCCCTGGCCGTCGGTCCTGGCCGAATTGAAGCGCCGGGGCTATACCGGACACCTGATCGTGGAGACGGAAGTCGGACCCGGCGTGCCCACCGGGCGTACCTTGGCCGAGCGCGAATTCAAGACATTGAGCCGCTGGATCGAGGCGCTGTGACCGATCTGGACATGCGGCCCCTGGAAGCGGCGCACCTGCCCGCCGCGGCGGCGCTGTGCCGCCGCGAGATCGCCTACCTGCCCTTCTCGGAGGCCATCCTCCAGGACCGCATCCTGGACGATCCCGACTTCGACCCGGACCTCAATCCGACGATCTGGCAGGGCGAGCGACTGGTTGCCATGGCCTGCGGGGCGCCGCCGAGCGAGGAGTTGCAGACTGCCGGTGGGGTCAAGCTGTTCGCCGTCGCGAGCGACCTTCGCCGCCAGGGCATCGCGACACGGCTGTTCGACCATATCGAGGACCGGCTGACCGGCCTGGGCGCCGGCGAGTCCGTGGCGATCATCGCGGGCAACAACCGCTTCATGCAGGGCCTGGACCTGCGCTACACGGAGGCGCTGTGCTTCCTGGAGGCGCGGGGCTACGAACGCGCGGGCGACGGCATGGATATGGACGTGGACCTGCGCAACACGCCGCTGGATACCGACGAACGAGAAGCGGAGCTGGAGCGCGACCACCGCCTGCGAGTTCGCCGGCTGACGATGGACGACTACCAGCAGGCCTGGGCCTACGTGGCGCGCGAGTTCGAGTACCCCAGCGCCCTGGCCACGGACCCCGTCGGGCGACGCTGGGCCTATCTGGCGACATCGGGTTTGAAGCTCGACCCGCCTACCTTGTGGATGGCCGAGAAGGACGGTGAGTTCTGCGGCTTTGCGGTGACGGACGTGGCCGCGCCGGAGCGCCTGGGGCCGATGGGGGTGTCGCCGGAGGTCCGGAAGTTGGGCGTGGGGACTGTCCTTCTGAAGCGTGCATTGGCCGACCTGCGGGCGCGGGGCGTGGATGTCGGCGTGATCTACGGGGCCGGCCCGTACGCCTTCTACGCGCGCACCGTGAACGCGACCATCAACGCCGTCTTCTGGCGTCTGCGCAAGCCGCTGCCGTAGCTCCGCTGCTCGCAATGATTCACGTGAAACATTGCCGCAACACCTGGCCAATCCCGGAGGCGGGCGATGTTTCACGTGAAACATCGGGCCAGATTCAGCCGGTGCTAGGCTCCCTCGCGCGAGTCGCCGGTAGGGACTTCTCGATATGAGCGCGAGCACCTGGGCCTATTCGAACGGTGAGATCGTGCCGCTGGAGCAGGCCCGCTACTGGCCGAACGACCTGGCCATCATCTACGGCGAAATTGTCTACGAAGCCACGCGCACCTTCGGCGGCAAACCCTTCAAGCTGAAGGAGCACATCGACCGGCTCTACCGCTCGCTGCACTACTGCCGCCTGGACCCGGGGCTGACGCCCGAGGAGCTGACCGAGGTCACGCTGCAGGTCGTCGAGCGCAACAGCCCGGACCTGCCGGAGGGCAGCGACACCTGGATCTTCCACAACATCACCCGCGGCTCGCACCCGCAGTTCCCGGGCGTGGGACGCGGCGACGCCGGGCCATCGGTGCTGGTGTGGACGCACGAGCTGGGCTTCAAGTACTGGTACCGCTACTACGAGGAGGGCGCGCACTGCGTGACGCCCTCGATCCGCCAGGTCAACATCGCCACCCAGGACCCGCGGATGAAAACGCGCAGCCGCATGTTCCTGGCGCTGGCCGAGCAGGAAGTGAACGCCCTGGCGCCGGGCGCCTACACGCTGTTGCTGGACGACGAAGGGCGCATCGCCGAAGGCACCGGCGCCAACTTCATGGTGGTGTCCGACGGCGCCATCCTGACCCCGCGCAGCGGCACCGGCCTGGCCGGCGTGAGCCTCGCCACCATCCGCGAGCTGAGCCTGGACCTGGGCGTTGAAGTCCGCGAAGCCGACCTGACCCTCTACGACGTCTTCAACGCCGACGAGGCCTTCCTCAGCAGCACTCCCTACTGCCTGCTCCCCGTCACCCGCGTCAACGGCACCCAGGTCGGCACCGGCCACCCCGGCGACCTCTTCGCCCGCCTGATCGACGCCTGGAGCGAAACGGTGGGCGTCAACATCATCGACCAGGCCCGGAGGCTGGGCGCGGCGACGTAGCCGTCAGCTTCAGTCGTAGCGGTTGCGGCTTGCTATTGGCCGTTGTTCTCCCAGGCTTCGTACACCGCTGTCGTCAGCGCGGAAAGGCGGTCCCTGTGTTGCTCCCACTCTTCGGAAGTTAACTGGAACTGGATCTCGGTTCTCGGGTCTTTCAACGGCTCTCGCTTCTTCGGGTATGTCTCGTATGGGATTTCCTCTACGGGCTGCCTGAACTCGTCCAGGCACAGGGCTTTGGCGCTCGGGAAGAAGACAATCCTCACGCTTCCCTTCGTTGGGTCAATGCGTGCATATGTCCGTCTTCTGAATCTGATACTTAGTCCCAAGCCTGTCGGGTTTGTGGTGAACTGCGGCCAGCTCGCCTCGAACATGCCCTGCACGGCGCTGAATGTTTCGGACACGCCGGAGTCTTCTATCTTCTTATTCAGCCGCTCTCTTCTCTCTTGCACACTCAGTCGCCTTCGTCGGCGTGGGCCGGTTTCTGCGGCTGCTTCCACCTCAACCTGCCGGGCAAGCAGCGTCTTGCCGTCGTAGGCAAAGCCGTGGAACGTCAGCAGCGAGATATCCATGCCGGTGTTCTCGGCGAGGAACCTCACCATCCGCTCCGTCCGTTCGTCGGCCCCCAGGCCGATCAGGAAGAGGCGGAGCGGCCTGAGGGAGTCGAGGCTTTGGCCGTCGGTGTTCTCGCCGTACCACTCCTCAAAGTCTTCTATGCGCTCGATGCCGCCCACACCGGAGTTGGCGGCGATGTGCTCGGCCAAGGCAACGTCGTTCTTGGCATTCAAGTCGGAGGCGTAGTCGATAATCTGCGCCACGGCGTCCCGCGACAGCGTCCCGCGCTTCAACTCGAACACGACCAGCCGGCCGTCCTCATCCACCCCGAGCAGATCGAGCGGCCCGCCTTCCGTCGGCGTCTGTCGGCCGACGAGCCTCAGTCCCGGAATCAGCAAGTCGGGATTCCTGACCAGTGTCTCCTCCAGCAGAGATTCCGTGTCCGTATGGTCCTTCGACGCCAGGGGCGTGACGTTCGAGTCACCATCAAGCGCCCAGATCTTTACTTCGTCCATTGGAGACCCTTGCGTAACTCGTTTCGGCTCTGGAGGTCAGGCACCTATCCAGGCGCAAGCAACATTAGGCGGTGCCTGAGTTCCCGGCTTCAAGGGAATGACGGAGGGTAACGCAGAGGTCTCACTAGGGAGAAGGGACCCGCCGCCCGATCGATTCGGGATTGCTTCAGGGCGGAACTGCGGCGCCCGTCGAGTCGATCCTCGGTGCGAAGCCGTGTGACACGGGCCGCGCGCCGTGAACAAGCGCTACTCACGGCGGGATGGCCGCGCACGCCGTTTCATGACAGACTGAAGGCCGGAGCGGCGCGGGAGCGAGGCCGGCAGCCATGGGGAACGGCTTCATCAACCGGCTGCTCCGCGCCCTGCGGCTGGACCCGACGCTCTACCGTGAAGTCGCGGCGCCCGGCGCCAGCACCGAAGAGGCGGCACTTGTAGTCGTTCTTGCGGCCGTGGGATTCAGTTTCGCGGGCAGCGCGGTGTCGCTGGTTTACTGGCTGAACGGCCACTGGTCAGGCATCGGGCCGAGCGAGGCTAATGCGTGGATTGCTCTGGCCATCCAGAACGGCGACGTCGCGGTTAGCATCCTGGCGCTGATGGCCGCCTGGCTGGCATGGACCGCAGGCATATGGCTGGTTAGCAAACGCCTGATCGCCACAAGCCATCAGGCGCCGGGCTATAGCCAGATCGCTCGCACCCTTGCGTTCGCCCAGGCGCCGGGCCTCGCTGGTTCAGTGCCCCTGATTCTCACCACAGTTGGCCTAGCCCTCGTCCTGCCGCGTTTTCCCGCCGTTAGTCCGCAGGATCCTGCGCCGCTGGCCAGTCTGGAATTGGTCGTGACGAATGTGTGGTTGCTCCTTGTGGCCTGGGTGTTTCTTGGAACCTTATTGGCCCTTCGGGAGGGGCTGGGGTTCAGTTACGGCCAGGCGCTGGGCGCCCTGCTGGTCGTGGCAGCCGGTCTGGCCCTTCTCCTGGGCCTGATCGTAACTTCGGGGAGCGTTGCTGCCGCTGCCATCGGCCTTGTACCGGAGGCATTTGGGAGCGATTCACCCCTACCAATCGGACACAGCCACGGCGAAGGAATCGCGACTCAGGTCGCGTCCCAAGTCCCGTTCCGCTCTGCATTCGGATTCGACTTCAACCTTGGTCTGCACGTCGCCTCTTCACTCATGAGCGGACTCAGCGAGCCGCTTGCGACCGTGAGATAGGGAATGGTGGCCAGGAGCACGGCGGGCGCAGGGCCGGGTCGATCCCACACCCTCACCAGACGCCTGCTAGACGCGGTGCTCCTGGAGCGGTCTGTGTACCGCAGCGCCGCGCTGCACGGCAGAAACGTGGAAGCGGCGGTCGTGGTCGTAGTCGTTTCCATGGGTTTAGGGGTCGGGACCTTCGTCGGTTGGGCCTTGGCAGGCTCGCCGCCTAAGGGCCTTTTGGTAGGGATCATCGTCGAGCCAATTGTCACGCTTGCTGCGTGGCTGGGCGGTTCAGCGACGGCCTGGCTAGCCGGACGGCGGCTGGGGTCACCTGACCGGGGAGTCACGGGGTTTTGGCCGGTGGCCCGCGCCCTGGCGCTTGCGCAAACACCGAACCTAATCGGCCTGCTGGCGGTCCTTCCGGTCCCGTATCGGAGCGGCCTCTGGCTCCTGGCGAGACTCTGGCTCCTGATAGCCAGTTCGTCCGCGATCCGAGAAACGCTGGGCTTGAGTGAAGGTCGGGCGCTCAGTGTCCTATTGGTGAGCGCTGCGGTCTACGCGGCGCTACTGATCGGGATCTTTGGCGCGCTTTCACTCGTTGGAGTGGATGGCGTGTTGAGCATTTCCGGCGGTCTGGCGCTGTAATGCGGTCTTTGGACAGCGGAGGCGTGTTTGTGCGCCTGATCCGCGCCCTCCGGCTGGATCCGACGCTGTATGAAGAAGTCGGAGGGTCGGGCGGCAGCACCTGGCAGGCCTCATCGGTGATGTGTGCGTTTGCCGTGGCATCCGGCCTTCATTGGGGCGGCTATACCCTCTTCTACTTAGTCACGGCGGAAACGGTCAGTAGCGACCTTGGAGCAGCCGCGGTTCAGTCCTCAGTCCCGGCTGCTTGGTCAAGCGCTGTCGCGTACCTGGTGGCTTGGCCGGTCTGGGCTATCGGGCTCTGGATCGTCGGTTCGCACTGGACGCCTGCGCATCAATCGACGCCGTGGTTTGGGCAGATCGCGCGCCCTTTGGTGTATGCCCAGGCGCCGGCCATCCTGGGCGTGGTCTACGTTCTTCTTATCGCGCTCATCAGCGTTGCTTTTGGTCCGCAGGGTCTCCGATCCGCGGTCACAGGAGTAGCCCAGTTCTGGCTGTGGGCTGTGATGGAAGTCTGGGTGTTGGCGGGAACATTCCTGGCTGTTCGCGGGGCCCTGAGTCTGAGCAACGCGCGGACGCTGGGCGCGCTGGTGTTGGTCGGCGCGGTCATTGCGGCGCTGCTGGGACTCGTTGTGGTGATTCTCAGCGCAGCCTCCGGAGGCAGCGCTGTTGGTCTAAGAGATGACTTCATCGTGGGCTTCACAGACGACGGTCCCACTGCGCTGGAGATCGCGAAAGGTCTTGACTTCAATCTCCGCTTCGTCGGCCAAAGCCAGACGGTGTTAAACGTACTGGCAACTTCCGTCTTGCATCCGTTTGCGAACTAGGACGGCGGTTGGAGCAGGTGCATCATCGACCACGCCCGAAGGCCTAAGTCGTCGGCCTGATCCCGCTCGTCGTCAGATGCGGGCGGCTTGAGTTCTGCGTCCAGTCGGCCGTTGGCGAGAACTAAAGCGGCAGCAGCTTGATGCAGACGGGGTTGGGGATTGGGGTGATGTGGCCGGTGGGGTGGAGGTGGCCGGTTTGTTGGTCGATGCGGAAGGTGACGATGGTGTTGGTGTCCTGGTTGGCGGCCAGCAGCCAGGTGCCCGAGGGGTCGATGGCGAAGTTGCGGGGGGTCTGGCCCTGGGTGGATTCGTTGCCCAGGCTGGTTAGGCGGCCGGTGGCTTCGTCGATCGCGAACATGGCGATGCTGTCGTGGCCGCGGTTGGAGCCGTAGACGAACTTGCCTGACGGCGAGACGTGGACGTCGGCGCAGGTGCTCTCGCCGTCGAAGTCGTCCGGCAGGGTGCTGACGGTCTCGATTTCGCCGAAGATCCCCTGGTCAGCCACATAGCGCAGCACGGTGATCGACGAGGCCAGCTCGTTGATCAGGTAGGCGAATTGGCCGTTGGGGTGGAAGTCGAAGTGCCGGGGTCCCGCGCCCACGGGGGTGCGCACCCAGGGAACGTGGTGGGGCGCCAGGGTGCCGTTGTCCAAATCGAGGTCGTAGACCAGCAGCTTGTCGATGCCCAGATCGGGAGCAAAGGCCAGGCGGTTGGTGGCGTCCAGGATGATCGAATGGGCGTGCGGACCGGTCTGCCGCACGGGATGGATGCTGGATCCCTCGTGCTGAACGAAGCCGGTCAGCGGGGCCAGGCTTCCGTCGGCCTGGATCGGCAGCATGGCCACGCTGCCGCTGCCGTAATTGGCCAAGAGCACGTAGGTCTCGGTGGCGTCCACACTGATATGGCAAGGAACCTCGCCACCCGTGAGCTGCTCGTTCAGGTACGTGAGAGCGCCGGTGGCGGGGTCGATGGCGTAGGCCTTGATGACGCCGTGTGTCTCCTCGCCGACGGCGTAGAGATTGCGTCCCGACGGCGAGATCTCCACCCACGACGGATTGGAAATGCCGCCGATCACGCTCAGCCGCTCCAGCGCCCCGCTGCCCGCATCGAACCGGTACGTGTAGATGCCTTCGCTGGCACCAGTCGTATATGTGCCGATGAAGGCGAAGTACTGGTTGCTCATCGGGCCGTCCTCCGATCCAACTCCCTTATCGCGCCGCCAGCGGAGCGGCGTCGCGGACGCCGGCGGAGACGCCGGCGGCGAAGGGCTTGAAGGCGTTGTGCATGAGGGCGGCGAGCTCGGTGGCCTGGGCGTCGTAGCGAGCCGGGTCGGACCACTGGCCGCGGGCGTCCAGGACCTCGGCGGGGACGCCGGGGCAGGCGGTGGGCACCTGGAGGCCGAAGACCTCGTCGGTCACGTACGGCACGTCGTCCAGCTCGCCTGAGAGGGCGGCGCCGAGGATGGCGCGGGTGTAGGGCAGCGAGATGCGGTCGCTCTCGCCGGCCGGTCCGCCGGTCCAGCCGGTGTTGACCAGCCAGACGGCCGAGCCGTGCTCGTCCAGCTTCTCGCCCAGCATTTCGGCGTAGACGCTGGGCGGACGCGGCAGGAAGGGGGCACCGAAGCAGGCGCTGAAGGTGGCTTCAGGCTCGGTGACGCCGCGCTCGGTGCCGGCCACCCGGGCGGTGTAGCCCAGCAGGAAGTGGTACATGGCCTGGTCGCGCGTGAGCCGCGAGATGGGCGGCAGCACGCCGAAGGCGTCGGCGGCCAGGAACACCACGTTGCGCGGGTGGCGGCCCAGGCCGTCGGGCACCACGTTGGTCAACTGCGTCAGCGGGTAGGCGCCGCGGGTGTTCTCGGTGATCTCCTCGGAGTCCAGGTCCACCATCCGGGTGTCCGGGTCCATGGGTACGTTTTCGAGCACCGTGCCGAACTGGCGGGTGGTGGCGTAGATCTCGGGCTCGTTCTCGGCGGAGAGCTTGATGGTCTTGGCGTAGCAGCCGCCCTCGAAGTTGAAGATTCCCACGTCGCTCCAGCCGTGCTCGTCGTCGCCGATCAGCGGCCGGTCGGGGTCCATGGAGAGGGTGGTCTTGCCGGTGCCCGAGAGGCCGAAGAAGAGGGCCGTCTCGCCGTCCGATCCCACGTTGGCCGAGCAGTGCATGGGCAGCACGCCCTGCTGGGGCAGCAGGTAGTTCATGACGGTGAAGATGGACTTCTTGTTCTCGCCGGCGTAGCGCGTCCCGCCGATCACGACCAGCTTGCGGGCGAAGTTGACGACGATGAAGGTCTCGGTGCCCGTGCCGTCCACGGCCGGGTCCGCCTGGAACGGCGACAGGTTCACCACCGTGAACTGCGGGTCGTGGTTCTCCAGTTCCTCGGCCGTGGGGTGAATGAACAAGCTGCGGACGAACAAGCTGTGCCAGGCATAGGCCGTGACGAACCGCACAGGCAGCCGGTAACGAGCGTCGGCGCCGGCGTAGAGGTCCTGCACGTACAGGTCGCGGCCCTGCGCGAATGCGCAGGCGCGGGCGAACAGCGGATCGAACTTGGCCTCGTCGAACGGCTGGTTGTTCGGGCCCCACCACACGTCGTCAATGTTTCCGGCGTCCTGCACGACCCACTTGTCGCTGGGCGAGCGCCCGGTGTGCGGGGTCGTCATGGCGATCAGCGGGCCGTAGTTGCTGATTTCGGCCTCACCGTTTCGCACCGCGTGCTCGTACAGCGCGGCAGTGCTGAGGTTCCAGTGAATGTCGCCGGTGTGGGTCAGGCCGAGGTCGTCGAGGTTCTTGTCACTTGCCATGGCGGTCGTGTGGCTCCCTTGGTCGGTGTTGACAGTGCGGCGCGCGGCTAGAGCGGGCCGGGATGTTTGGGTCGGTACGTCGTCGCCTCTTGGGGCGGCCCCTATCTTATTCGACGAAACCGGCCCGTGGGCGACTCAGACGATGCGTTCGCCGTCGAAGCCGCCGGGTCGGCGGCCGGCGGTGGCCTGGCGGGTGGCCTCGATCGACTTGCTGCCGGCCTGCAGGGCGCGGTCGTAGTCGCCCAGGCGGAAAGCCTCCAGATGCTCGTCCCAGGAAGCATCCGGTGTTTTGCCGGGCGCATCGGCCGAGGCCAGATATGCACGTCCGTAGACGACCATGTCGTCCATGGCGACCTGCTGCGCCACGCACTGGCGATGCTTGCGGCGTTCGATGGGGTCGTCCAGCGCCACGAGGCAACGTGCGGCGGCGGCTACGCGGTCGATCAGGGTCTCAGCGTAGTGCTCGCCTTTTTCGCGGCTGGCGTGGGTACGCGGGTCCTCGCCGCCGACCCCTTCGGGCCACTTGTCGGGTGCGGGGTCCAGGGCGTCCAGGTCAACCGTGTCAGGTTCGAGGTACATCATGATTGAGGTCTCGATGGCGGCCGCGTGGTCCATCGGCTTCTCGAAGTCGGTCAGGAGATGCGCGTCGACGGCGGCGAGCACCAGGATGTCCGACTGCCGCATGGCTTGCAGCGCGGCGCGGCGATAGGCCAGGTAGTCCTCGCTGCCGCCGTGTCCGCCCAGCCAGATCACGACCTTTGCGCCGTTACGCGCCAGGTAGTCGAGGACGGTCTGGGTGTTGGACTGGATGAGGTCAGGCGCCGCGGGCATGCCCAGCGGCCACGGCACTTCCCACGCCCCGAGAAAGACGGTGGGATAGACCAGCCCGCCGGTGCGTTCGGCTGCACGGCGGCAGATAGCCGTGGACTTCACGGCATCAAGGCCAACGGCGTTCTGGCGGCCGTGCCATTCGAGTGGGCCAGAGGGAACGTAGACGCATGGGAACTCAGCTAGGGCGTCCCAGATCTGTTGGGGACGACAGCGTTCCCAGCGGCGCTCGACCGAGGAGTCCATGCTCACGGCGCCTTGCCGACCCGACCAAGCACGCCCTTGGACGTGAGGTTGTCGTACACCTCCCGGGCCCAGGACACCTCGGAGTCGTCCTCCGGCGCGTAGCCGATGACGCGGCGGGCGTTCTCAAGGCCCCAGAAGGAGCGGGTGTTGTCGGAGATGCCGTAGAAGACCTGCCAGGGAACGCCCCACTCGTTGTCGATGTTCTCGGTCTCGATGGACTTGACGAACAGTTGCGTCAGGTCGCGGGGGCTGATGTAGGCGCCCAGGTTGCGGCGGACGGGATAGCCCTGGATGTCGCCTGATAGCGCGGTGGGATCAAGCTGGCGCGGGGCGCCGATGCGGATGTGGACGTTTTCAAGCTTGCGGCCCAGCGTGCCGGTGGCGAAGACGAAGCCCAGGTGCTCGTAGGACTCCTTCGCCCAGCCGTAGTAGTTGTCGGACAGCGGGCGGATGTCGTTGGTGGCTTGCAGCATGTCCATCTCGCGGCTGCGCAGCAGGTGTTCGTAGAAGTCGGCGGCGTGGTTGGAGCTGGCCATCACGACGCGGCGCACATTCTCCTCCAGCGACAGCCGGAAAACGTTGTAGGCCATGCGGATGTTGTCCATCTCGCCGTCGAAGTGTTCGCGGACGTCCTCGGTGCGGCGAATGAAGGCCAGGTGGATGACCGCGTCACACCCGGTGAAGAGCGGGCGCAGCGTCTCGCGGTCGTCGAGCAGGCTCTGGACCTGGACGCCGGGGACCTCGGAGCCGCCGCGGCCGGTGGTGGTGACATCGATGAGGGTGCAGTCGTAGCGTTCGCGCAGGGTGGGCAGCATCTGGGCCGCCACATAGCCGGCGGCGCCGGTGACGAGAACCTTGGGACGGGCCATGGGGTTCACCTTGAAGCTGGTGCCGCATCGTAGCAACGGCGCGCGGGCTCGGCTCGTCGGCTTGACGTTCGCTTTTTGTACGGTATATTGAACCGACCGTGTGAGGAAGGTTCCGGCGGCGCGGCATCCCCGCAAACCGGCGAGCCGAGCCCTCGCTCCCCGCGGACGGCCGGTAGCCGTCCGCAGTCTTGCGACCGCGCGAATCCCCCTGCCGCGGTGGCCGCTGAGACCGATGGGCGAGTGGTCGAGCAGCCGGCGGCTGTTCCTCCTTCGCGACGTCGGAACCTCCTCCGCGCGGTTCACGGGGGCTGGCATGGTGTGACAGTCGCCGGACCCGTCGCATGGCTGGTGTCCAGCACTCGAAGTGCTCTGGTTGGAGGAAGCGGAACGCGATGTCCAGTGCGAGCGTCGGTCGTATCAGTGTCGGGACGGCCAATTGGTCGGACCACACGGGCTTCTACCCGCGAGGGACGAAGCCGGGGGAGCGGCTGGCGTACTACGCGTCACGGCTGGGGGTTGTGGAGGTCAATGCCAGCTTCTACAGGCGCATTGAGCCCAGCGTTTATGCGCAGTGGGCCGAGCAGACTCCGGAGGCGTTCACGTTCCTGGTCAAGGCGCACCGGGCGGTGGCGAATCCGCCGCGCGATCGGCAGCTGGCCGCCGAGTACATCGCGAACCAGTTCAAGGGCGTGGAGCCGCTGCGGGAGGCCGGGAAGTTTGGTGGATTCCTGGTGCAGTTGGGCGCAAATGTGCGACCGAAACCGGAGACATATGAGCACCTGGCCTTGCTGCGCGACGGAATGGGTGATGACCCGATTGCCATCGAGCTTCGGCACCCGGCCTGGCTGGGCGAGATGAGAGCAGAGACGCTGGAGCGGCTGCATGCGCTTGGGCTAGGCGCCGTGATTGCCGACGAGCCGCGTGCGGCGGCTGTCGGCTTGCCGGAGCCCGTGGATGAGCTGACGGCGCCCGAGGTGGCGTACTACCGCTTCATGGGACGCGACAGCGCAGGCGGGGTGTCGGCTCGCGAGCGCCGGGCCCTGCGAGCGGAGCACGCCTACATGGACGCGGAGATTGCGGAACTGGCCAACCTGGTGACCGCCCGACACGATCCCGCCACCGCCACCTTTGTGATCTTCTACAACAAGAAGGGTCCGAACCGGGTGGAGGCGGCGATGCGGATGGCCGAGGTGCTTGAGCGGCGGGGCTACTTGACCGGTTAGGGAGTTTTCGACGCTGACGCGTCGGCGACCTCCTGCAGGACACCTAGCAGCCGTTCGGCGGCGCGGGGCCAGGTGAAATCGCGGGCGCGTTGTCTGCCGCGATCCACAAGCTCGGCGCGGCGCCGCGGCTCGGTGACGACGCGGTCGATGGCTGACGCGATGGCCTGGACATCCAGCGGATCGACCAACTCGGCCGCGCCGCCCGTGACTTCGGGTAGCGAGGTTGAGTTGGAGGCGATGACGGGGCAGCCGAGGGCCATGGCTTCGAGGGGCGGGTGGCCGAAGGTTTCGGCGAGAGAGACGTAGACGAGGGCGTCGGCCTGCTGGTAGTGGGGCGCGATTCGGTCGTGCGGAACGGGGCCGAGCAACGCCACGGCGTCGCTGATTCCGAGGTCGGTCGCCATGCGCCGCAGGTCGGCGGCGGTGAGATCGGCGTCGGCGCCGACGATGCGCAGATCGTGGGGGATGCGGTTGCCCTGGCGCAACGATGCGAAGGCCTGGAGCAGGCGGGGGTAGTTCTTGTGGCCGTAGAGGGTGGAGACGGCCAGGAGGTAGGGGCGCTCGGTTCGACGGGCAGGCGGGGGCTTGTCGAGCGCGCTGGCGATGTGCGGGGCCAGGCCGTGGGGAACAACGCGAAGGCGGCCTGAATCTAAGCCCAGCAAGCGCTGCGCATGGCCGCCGGCGGCCGACGTGCCCGCTACGACGCGATCGGCGCCGAGCAGCGAGCGACGCAGCGCGAATTGGAGGTACGTGCGTCTCAGCCAACTGAACTGGTGTGGGTGGGTGAAGCACTGCAAGGAACGCAGCATGACGACACGCGGGCGCGGGCCGAGCGGCGGCGCGACGTTGACGGTGTGGAGGGTGACGTCCGGGCGGACGCGTCGGAGCGCGAGCGCGTAGCCGGAGTTCTGGTAGAGGACGCGGACCGGGCGCGTCCGAGCGGCGGCGTGTATCGGGTGGATCCCGATGTTGGGCCGACCAGAGAGTTCATGAAGCTCGGCAAAGGCAGGGCAGAGAACGTGCCATGAGCAGTGCGGCGCCAGGTCGGCCAGCGCGGCGACGAGGTTGACGGTGGTATGGCGCAACGGGCCGGCTCCGGGCAGAAGCGCAGCACCGGCAGCCACAGCATCCACCGCGACTCGAAGGCCCGCCGCCACGGCGTCGCCAGCGCCCGTGCCAGTCGGCTCGGGGCGCGCCACGGCGGGGATGCCGCGGCGCTACAGGCCCAGCAGTTTGCGGTAGCCCTCGAGCGTGAATCCGGGCGAGTCCGCGAAGGCCTTGCGCGTAGCCTCTTCGGCGAGCACCTCGCGGGCGGCATCGGCAACCTCGCCGGCGATTTCCGCGGGGATCGTAACCAGGCCGTTCACGTCGCCGTGGAGCAAGTCGCCGGTCTGGACGGGGACGCCGTCGATAACTACCGGTTCGCCGGCGTCGAAGATGACGGCGGTGCCGTGGGCCACGACAGGTCCGCGTGCGAAGTAGTGAAGACCGAGCGCCTCGACCTCGGGAAGGTCGCGAACGCCGCCGTCGGTCACCAGGCCGATTCCGCCCAGGGTCCGGATCATCGTGCCCATGACGTCGCCGCAATGGCAGGACTTGGATGGGTTGTTGCCGGCGTCCTGGATAACCACAACGGACGGTCGCGGAGACTCGTCCATGGCTTCCCAAAGCTCGAATTGAAGGGCCGGATCGCGTCGACGCGCGTAGGTGGTGCTGTCACCCTTGGCGGTGACGGCGTAGCCGACCATGGGCTCGCGCTTGTTGGGAAACAGGGCGCGGACGTTGGAGCCCACGTAGCCGAGGGTCTGGTCGCGGACCTTGAACTGCTCGATGGCGTTGGCGATGGTGGCCGAGTCGAAGGTCTTGAGTTCCTCGAGTTGGGCGTCGGTCAGCGTGGCGGCCATGGGTCAGGGTCTCCGGATGCGTTCGAGCGCACGCTAGCAGAGGCGTACGGCGTCGTGCCTAGGCCAGTTCTTTCGCTCTACGGGTTGCGGCGTCGATGGCGGCGCGCATGGCCGCCGGGAAGTCGAAGTCTTCCAGGGCTGCCAGGGCGGCCGCGGTGGTGCCGCCTGGCGACGTGACGGCTTCGCGCAAGGCGGCCGGCTCGCTGCGGGTGGCCTGCCAGAGGGCGGCCGACCCGGCAATGGTCTCGCGCACCAGCACCGTCGCCATGTCGCGGTCGAGCCCCTGCGCGGCGGCGGCGTCGATCCAGGCTTCGGCCAGTAGGTACACGTAGGCGGGACCGCTGCCGTGGACGGCGGTGGCGACGTCGATCAGGGACTCGTCCTCGATTTCCACTTCCATGCCCAGTGCGCCAAGCACGGCGCGGGTGCGGTTGCGGTCGGCTGCTGTGACGCCGCTATCGGCTGTCCAGACGGAGGCGCCGCGACCGACCTGGGCGGCAATGTTGGGCATCACACGCACTACGCGGTCGGTTCCGAGCCCGGTGCGCAACCCCTCGAGCGTCACGCCGGCCATGATCGAGATGACGAGCGCCGCGCTGTCCAGGGCGGGTCGGAGCGTCGGGGCCAGATCCTGAAAGTTCTGGGGTTTGACGGCCAGGATGAGGAGTCCGGCGCCGGACACGGCGGCCTCGGCACTGCCGGTGACGCCGATGCCGTAGTCCTCGGCGAGCGCGGCGCGGCGATCGGCGACGGCTTCGGCCACCATCAGGTCGGCCGGCTCAAGCCCGCCGCGCGTGATCAGGCCGCGAATGATGGCCGCGCCCATGGCACCGCCGCCGACAACCGCTGTGTGCACTGGTGCGCTCACTTCTGTGGCTGGACTGGGAAGGATCGTACCCCCTGCCATGTCTCAGCCTGGCCGGCGGACCTCGATGTCGCCGGACTCCGCTCGGATTGATGCCACCGTGCCCTCCACGACCTCGCGAATGCCCGGTCGTCCGTGAGGATCAATGGCGACGGCAGCGACCTGGGCGCGGGTTGGGTGGGGGACCAGCAACAAGCGGATTCCTGCCCGGCCGAGGGCTTCGAAGTCGGAGGGGCCGAGGGTGCTGCGTCGGGTGAGCACCAGCAGGTCGGCCGATGCGTTCGGTGGTGGACGGGCGGCGTCGGGTGGCGCCAGCAAGGCTGTGAGATCCGCGGTTGAGAGGTGCGTCCACGCACCGGACTCGTCGTCGAGCAGCCGAATGGCAAGACCGCCGCTAGAGGCGTTGCCGGTCGCGTCGACTGATGCGCGGCGGGTGCCGTCGCTAGAGACGAGAACTGGCCCAAGCCCGTGGAGCATTGGAGCTGCGACGAGCGTCACGGGCCGCTCAGCCAGCAGACTCAGGACCGTTGCGGCGGAGTGGCCGTCACCTCGAGGGACGGCAAGCAGGTCAACGGTCGGATCCCAGGCCGGTAGGGCGGAGTCGAGCACGTGGGGTCGCAGGCGGTCGCCTGCGACAACAATGCCTTCATCGGCGTGCCGGGCGTAGACGGTGGGTGTAGCGCCGGCGAAGTCCACGGTGAGCCGGGTTTCCGGGTCCTGGAGCAGACGAGGCGCGACGACGACGGCCACCACCGGCGGCAGCGCGAAGGCGGCGACGCCCAGCCCGATGGCCAGGGACCTGATGCGACGGGCGCGGACTTGTGGGATTCGCCAGGGCTGACGGCCGCCGAGTGCGACCAGGAGGGCGATGGCCGCGTAGACAGCGGCAGCGTGGCCGAGGCTGAAGCCGGGGATGGGGACGGAGGCGCCGGGCAGTGCGGCGGCCAGGCGGGCGGCCTGGATCAGGTATTCCAACGGAACCCAAGCGGCCCAGGCCAGCACCTCGCCGAACGGCCAGCCGGCGGACGCCCAGACGGCCACGGGCGCGCCCGTGGCCATGATCCAGACGGGCGCGGCCAGGGCCAGCAGGTTGGCGGGGATGGCGGCCAACTGCAGGCGCTCAAAGGTGTGGGCGATGATCGGGGTGACCATCAGGCTGGCGGTGGCCGTGACGGCCAGCGGTTCGGCGGCGAGGCGCGGTAGGCGGGCGCGGGCTGTGAGCCACTCTGAGAGGCCCGGGGCAATGACAATCAGGCCGAGCGTGCCGGCGAAGGAGAGTTGGAAGCCGACATCGGCAAGGGCCGACGGATCGATAAGGACGATGGCCAGCGCCGCCACGGCCAGAGCGACGAGCGCGTCGGTGTCGCGTCCGAGTAGCCAGGCCAGCAGGATCAGTTCGCCCATGAGCGTGGCTCGCACGACGCTTGGCTCCGCCCCGGCCAGGGCCGCGTAGAGCGGTAGGGCGAGCATGGCCAGCAGGACGCTGTAGCGGCCGATCAGCCAGCCGGCCAGGCGGCGCACGGCCAGGGCGACCAGGGTAATGTTGAAGCCGGAAATGGCGACGACGTGGATCAGGCCGGACGCTCGGAAGTCGTTGCGCAGGTCGCCAGGCAGGCTGGAGCGTTTGCCGACCAGGATGGCCGAGAGCAGGGCGCCGTGCGGTTCCGGCAGGACGGTGCGCACGCTGCGGTCGATGTGATCGCGGAGGCGGGTCAGCCAGGGTAAGCCGGCCTCGGGCGGGGGCTCGACGATGCGGACGTGCTGAGTGTCGATGCGCCCAGCGAAGGTTTCGGCCGTCTGGCTAAGACCTGGTGAGCCGTGCGGTTGGCCCGGTTCGAACGCGCCGGTGAGGGCCACGCGGGCGCCGGGTGGGGCCGCTCCGCCGGGAGCGAAGAACTCCACCAGGCCGGCGGCCGGCCTGAGTTCCGCTCCGACTAGGCCGGATCGTTCGACGCGTAGGGCTCGGCGAGCGCCGGGATGCGCATCGACCACTTCGCCTTCGAGCCGGAGCTCAGCCCCCGGCGGCGCTTGCACCAGGGGCGCCTGCGACTGCTGGTGGTGAGCCGCACGGGCCAGCCCGAGCAGCAGGGCAGCCGGAATCAGCAGGGCGGCCAGCCACCTTGGGCGGGCTACGCCGACCGCTAGCAGTGCCACGGCCAGAAGGGCCGTGAGCCAGGCAGGGGCCGGACCCCACCAGGCGGTCGCGGCGACGCCGAAGAGCAGCGCGGCGCCCGCGCCGGCGATCAGGGCGCCTGGCCCCAGCCCCGCCCCGTATCATTTGCCGCGCCAGCCTCAACGCCGGACCACGCCATGGATCGACGCCGCCAACGCGCCTTGTTTGCCGCACTCTTCTCCATCTTCTTCATCACGCTCATCGTCTTTGTTTGGTCGCTGCAGTCGGGGCCGGCGCCGATCCTCGTCGAGGGGATCCTGGTTGGCACGATGGCGCTGCTGGCATTGCGCGGTCGGCGACTGACGCCGACGCTGCGACGCAACCTGCGTCGGGTCTTTTGGCTCTTCTTCGTCGCCATCACCATCAGCGTCATCGCCTGGGTGCGCGAGGTCGGCCCGTTGCTGCCGATCGTGATCGAGGTGGTGTTGCTGATCGTCGCGCTGCTTGTCATGCGCGGGACGCGATCCCCGGACGATCCGGCGCCTGAAAGCTGATCAGCGGTAGGAGGCGGTCCACCGTGCCCCCTGGTATGCCCAGGGCGCGCAGGTCGTCGGCGGTACGCAGCGGGCCGAAGAAGGTGCGGGCGTGGACGATTCGAGCGGCGTAGACGGGGCCGATTCCAGGTAGCCGGGCGGCCAGCTCGTCAGCAGAGAGCGTGTTCACCACGACTGTTCCCGTGGCTTCGGGAACGGGTAAGGCGCCGAGCGTCGTTGTGAAGGTCGGGGCCGGCTCGGGCGCCGCTCGCGTGCCTGCCAACATGATGCTGAAGACGAGGGCGGCGATTGCCGCGGTGACCGTCAGCAGGCCCACGCCTCGACGGCTGGCGGCGCGTTCGGCGGTGGCCGACGGTAGCCCGGCGGGCTGTGTGACCTGGGGATCCGGCAGGGCCATTGGGCGCTAGCGATCTCCGCCGAGCTCGGCCATGACTTCGCCCATGCGCGCGGTGTCGTAGCCACCCATGGCGTGGACGGCTGTGGCGAAGGTCGGGTCGCGGACGACGGCCAGCAGAGCGGCGACGGGCGGGTGCTGCAGGTGCTCGCTGGGAATGACGAGGTCGTAGCGCTCCATTCCGACGGGGATGAAGTCGGTGCCGAGGGCGCGGGCGGCGGCGCGGATGCCCAGGGCGGCGTCGGCCATGCCGCTGTCCACGTCGGCGGCCACGGCCAGGTGGGTGTACTGCTCGCGGTCGTAGCCCTCGATTGCGGAGGGGTCGATGCCTTCCCTGGCCAGCAGGTGGTCCAAGAGCATGCGGGTTCCGGCGCCGCGCTGGCGGTTGACGAAGCGCACGCCGGGGCGGGCCAGGTCCGGCAGGGTCTTCAAGCCCTTGGGATTGCCTCGCGGCACGATCAGGCCCTGCTCGCGCTGGGCGAAGTGGACCAGGGTGACGGGGCGGCCAGGGAGAACCCGGCGCACGTCGGTCTCGTTGTAGACACCGGTCGTTGGGTTTAGGAGGTGGCAGCCGGCCAGGTGAGCCTCGCCGCGGCGCAGGGCGACCAGCCCGCCGTAGCTGCCGGCGTTGGTGGAGGCCAGGCGCAGGGGGGGCGCGCGGCGGGAGAGTTCGCTGGCCAGCAGGTCCAGGGCGGGGTCGTGGCTGCCGATGGCGACGGCGGTGTGCTCGATGCCCTCGGCTTCGCCCAGGAGCTCGACCTCGACCTCGGATCCGGCCGCGATGCCTTCGGAAAAGCGGGGGATCGTAACCAGGCCGTCGGCCCGGACCAGCGACATGATGACGCCGGCGGCGCGCTCCAGCGGGGCGGCGACGACTCGGTCGCCGACGCGTCCGACGCGCACCCGGATGAACTCGTCGTCGCCGGCATGGGAAACGAGCTGGCGTGGGGTGACGGCCTTGACCGTGCGGCGTTGCCGAGCCGGGCGGCCCAGGCACTCCTCGACCAGGGGGCGGACGAAGAGTTCAAATGTCAGGGCGGCTGAGACCGGGTAGCCGGGGATTCCGAGGACGGGCTTGCCGCGGGCTACCCCCAGCACGACGGGGTGCCCCGGGCGGACGGCAACGCCGTGCACGAACACGCGGCCCAGATCGGCGATGACGCGGGCGCTGAAGTCCTCGCGGCCGGCGGACGAGCCGGCGTTGATGACGACGATGTCTGCGGATTCGAGCGCGGCCTCGGTGGCGTCGCGGATGGCATGGAAATTGTCGGCCACGATGTCGCCGCGCAGCGTTTCGGCGCCCCAGGTTTCGGCGAGGGCGCCGAGCATGAGGCCGTTGAACTCGATCAGTTCACCAGGACGCGGCTCGCGGCCTACGGGAACCAACTCGCTACCGGTCGGGATCACCGCCACGCGGGGCGGGGCGACGACCTCCACCTCTGCATGGCCGGCGGCGGCCAGGGCGCCGAGATCGCGCGGCTCGAGGCGGCGGCCCTGGGGGAGCACGAGCTCGGAGGCCACGATGTCCTCGCCCATCGGCCGGACGTGCTGCCAGGGCGCGGCGGCGGCGGTGATCTCGATCGTGCCGTCGCCGCGGTCATGGATCTCTTCGATCATGATCACGGCATCGGTGTGGGGCGGCATGGCGTCGCCGGTGTCGATCCAGATGGCCTCGGTGTCCAGCTTGAGGTGGCGCGGGGAGGTCTCGGTTGCGCCTACGGTGCTGGCGGCGGCCACCGCCACACCGTCCATGGCGGCGGCGGGGAAGTGGGGGCTGGAGAGGGCCGCCCAGACGGGCGCGGCGGTGATGTGGCCGAGGGCCTGGTCCAGCGGCAGCCGGAGGGTCCGGCGGGGCGGCCAGGCGGGGAGTTCGGCCAGGGCCTTCGCCAGGCGTTCGCGCGCGGTGGCCAGGGGCACGTCGTAGAGGTAGACGGCGCGCTGGTTGGAGCTAGAAGGCCTGGACATCAACCCAGGCGCCTTCCGCCAGCCCACCGGCGTCCAGCGGGATGCGAATGAGACCCGAGGCGCGCACGAGCGTGGCGATCAGGTTGGAGGGACCAAGGACCGGAGTTGCCCACCATTCGCCATCGCGCTGTTGCAATGCCGCCGGCACGAAGTCGATGCGTCCGGTCTGCGAGGCGAGGCTGCGGGTCAGGCGCGCGCGGCGGCGTGGCGGCTCGTCGGCGGGACGTGCTCCAAGCAGGCGCCGAATGGTCGGGGCTACCACCAGCCCGAATACGACCATGGCGGACACCGGGTTGCCCGGCAGGCCGAAGACGGGTTTGCCGCCGGCGAGGGCGACGATGGTGGGTTTGCCCGGTTTGACGGCAATGCCGTGGGCCAGCACGCCGGGCTGACCGAGGCCGGCGATCACGTCGGCGGTCATGTCGCGGGTGCTGACGGAGCTGCCGGCTGAAATGACCACGAGATCGGAGGCGTGCAGGGCTTCTCGGGTGAGGCGGTCCAGTTTGGTTCGGTCGTCGGGCGCGACGCCAAACTCGCGGACTTCGGCGCCCGCCTGGCGGGCCAGGGCGGACAGGGTGGTGGCATTGACATCACGGACCTGGCCGGGGGCCGGTGTGGCGTCGACCGGAACGATTTCGTCGCCTGACGACAGCACGCCCACGACGGGACGGGACGCCGCCTCGACTTCGGTGATGCCCAGGGCGGCCAGCACTCCCAGGTCCTGTGCCCGTAGTTGGTGGCCGGCCGGCAGCAGCACGTCGCCAGCGGCCAGGTCTTCGCCGGCCTGGATGACGTGCTGGCCGGGGGCGGCCGGGCGCAGGATCTCGACGGAGGTTTCGTCGACCGGCTGGGTGTATTCGACCATGACGACGGCGTCGGCCTGGGGCGGCAGCATGCCGCCGGTGTGGATCAGCTGAGCTGTGCCGGGCTGAACCGGGCGCGTGGCCGCGGCGCCCATCGGGACCTCGCCCTCCACGGTCAGGAACGCGGGGAGCGCTTCGGTGGCGCCATAGGTGTCGGCGGCGCGGACGGCGTAGCCATCCATGGCGGAGCGGGCAAAGGCGGGGCTGTTTTCTGGCGAGATGAGCGGCGCGGCGGTGACTCGACCAAGGGCGTCGTTCAGCCCGATGCGCTGGCTGCGCAGTGCGGCGGCCATGCGGTCGTATAGGCGAGCCAGCGCTTCGTCCGGCGTCACTATCTGGAAGAAGATGTCCGTCGTCATGCGGCAGGCGGCGCGAGGCGGTTGGTCTGCATTGTCACGCTCGACGGCATTACCGGTCCACGCCTGGGAGATTGGCGACCGCAGGCCCGCGGCGGGACTGGGGTGGGGGTTTAAGGGGGAGCTATCTCTCGCCAGCCCGAACCCCCAGAGGGGGTTCGGGCTGGCGA
>WTFW01000013.1 GCA_011523785.1 Chloroflexota bacterium | reverse complement strand
GGATCCGGGTGGGCGAGCGGTCGCATATTGGACGGCGCTCAAGCATCTACACCCATCGGCACCTGCTCGATAAGCGCGACACGCCAGCCCTGGACGCGCCAATTGAAACCGCGCCGGTAACGATCGGCAACGACGTCATGCTCTACAGCGACGTTGTGGTGCTGCCCGGCGTGACGATCGGCGACGGGGCGGTCGTGGCCGTACGCGCCGTGGTGTCCGACGACGTGCCGCCGTACGCGATCGTGGGTGGAATGCCCGCCCGCGTCATCCGCGAGCGAACGTAGGGCCATGATGGTTGAAGCCGTTGGGTCGTCCGTCCTGACCCCGCGCGCCTCCTGGGTGTTGGCCGAGGCTTCAACGGCCTTCGAGCGCCTGACGGACCGCCACGGCTACACGCGCTGTCCGGAACACGGTGTTGATCACACCGGCAAGACGGCCCGCAGCATCGTGATCAACTGCGCGCTGCACGCGCACACGAACCAGGATCGGTATCTGGATAGGGCCGTGGCCACGGCGCGGCGCGTCGTGGCGCGCCTGGCGCCCGACTCGGGCGCCGGCGGAGCCTGGGTGTTCTTCCCGGGCCTTCACGATCATCGAAATAACTCGACGAACATCATCGACGCCGGCGAGTGCGTCGACGCGCTGGCGACGCTCCTGCTGCACGCGGGTGACGAACTGTCAGCGACGGATCGCGACGCCATCGAACAGGCGCTCCGGCTGTGCTGCGACACCTATCTGCTCACGAATGTCGTTGATAAGCCCGTGGTCAACCAGCGGCTCTGGGGCGCGATGGGTCTGGCGGCCGCCTCGGCCGCGTTGGACGAGCCAGCGTGGGCGCCGGCGGTGCTGGATTCGGTGGCGGGCTCGCTGGCCGAGATGCGGTCGGATGGCTCGTTTGCCTATGTCCGCGATGCGGCTCTGCTTGGCGAAGGCGAGGGGATTGCCGATCTGACGGTTTACTACCACAGCCGCTGCGTGGCCTTCGCTCGCTACGCTCTGCGGCACATTGACGCGGAAGCGTCCTTTGAGGACCGCCTGCGCGACGGCGCCGATTTCCTGGCATTCGTACTCCGTCCCGACGGTGTGATGCCGCTTGGATTGGAAGGCAAGCGCTGGTTCTGGGACGCGGATGCGGAGGTTGGTTCCGCTCCGTATGGCGCGTACGTGCTTGCTTCGGACGGACGCGAAGCGCTGCTGCCTCTCGCCGGTCGCGTCGCAGCCCAGAGCGCGGCGGCGCTCGGCGAGGGAGGGCTGATCGACGCGACGCAAGGCGCGCCGGCATTCGTCTGCCGGGTCATGCACACCGCCGATCTCGCCTGGCTGGCGCGGGCCCACGCCGCGGCCGAACTGGACGACCTGCCGAGCAACCCGCCGGCGGCCGGACGCTCCGCTCCGTCAGTGGCGGAGGACGCCGGGGTGGCCAGGCTGGAAGCGCCACGAGTCTGCGCGCTGGTACGAACCAGGAAGCGCCCGTCCGACCGGCTGGTCGGTGGACGCGTTGGCGGCGGCGGTTTGATCTACGTCGGCAACGCCCGCGATGGATGGCGCAATCGGCTGCGCTATCGCTCGGAGCCGGCCGTTCCCGAAGGCTCCTGGGAGGTCGCACCGGAGTCCAGGCGCAGGCCGCTGCCGGACGTGCGTCGGCTGCTGGCGCCTCGAGAGTCGCGCTTCCTGCTGCACATTGCGCGGACCCACCTGCGCGCTGGCCGCTCTCACTACGCGTTCGGTTTGCTCTGGCGGCACTTTGGCCCGCCGTCCTGGCGGGCAAGCCGCCGCTGGCTGTCCAGCCACGCGCTTGAGGGCCGGACCGAGGCCACAGACGACGCACTGACGGTGGCGTCCGGCGTGGCGCGTGCGGACGGCCGCGCGCTCGCCGGCGTGCGCACCAGGCGAACGTACAACCTTGCCGCGGGCGAAATTGCCGTCACCGACCAACTCGAGACCTCCGTGCTCGTACCCGACCTACGCTACTGGGTCCCGGCCGCGGGGCGGGAACCTCAGGTTGAGGCGGATGCTCCGTGGCGACGGACGGGGAACGTCATCGAGTTTGGCGCGCAAGAGGCCGGCGCCACGGTGTGCGTCAGATATCGGATCTAGGGGTGGAGGCGTCGCCGCGCATCGTGATGGTTGCGAACGCGCGGATTCCCAGCGAGCGCGCCCATCCACTACAGATCATGCACATGGCCGCGGGTTTTGCATCCGGCGGCGCCACCGTCTTGCTCGCGTATGCCCGACGGGCGAACACCGAGGCCATGCGCTCGGTGAGCGACCCGTTTGAATACGCCGGCGTGCGCAAGACATTCGCGCTCGTTGGGATTCCGACCGTCGACGCGATCAAGCGCGTGACCATCGACTGGCCGCTGCTCAATCTTGGCCCGTTCAGGCTGGCCGCGCATTTGCTTCAGCTTTGGTCGTTCGCCATCGCTGCCCTCACGCTCGTGCGCCGCTGGCGGCCCAACGTGGTTTACAGCCGCGACCTGCTGCCGTTGACGGTCTTGCGGATGCTGCTCGGTCAACCCGCCCGCTTCGGCTTTGAGGTACATACCGTCCCTCGCTCGCGTCTCTCGGCAGCCCTGCACTTGTGGGCCGCGCGTCGCATGGACGCGGTGATCGCCATCACCGAGGGTCTGCGAGGCTGGTATCTCGACGCTGGATTCGATCCGCAGCGCCTGTTTGTCGCGCCGGATGCGGTGGACCTTCGGGCATTCGCAAGTCGTGACCGCGAGGCCGCCCGCTCCAGGCTTGAAATCCCGGGGAACGCGCCCGTCGTCTGCTACCTGGGGCACCTGTATCCGTGGAAGGGCGTGGATACGCTCGTGGAGGCGGCGCGCCATGCCGCACCGGATGTGCAATGGGTCGTCGTGGGCGGAATCTCGCCCGACCTTGATCGAATCAGGGCGGCCGCCGCCGACCTGCCCAATGTCCACGTCATGGGCCACCTGCCGCCCGACGAGGCGCGCCTATACCTGGTGGCGGCGGACGTGGCCGTGATTCCGTTCAGCGGGCGGCAGGTCATCGCGCGCGAACACACCTCGCCGCTGAAACTCTTCGAATACATGGCCGCCGAGCGTCCGATCATAGCCAGTGACTTACCCTCACTGCGCGAGGTCCTGGACCATGAGCGCAACGCCCTTCTCGTAGCGCCGGATGACCCGAGCGCGCTGGCGGCGGCGGTGACGCGCCTGTTGGCCGACTCGGCGCTGGCCGCCCGCCTGGCCCAGGCCGCACGTTTGGAGGTGGAGAGCCGTACATGGACGCAGCGCGCCGCGGCTATCCGCGAGTTCCTGGAATCTACGCCGGCGTCTTGACCAGGCTGAGCCAGGCCTGGGTGGGTGCGCTCGGCTGTATTGAGCATGCCTCGATCGCCCAGCGCCGCGCGCTGGTAGCGGTCGGGCTGCTGACGCCGCTGTTGGTGCTCTATCGCGACCTGCTCTTTGCCGGCGCGCCCTGGCTGGACCTCGACCTCCTGCTGAGCTACCAGCCGCGGTATGCGCTGTTGGCCGAAGGCGTTCGTGAAGGCCGAATCCCTCTCTGGGCGGACGGCATGTTGGCGGGCTTTCCCGTTGCGTTCTCCGAATTCGGCTGGTTCTATCCGCTGACCTGGCTACTGCTCGTGATATTTGAACCGCTGCGCGCTTATTTCATCGAACTGGCGCTTGGTCTTGCCCTCGCGGCCGCGGCCGCCTATTGGCTGGGCCGGGTCTGGGGGCTCACCCGGCTGGGCGCCTATGTGGCCGCCTTTCTGTTCACCTATGGCGGCTTCGTCTTCGCAACGTCGCGCTTCCTGAACTACGCCGACATCTTCTTTGCCCTCCCGGCCGGAGTCGGGGCCATTGAGCTGATCACGCGCGGACAGCGCCGCTACAGTGCGCTGCTGGCGATCAGCGCAGCGGTCACCGTGCTGGCCGGTCATCCCCAAATTGCGTTGTTGTGGGGATTCGTCTGGCTTCTCTTCACCGCCACGCGCTTCTGGTGGAACTGGGGCGACGTGGGATTTGTCCACGCAGCCAGGAACGCGGGATGGGTGGCCGCCGCCGCCGTCGTGGGACTGGCCGTGGGCGCCGTCCGACTCTTGCCGACCATTACCACGACGGAGCTCTCCGCCCGCGCCGGCGGGCTTGACTTTGCCACGGCTTCGCAGGGGTCCATTCCTCCGTGGAGCCTCGTGTTGGGTTACGTCTATCCGTCATTCGAGATTCCACGAGTGCTGAATGAAACCCTCAACGCCGAAGAACTGCTCTATCTCGGACTTGCCGCGCCGGCCCTGGCGTTGATTGCCATCGTGATCGGCTGGCGCCAACGCCTTACCTGGTTCCTGGGCGGGCTCGTCCTGCTGACCTGGCTTCTCTCGATGGGTTCCTTCAGCCTCGGCTTTCCCCTGTTGCACAAGCTTCCGCTCTTCGAATTCTTCCGACAGCCAGCGCGATTCGGAATCGCGGCGTCGTTCGGAGTGGCATTCCTGACGGCAATGGGAATCGAGCGGTTGAGCGTTGACGATCTGCGATCCAGCGTGCTGGTGCGCTGGATCGGCCGCGCCTGGGTCTGGTTGGCCGGGCTCATCGGCGCCGGCACGGTGGCGGCCACAGTCGTGCTCTCCGGCTTTGCCTTCCTGATCGTTCCCTACGGCTACGACTACATCGATCGGGTAATCGTCGGATCGGAAGGCCGATTCTTAACCGCCGAACGCTACTACCGCACATTCGATCAGCTGTACGAACGCATGACGGCGGCCTTTAGTCTCGAGTACTGGGCGCCTCGCTGGTCGCTGCTGGCGGCCGTGCTGACGGCCGTGATCTTCTGGCGCTATCTGCGCCACCGAGTCTCGCCAGCGAGCGCTCAGGCGGCCTTCGTCGGCGTTCTGGTGTTCGACGTCCTGCTGGCGCCGTTCCATGGGATACCCACAGTTCCCAGCGACTGGTATGCCCGGGATCCGCAGGCCGCCGGCGTAGTGCCACCCAACTCCGGGGGCGACTGGCGAGTGTTCTCCTATCGCAGCCAGGCACAGAAATTCGAGCTGTCCACCGCCGCGGGAACGGAACTGGATCGAACGCGTCGGGACCTGCTGGAGTACGTCTTTCTCAATGAAACGCTGGCCCCCAACCTGCCCATGACCGGCGGGCGCGCCTCGATCGACGGCTACGAGAACCTGATGCCGCAGACCACGGCGGATTACCTGGCCTTCGTCGGAAGCGAACGCTCCACGGTTGCCGGGTTCGCGTCTGACGCGGCCCTGGACGCCGAGGGACGAACCGAGATGCTGCGACGCCGGGTACCTGCCCTGGCGGCTGCCAACGTGCGCTTCGTTACCTCCGGCGTGCCGCTTGATGTTCCGACCTTGCGCGAGGTCCGGGTCGAAGACCTTGCCCTGCCGCCGTGGGCGTCGGTCAACCAGAATCTGTACGTGTATGAAGTTGCGGACTGGGCTCCCCGCGCGTGGATCGCGCATGACTGGCAGATCATCGAGCCGGGAGCCTCAACGTCTTCCACGTTGGACGCTCTCGCCGGTCGCCCCGGCCCGCCGATTGTCGATCGTGATCCCGGGATTCGGACGTCCAGCGCCGAGAGCATCGACGTGGTGCATCCTCCCGAACGGAGCGCGGGCGCCGTAATAGTGCGGGTGGAACTGAGCGAGCCTGGACTGCTGGTGTTCAACGAGTCGAAGTTTCCAGGGTGGACGGCGAGCGTGGACGGCCGCCCGACGGAGATGGTCACCGTGAACTCGCTGATGCGCGGGGTTCCGGTTGCCAGCGCCGGTCCGCACACGGTGGCGATGACGTATGAGCCACCGGGCTTTGCTGCCGGGCTCGTCGTTTCATTGGTGGCGCTGGGCGCACTCGTCGTGCTGGCCGCCGCAGGCCTCTGGACCGACCGCCGGTGAAGCTGGCGCTGGTCAGCGACGCGCTCGATCCGACCAACGGCTGGGGACGCTACGCGGGCGAGCTGGCCCGGGAGTTAATTGCCGCAGGGGTTGACCTGCGCCTCGTCAGCCCTCGCCGTCTGGCGACGATGGCCGACTTGCGCGACTACCCCGACCACGCGGAGATTCCCTCGTTTCAGCATGGGCGGCGCCATCCGTTGCGTATGTTCCAGCGCACGCTGCCACCATTGCGTCGGGCTCTGCGCGGAGCCGACGTCATCCATTGCATGGTCGAGCCCTACGCCCCGGGAGTTGCCCTGGCGGCCGGTCGACGGCCCTACCTTGTGTCGCTCGTTGGCACCTATTCCATTCCGTCAGGCCGGCCTTGGATTGAGCGCTGGCTGCTGCGCTGGGCGTTACGGCGGGCGCGTGGCCTACCCGCCATCAGCGACTACACGCGCCGTCGAGTCGAAGCCGATGCCAATGTGCGGCAAACCAGCGTGGTGCCGCTGGCTGTGCGGGCGGAGGACTTTCAGCGCGCGGAACCGCCGCCTCGCGAACCTGGATTGATCGTCTCGGTCGGCGAGAGCAAGCCTCGCAAGGGATTCGACCTGGCGCTGGAGGCCTTCGCACGCCTGAAGTCCGAGGGCGTCGCCCACCGCTACGTGGTCGTCGGCCCCTCCGATTCGTCGTCACCCTTCGTCAATCAGCTGCGCACCCGGATCCGCGAGCTTGAGCTCGACAGCTTCGTCACCCTGACCGGCATTGTCAGCGAGAACGAACTCGTGGACTGGTACCACCGCGCGCGCGTGGTGACGATGCCCTACCGGTTGGCTGGCTCCGATTTCGACGGCTTCGGCCTCGTGCTGCTGGAAGCCAACGCCTGCGGGACTCCCGTGGTCAGTGCCCGCGATTCCGGGGCCGAGGAGCCAGTCATCCATGACCACAACGGCTTGCTGGTTCCACCGAATGACGTGCCCGCGTTGACTGACGCGCTTCGCGGCGTCCTGACCGATGGAAGCCGCTGGCAGGCGTTGGCTGATGGAGGGCGCCGCCGGGCGGATGCGATGACCTGGCGCCGATCGGCACAGCAACTCCTGGACGTGTATGCCGAGAGCCTGGGCCGGCGGCTGGACGCTCGGGCGTGACCGGTAACGCGTCGCCCGTGGCTCGAAAGGGAGACCTCGAGGACCGCGCGCTCCGCGGCGTCGTTTCGCTTGGCATGCGCGAAGGCGGCATGAAGCTTGTCTCGTTCGTGGGCAGCATCGCGCTTTTTCGCCTGCTGACGCCGGCGGACTTCGGCGTCATCGTTCCAATCGCCACCTTTGCCGGACTGGTCAAGCAGTTTGCCGACCTGGGGCTGCAACCCAGTCTGATTCAGCGCGGCAGCGAGCCTCAATCCCGCGACCTGCGGGCGGTCTTTACGGGCCAATTGCTTCTCGTCTTGGCGGGGGGCGTGGTGGTGTTTCTCGCCGGGCCATTTGTGGTCAACGCGTTGCTGAACGATCAAATCGACCCGTGGATGACGCGGCTGTTTGCCTTCTCGGTCTTCTTCACCGCCTTTCGCATCGTCCCGGCGGCTCTACTCGAGCGACACCTGCAATTTGGCCGGCTCGCCGCGGCCGATATCGCCGGAACCCTGTTCTATTACATCGCCGGCATCGGCTTCGCCATTGGCGCCGCTGGCGTGTGGAGCCTGGTGATCGCGCATGTTGGCGCCAGTTTGGTGTCCACGCTCGCGGTTGTGGTGGCCCGGCCGTGGTGGCCGGCGCCAACGAGGAACTTGCGAGTCCTCGCGCCTCACGTCGGATTTGGCGCCCGCTTTCAGGGATCACGGTTGGCGATCACGCTGAAAGATTCGCTCATTCCGCTCTTCACGCCCCGGGCGTTCGGAGCCACGGCCACGGGGTATCTCAACTGGGCCAATCGGGTTTCCGCCCAGCCGCTGGCGCTGACGCAGTGGGTGGCTCGAGTGAGCCTGCCCACCTTCGCGCGCATCCAGGATGCGCCGGACCAGGTTCGCCGAGGCGCCGAACTCACGCTGAAGTGGAACGCCATCGTGACGCTGCCGGGATTCGTTGCGGTCATCGCGTTTGGGCCCGAAATCGCCGGGCTGATCTATGGTGAGCAGTGGCTGCCCGCGGTTCCGGCCCTCTACGTTTTGGCCGTCAATAACGCTCTGATCCCAATCAACGGTCTCATAACGCCGATCCTCAACGCCGTGGGAAAGACGAAGATTGTTCTCATGGTGTCCCTGGGCTGGGCCGCTGCCGCCTGGGGAGTGGCCGCGGTCCTCATGGCGCTGGGTGTCGGGTTCCTGGCGGTGCCGATCGGGCTGGCTGTATCCCAGGGACTGGCTGCGTTGGTTCTGTTGCCGATCGGGCGTCGTGAATTCGACCTGCGACTTGTTCGTCACTTGGTCCGTCCGCTTATTGCGGCAGTCGGTGCCGGTCTCTTCGGGCGATTCATCCTGCTGCCCCTGCTGACCGATGCCGTCTTGTTGATCCAGGGCGGGGTTGTTGTCGTGTTGGTCTACGCAGGTCTTCTCTACCTCATCGACCGCAGGGCCCTGCGGTCAGAACTTGGCGCGCTGTGGAAGCGGCGCGCGGCCGCTGTGTAAACGGACAATGCGCGTATTGCTCGTCGGCCCGCACTGGGACACCGGACAGTGGACCGAATACTGCGCTGAGGGCCTGCGAGACGCCGGGCATGACGTGCGAATGCACCGCTACAGCCAGCGGCTGGAACGGCCCATTGGGCTCTGGGGGCGCGTGCAGCGGCGACTCAAAGGCCCAGACCGATTCAACGTCGCGCGAGTGTTCGACGCAATGCAGATGGACAATCTGGACGTAATCCGGCTTGCCGCGCGGCATCGGCCGGAGTTCACCCTGGTTCTCAAGGGCGAGGTTCTGCTACCCGAGACGATTGAGCGCCTGCGTAACCTCACCAGCGGCCCCGTCGTTCAGTGGTGTGGCGACGATCCAGGCTGGTTTCCCAACATCACGGCGGCGGCGCATCTGTACGACCGGTTCTATCTGGCCGATCCGACCTACGCTCCCGACCTGGAACCGCGGGGCGTTACGGCGAGGTTCATGCCGCACGCTGTCCATCCCGCTGCCTGGACCGGGCAGGACGCGGACGCCGAGCCCGTGGACGTGATCTTCGTGGGCGACGCGCGGCACAACATGGGCCATCTGCCGGCGAGCCGATCCCGAGTTGAAATCCTGGAAGCCGTTGCCCGTTCCGGGGCCAACCTGGCCGTTTGGGGCCGCGGCTGGGAGAAGCTGGAACCGGGCTATCGGGTTCGCGAGGCGCATCGCGGCCTCACCCTGCTACCCGAGACGATTGAGCGCCTGCGTAACCTCACCAGCGGCCCCGTCGTTCAGTGGTGTGGCGACGATCCAGGCTGGTTTCCCAACATCACGGCGGCGGCGCATCTGTACGACCGGTTCTATCTGGCCGATCCGACCTACGCTCCCGACCTGGAACCGCGGGGCGTTACGGCGAGGTTCATGCCGCACGCTGTCCATCCCGCTGCCTGGACCGGGCAGGACGCGGACGCCGAGCCCGTGGACGTGATCTTCGTGGGCGACGCGCGGCACAACATGGGCCATCTGCCGGCGAGCCGATCCCGAGTTGAAATCCTGGAAGCCGTTGCCCGTTCCGGGGCCAACCTGGCCGTTTGGGGCCGCGGCTGGGAGAAGCTGGAACCGGGCTATCGGGTTCGCGAGGCGCATCGCGGCCTCACCCTGCTGCCGGCCGCCGCCGTGGCACGGGCCTACCGAAGCGCGAAGATCGTGTTGAACATCCACCACGCCCAGATGCGCGAAGGTCCGAACATGCGGACATTCGAGATCCCCGCGGCCGGCGCATTCCAGCTGACCGACTTCAAGGCACGAATGCCCGAGCTTTTCGAGGTTGGGACGGAGCTCGCTACCTATCAAGACGCGGACGATGCGGCAGCGTCGATTGAGCGATACCTGAACGACGAGTCGGCCCGGCGTGCAATCGCCGAGGCCGGCAAGCGCCGCGTCGAGCGCGATCACACCTACGCCGTGCGCATGCGGCAGCTCATCGACGACTCACTCGATGGCTAACAGTGGTTTCCCAACGGCGCTCGTGGCCAGGAGCGACCGGGATCTTCTGCGGCTGGCGCTGCGCGCCCATCCGCATCAGCCGGCTGTGGCGCTCTGGCGGGCGACCGAGTTCGCCATGCTGCGTGACATCACGTTTCCCACACCCGTCCTCGACCTGGGCTGCGGCACCGGCGAAGTCGCGCGCTCGGTGCTGCGGTCCCACTGGCCGGTGGACGGGCTTGAGCTCGTCGCCAGTGAGGCTCGCGTCGCAAAAACCTCAGGGGTGTATCGAGCCGTCATGCGCGCCGACGGCACGCGACTACCAGTCGCGTCCGCCTCCTACGGCGCGGTCTACAGCCATAGCGTACTGGAACACATTCCGAGCGATCTGGACGCCGTGACGGAAGCCGCGCGCGTGCTCCAGCCTGGCGGTCGTTTGGTATTCACGGTCCCCGCACCGGCGTTTGCCGAGCGAATCGAACACGAATCGGGGAACGCCGCGCTGGCCTCGACGAACGCTCGGCTGGGCCACTACCACTATCGGTCGCTGGAAGAGTGGACGGAACGGCTGGCCGAGCGCGGGCTGACCATCGTTGCCAGCCGGGGACATCTCCCGGCCGAAACCCAGCGAACCTGGCGGCGGCTGGACGAATTGATGGTCCGACGAGTTGGCGGTCGGCGCGTGCTGGACTGGTTCCGCGGACTCCACCGGCGACGGCTCCTGCCCATGCCGCTCTGGCTTGGCCTGTGGTCGGCTCTCCTGTGGCGGCCATTTCGGCGAGAGGTGCGCGACCCCGGGGGCTATCTCATCGTGGCCGAGCGGCTGGCGTGAGTGAGCTACGAGTCCTGCATCTGTCGCCAACCTGGTTCGGCGACGAGTCGGTGCGCGGCGGCGGGGAGCGCTATCCGCTGGAGCTCGCAATCGCCATGCGACAACAGACGCCCACCCGACTGATCGCATTCGGCGGCCCGCCAGGAACCCGGCATGTCAGCGGGTTCGACATCGAGGTCCAGCGAACCTGGCAACAGCTTCGCGGCCGAGCCTACGACGCCATCGGTCCCGGGTTTCTTCGAGCCCTGGGCTGGGCGAATGTTGTCCACTGCCACCAGGCGAGGTCCGGTCTCACGGCGCTGGCCGCACTGACCGGCCGGCCGCTCGGCAAGCGCGTCTATGTCACCGATCACGGTGGCGGTGGCGTGAACTGGGTTCGCCGTTTGCGGATCGGTCGCTGGATCGACGGACAGTTGGCGCAGAGCGAATTCGCCGCCGCAACGCTCCCCTACGTCGGACGCCGGACAGAAGTAATCTACGCAGGCGTTGATACGGCCAAATACTCGCCCGGTACGAAAAAGACGCTTGGCCAGGTCGTCTATGTGGGGCGCCTGTTGCCCCACAAGGGCATCGAGACTGCGATTCGAGGACTACCTGTCGGCGCCTCACTCGACATTTACGGGCGCCCCTACGACACCGACTATCTTGAGTTCGTTCGATCGGAGGCCGCGTCCCGTCCGGTGCGGATCCACCTGGGAGCTTCGGACTTCGAGGTGATCTCCGCCCTGCGATCGGCCTGTGCCTTCGTCATGCCGTCGGTCTATGAGGACTACCTCGGACGGCGACAGGCGTTGCCGGAACTCGTCGGATTGGCGCCGCTCGAAGCCATGGCCTGCGGGACCGCAGCGATTGTTTCGGACGTGGCCGGCATGCCCGAGATCATCCCGTCCGTCGGTGGCGCGACTGTGCCGCCGAGCGATCCCGACGCCCTCCGCCGCGAGCTGACGCCGCTCACCACTTCGCTTCAGCACGCCCAAACGCAGGGCCAGGCAGCCCGCGACCACGTCGTAGCCCGCTTTACCTGGTCCGCGGTTGCCGAACGCTGCCTGGCGGCGTACACCGCCTAGAATCGCTCCGTCGAACCGTCGGGCCGCTCCACATGCGCATCGCCCTCCTTGCCGACACCTATCCCCCTGAGAATCGCGGCGGGGCCGGGGTCGTGGTTGAACGCCTGGCTGGCGCCTTCGTCCAGGCTGGTCATGACGTGTGCGTCATTGCCACCACGTCTGGGGCCGGATCGCACCGTGACCAGGACGGTGTTCGCGTTCGCCGGCTGCGGTCTCGCTATCCGGAGCGGTTTCGCAACACGGTGGCGATGGCCAATCCGATGGTGTTGCCGGGCGTCCGTCGTGAATTAGCCGACTTCAATCCTGACGTCGTGCATGCCCACAACGTGCATCAGCACCTGTCGTTTGCATCGCTTACGGCAGCCGATCGCCTGGGTGTGCCGGTGCTCTACACCGCCCACGACTATCTGCTGTTCTGCTGCATCAAGTTCATCTGCACCGGCGGCCCGGTGGACTTTCGCCAGCGCTGGTTCAACTGCGCCAAATGCCAGCGGTTTCGCTGGAATCCGGCACGCAACGTGGTCATCGACCAGCACATGTCCAAGCATGTGGACCACCTGTTTGCCATCAGCCGAACGCTGGAGACCGCCCTGCGCGCCAACGGTTTCGGGGGCGCCGAGGTCGTCTACAACGGTGTGGACTTGGACTGGTGGGGTAGCGGTGATGGGGCGGCGTTTCGGTCGTCGCATGGGCTGGATGGCGCCCCGCTTGCGCTGCTGGCGGCTCGCGTCTCGCGTGAGAAAGGCGCCGAGGCGGCGCTGCACGCGCTGGCGCGTTCCCGGCATTCGGACCTGCGCCTGGTAATCGCTGGCGAAAACCCGCGTTACGCGCCGAAACTCCGGCGACTGGCCGACGAGCTGGGTGTGGGCGAACGCTTGCTCCTGCCCGGGTGGATGGAGCCAGCGGCGCTTCGCGACGCCTACGCCGCCGCGACCGTGACGTTGGCCCCCTCGACCTATCCAGACCCGTTCAACCTGACGATCATCGAATCAATGGCGGCCGGACGGCCGGCCATAGCCTCCACGCTTGGCGCGGGTCCCGAAATCGTGGCGGATGGCGCCTGGGGATACACCGTGGATCCCACCGATCCGCTGGCCCTGGCCGACCGGATCGACCTGATCGTGGGCGATGCCGAGCACGCACGGTCGCTGGGTAGGGCTGCGCGCCAACGCGCGGCCTCCACATTCTCCCTCCAGCGGCAAGTCGAGCAGACGCTGGCCCGCTACGACGCTTTGCTGACCGCCCGCACGTGACCAGGAGCCGGTTGCGCGTTCTGCAGATAGTCACGTCGCTCGCGGTCGGTGGGGCGCAGCGCCATCTCGTTGAATTGCTGCCCGGTCTACGCGAGTTCGCCGATATTGACCTGGTCTACTTTCGCGACCACGACCTGCGCCCGGAGTTTGAGGCCTGCGTCGAACGCATAGCCCACATCCCGATGGCCGGACCGTTTGGCGCCGTGCGGCTGCCCCATCTGGCGGCGCTCATCACGCGCGGGCGATATGCGCTCGTGCACACACACCTCCTGCGCGCCGACATGTACGGTGCGCTGGCAGCGCGGGCGGTCGGCGTTCGCGCCATCGTCTCCACCAAGCACAACGTCGAAGCCCGCCTTGAGTCCTCGTCGGCGCGGGTCCTCCATGCGCTGGCTACGCGTCCCACGCGGCGCACGATCGCCATTTCGGAAGCGGTCGCGGGTTGGACGAACCAGCAACTCGGAGTTCCGAGAGATCGGATTGACGTCATTCGGTATGGCCTGGACTCCGAGCCGTTCAGTGGCCTGGATCCGGCGGCCGCGCGCCGGGAGCTTGGAATCGGGGCCGGTGTACCGCTGGTGCTGTGCCCCGCGCGCCTCGATCCGCAGAAGCGGCACGATGTACTCCTGCGGGCCTTCGCGCAGGTGCGCCGTACGCTCGGTAACGCCCAGTTGCTCTGCGCCGGCGAGACCCAGCTGGGAGGCCCCGCCTATCGGGCCGGGTTGCTCGAGCTCACCGAAGATTTGGGCTTGCGCAATGCGGTGCGCTGGCTGGGGGTGCGCTCCGATATGCCCAGCCTGATGGCCGCCGCCGACGTCGTGGCACTGGCCTCAGACTGGGAGGGGCTCGGCCTCGTGCTGATGGAAGCCGCGATGGCAAGTCGGCCAGTCGTGGCGACGGCTGTTGGGGGCGTTCCTGAAATCGTGGAGCACAACCAGACCGGCGTGTTGACTCCCCAGGGTGATGCGCAAGCCCTGGCCTCCGCCTTGACGGCAACGCTGCTCGATAGCGAGCGCCGGCTGCGATTGGGTTCCGCTGCGCGTCGACATGCGGCCGAGACGTTCGACTTAGAGGGCATGCGTGCCGCCACGCGCGCCCTCTATGCATCCGTCACTCGCGATGTCGCCGCGTAACGTCGCGATGGGCCCGCCGATATACTTTCGCAGCGCGCGGCTGGCGCGCTTTCTTCACGCGGGGCTTTGATGCCAGAGGCCAACGGCCGCCCTGGAACACTTGTCACTGGGGCTTCCGGGTTTATTGCGTCCCATCTCTGCGAGTCGCTGTTAGCGCGAGGCCATCGAGTCGTCGGTCTGGATGGCATGACCGACAGCTACGACCTCGACCAGAAACAGGCGAATCTTGACTCACTCCGGCAGCACGAGGGTTTCGACTTCGTGCCGGCCCACCTGTTGGACGCCGACCTCGACCTCGACAAAGTGCTCGGCGGCGTGCAGTACGTCTTTCACCTGGCGGCCCGAGCCGGCGTCCGCGAAGGCTGGACGCCCACCAACTTCCAGCGGTACATGCAGGACAACAGCCGCTCAACGCAACGGCTGGCCGACGCCGCGTTGCGCGCAGGCGTGAAGCTCTTCAGTTTTGCTTCGACATCCTCGATCTACGGCTTCAATCCCAGGATGCCCACGCCCGAAGACCATCCACTCGAACCGCGGTCGTTTTACGCGATGACCAAGCTGCTGGACGAGCACCTGCTCAGTTCTTATCACCGGCTGTTCGGTCTGCCGGTGGTCGTCCTTCGCTACTACACCCTGTTTGGTCCGCGCCAGCGGCCCGACATGCTCGTGCATATCGGACTCAAGGCCATAGCCACCGGCAAGCCGATCACAATCTATGGCGACGGCGAGCAGACGCGGGAACTGACCTACGTGGCCGACGCGGTTGACGCCCAGGTGCGGGTGCTTGATGCGCTACCCATCGGCGAGACTTTCAACATCGGCAGTGGCCCCACGGCATCGGTCAACGAACTGATCGGCACGATGGAGCAAGTCGCCGGCAAGCCGGCCGAGCGCATCTACGCCGAGGCGCATCCCGCCGACCAGCTACACAGCCAGGCCGATACCTCCAGGGCGCGTCGCGTGCTCGGCTTTGATCCGTCAACAACCATCCACGAGGGCATCGCGGCGGAGTACGCCTGGATGCAAGAGGCGGTGCTGCGCTAACGCTGCCGATGGCTCGCCGTCCGATTCGAGTTCTCCAGGTCATGGAGGCCACGATTGGCGGCACCAAGCGCCATCTGCTCGATCTGGCGGCCGCTTCCGATCGCTCGTCCTTCCACTTCGAAGTGGCGTGTCCCCGTGTTCGCTCCGAGCCTCGCGGCGACACCTCGTTTTTCGACGACATGTCGGCACTGGACGTGCAGCTGCACATCGTGCCCATGACTCGCGCCATTCGACCGATCGACGATTGGCGCGCGACCTGGGCGCTCGTGCGGCTGATCCACCGTGGTCGCTACGACATCGTGCACACCCACAGCACCAAGGCGGGCGTCGTTGGCCGCGTGGCCGCCATGCTCGCGCCGGGTGCCCGGATTGTTCATACGCCGCATGGGTTCTACTTCCTCAACTTCGCCTCGCCCATCGCACGTGCGCCCTTGCGCTGGCTGGAAGCAATGCTGGGACGTGCAACGTCAGCGCTCATCGCGCTCTCAGAGGGCGAACGACAGGTGGCGGGCGAAATCGTTCAGCCGCGCAAAGTTCGCAAAATCCCTCTCACGTTTGCGCCCTTCGAGCCGGTGCCGCGCGCGGAGGCCCGCCGACGTCTAGGTCTGCCAGCTGACGCGCCGATTGTCGGCACCACGGCTCGGTTTACCGAACAGAAGGCACCGTTCGACATTGCGGAGACATTCGCGGCGATCTACCGCCGGCGCCCGGACGCTCGGTTTCTCTGGACCAACGACGGTGAACTGCGTACGCAGGTGGAGGATCGCCTTCGGGAACTCGACGTCCACAAGGCAACGTCACTTCCGGGTTTTGTCACCGACGCACGATCTCTGCTGACCGCGTTGGACGTTTACCTTCACATGGCCCGCTGGGAGGGTGTGCCCTACTCGATCATGGAGGTCATGACCGCCGGAGTTCCAATTGTTGCCGCCCGCGCCGTCGGAACGACCGATCTCATCGAGCACGAGCGCACCGGACTCCTGGTCGAACCAGGTGACATTCCCGCCGCCGCCGCCGCGACGCTGCGGTTGTTGACACACTCGGATGAGGCTCGCACGCTTGCAACGGAGGCTCATGCGGCCGTGGCGGTCTATCACGACGCCGAGGCGATGGCCCGGGCAACCGAACTGGTATACCGCGAACTGGTGAGGGAGCGCTGAGGTGAGGGAGCGCGCGCGTCTCTTTGGCGGCGCCCTGGCCGTTGTCGATATCGCGCTCACGCTGCTGGCCCTCTTCCTGGCGGATGTCCTGCGGCATACCCTGCCGATCGGCGCTGGCGATGCCAGCCTGCTCTCCTGGCTCACCGTCCGCGAGTACGTGGTCGTCGGATTCGTCTGGGCCTTCTTCTTCCGCATGGTCCATCTCTACGACCACCGGCGGCTGCTGCGAGTCGTGGACGAAATCCGCGTACTGATTCCGGCCATCATCTTTGCCACCGTCGTCCTTTTTGCGGCCTTCTTTGTCCTCAAAGTCGAATTCCTCTCGCGACTGTTGTTCCTTTACTTCATTGCCCTTGATGCGCTGCTGCTTATCAATCTCCGGTGGCTACTCAACCTCGTGATGCGCAGTCGTCGCATCTCCGGCCGCGGCGCGACTCGGGTGCTGGTGGTCGGCGCCGGACCGGTCGGCGAACGGGTGGCGGCCATGATTCGTGAACGTCCCTGGTCCGGATTCCAGGTCATCGGATTCGCCGACGACGATCCGGATAAACGCGGCGAAGAGATTCACGAGGCCCCGGTGCTGGGAGCAAGTAACGAGCTCGAGAATCTGATTGACCGCTATGAAGTGGACGACGTCCTGATCGCGTTGCCAATGCACGCCCACGAGCGGATTCGCGAAATAGTTGTGGCACTGGACAGCGTTCCTGTCAGAGTCCGGCTGGTCCCCGATGTGTTTCATCTCATGGCCGGCCGGGCCATGGCAGAGGACGTGTGGGGCCTGCCTCTGATCAGCGTGCGTGCGCCCGTAATCACGGGATTCGATCGATTCGTCAAGCGAGTATTCGATCTGGTTCTGGCCAGCGTCTCGCTCGTGCTGATGGCGCCGGTGCTCGCAGTCCTGGCGCTGGCCGTCTTCCTGGACGGTGGACGTCCGGTCGTTTTCGCTCAGCGACGCGTTGGTGAGACCGGCCGAATGTTCACCATGTTCAAGCTACGCACGATGGTCCCGGATGCCGAGAGCCGGCAGGAAGCCGCTCTCCAGGGCGGCGCTGCCGTCAACGCGGTGTACAAACCGCTGAACGATCCGCGCGTGACCCGCGTCGGCCGCTTCCTTCGCCGGACCAGTCTCGACGAACTCCCCCAACTGTGGAATGTGCTGCGCGGCGAAATGAGCCTGGTTGGGCCGCGCCCGGAACTCCCGTGGGTCGTTGAGCAGTATGAGTCCTGGCAGCGACAGCGATTGGCGGTGCTTCCGGGGATCACCGGCTGGTGGCAGGTAAGCGGCCGCAGCGAACTCCCTCTGCACGAAAACGTCGAATACGACCTCTACTACATCCAGAACTACTCGCCGCTGCTCGACCTCACCATCCTGCTGCGCACCCTCTGGGTCGTGGCGCGTGGTCGGGGTGCGTATTAGCGGGCGACGCGTGCACCACAGCACGCGTTTGGTGGGTTAGCCCGACAATTGGTGCGCGACGCGTGCCAGCGAGTCAGTCTTACGTGGTCAGCTGCCTCTCATGCGACGCGGGAGCTCGCCCGTCGGCGGTGGGTCGTCTTCAGGAAGCTTCCGCCCGTGAGTCAGACGCCCTTCAAACGTATAAAAGGGATCGTCCTTAGCCAGCGGCAGCGTGACGGTTGCGCCGGTTTCGTGCGACTTGTACACGGCACGTGTGAATTCGGCGTGGTGATGCGGCACGCGCAATGGCGCGGGGGTGGACGAATCCTCCAGGATTGACTCCAACCAGATCTGGCTCTGGTACATCTCGGTGGCGCGCACGGGTGCGTCGGACACCTCGGCTTCCAGCGCCTCCAGCCGCTGAACCAATGACGGGTCGTGGTTTGACCCAAACTTCACGTCGGCTTCCCAGCCGTTCTCTCGGTTTCCAAGCATCACCGTTGGTATATCTGGATGTGTGTATTCCTGGTGGAGAACCATCGAAGCCTCGCTGCCGATAACTTCAATCCGAAACGTCGGGGTTAGCGGATTGGTGTGATACAGCAGCGAGGACTGCACCACGCCGCGAGCTCCGTTGGCGAACTTCACCAGCGAAAGCGTCATGTCATCGGTCTCGATATGCCGCAGCATCGCGCCCGCGTAAGACGTCACTTCCACAATCGGCGAGCCAACCACGAACAGAAACGGATCGATGACGTAGCGCCCGTGATGGAAGACCGACGTGCCGCCTTCGCCGTCCCAGGTCCCATGCCAGTGGCTGGATCGGAAGTACGGGGACTGCGGCCGGAAGTTATTCAGTTCAACGTTCGCCATGGCCATTTGGCCCATCAGCCCGCTGGCGACCGCGCGTTGGGCGTGACGCATGCCGCGGCTGTAGCGCGAACCGACTTGCACGTGCAGCTTGATGCCCGAGGCTTCGGCTGCCTCAAGCATCGCGTCGGCTTCCTCCACGCTGCGAGCCATAGGACCCTGAGTGAACACATGAACGCCCTGCGCGGCAGCTTCAACCGTCGGCCCTCCACGTACGGAGGGCGCTGTAAGCAGCACGATGGCATCCACGTCGGCCCCGGCCAGCAGTTCGGTATGACTCGAAAACTGCTGGATTGAGTTCGAGGCGGCGTCTTCGGCCGACTCGGCCTTGGCCAGGGCCTCGTCTCGCTCGGCCTCGCTGCGTGCACCCGTGGCAACGGCGTGTTGGCGCGCGGCCTCGGCCTGATACCCATGCGTCAGCCCCTCGGCCCGATCGCGTGCCAGCTCGGGGACCAAGTCCGCCACGGCAACCACCTGCGCCAGCTCGTGCAGCCCCAGGTAGATGTCCGTGTACAGGCGGGAAATCCCGCCGCAACCCACAAACCCAACTCTCAGCGGCGCCGTTGCCATGTCGTCATCCCCAGGACCCCTACACGATCCGTATCGTATCGGAGCCTAGGTGCGCCGCACCCCCGCCGCGACCAGGACCGGCCAGTTAAACCGGCGGCCGTCACCGGTCTCGCGGGCATCGAACGCCGCGCGGACCCTTGCGTCTTCGGTAAAGGCCCGCCAGAGCTGCTGCCGAAGGTCATCGGAAACGCCGGTTCGGCTGCACCAGCCGTCGAAATCCTGCGCGGTGCGCGTGCCCGTGTTGCGTTCAATGCTGAGCCCGACGTCAGCCATGAGATCCAGGATTTGGCCCGCGTACCGGTTGCAGACGTGCGACGGGTCGCGGAGCGACTCGATTTCGTGCATGGCCTCGGCGACATGGGCGTCGTCTGGCGAGATCGTATCGGTGATGACTACCCGTCCGCCCGGCCGAACCACGCGCGTCATTTCGCCCAGGGCGGTGCGACCGTCCTGGTAGTGATGGAACGCATGGCGGCACGTCACCACGTCGAAAGTCCGGTCGGCGAACGCCAGGGTGTGCGTGTCGGTTTGGACAACGCGAATCTCGCATGGCGCGGCTGCGCGCGTGTGCCGCAGCATGTTGGGAGCGATATCCGCAGCCACAACGAGAGTGGGTGTAGCGGCCAGGGCATGGGCCGTAAACCCGGTGCCCGTGCTCACATCCAGCACCAGGTCGCCCGGGTGCGCCCGGGCAAACGCACGCGTAAGGTCCAGGGTCGGGCCTTCGCGATGGGTCGGTGACTGCGCGTAGGCGGCCACACGGTCGTCAAACGCCGCCTGGCTCACTCCTCGAAGGTTTCCAGGGTCTCCGCGATCGACGCGTCCAGGATGTCCAGCATCTCGTCGATCTCTTCCTCGGTTGAAACCAGGGGAGGAGCGAGCACATAGGTGTGGTCGCCCATGCGCGCGATGAGTCCATTTCGCTTGGCGGTCTGGCCCACCGCGCGGCAGAGGAGGTTGGAAACCGGATACGCCGAGCGCGATGCCCGGTCGCCGACGAACTCCACGCCCTGCAGCATGCCGTGGCCGTCCACGCGCCCGATCTGTTCGTAGCGGGATTCCAGTTCGTCCAGACCCGCGCGCAGCTGTTTGCCGCGCTCGCGGCCGTTGTCCAGCGCGCCGCCGTCGACGATCTGGCGCACGGCTTCCAATCCGGCCGCGCAGGCCACCGGGTTGCCGGAGTAGGTGTGTCCGGCGTTGAAGTGCACCCCGTCGGCCAGGTCGCCCCAGAACGCATCGGCTACGCGCTCCGTCATCATCACCGCCGCCAGCGCCGCATAGCCGCCGCTGATGCCCTTGCCGACCGACATGATGTCCGGGCACGTCTCGTAGACGTCGGCCGCAAACATCTCACCCAGGCGTCCAAAGCCCGTGATGATCTCGTCAAAGATCAGCAGCACGTTGTGGCGGTCGCAGACGTCGCGCAGGATCCTGAAATACTCCAGCGGGGGCGCGATCAGTCCCTCCGCCGACATGACGACCGGGTCAGCAATCAGGGCAGCGACAGTCTCGGGGCCTTCGCCGAGAATCACCTCGTCCACGATTTGCGCGCAGCGCACGCCGCAGTCTGGGTAGGTCATCCCGAACGGGCAGCGGTAGCAGTCCGGCGGATGCACGTGGACGAAGCCGGTGGGAAACGGCTCATACGGCAGCTTGCGGGAGGCGCCTCCGCTGGCGGCCAGGGCGCCCATCGTGGCGCCGTGGTAGCTCTTGTAGCGCGAGATCACCTTGTACTTGCCCGGGCTGCCGGTCTGGGCGTGGTACTGACGGGCGATCTTGAACGCAGTCTCATTCGCTTCCGAGCCGCCGGTGGTGAACTTGACGTGAGTCAGCGGCTCAGGCGTCACCTCCGCCAGCCGCTTGGCCAGCTCGATCGCCGGCTCGGTCGACGCGTAAAGCGGTAGCGCCAGCGCGATGCGATCGAGTTGCGCGCGCATCGCCTCAATGATGCCCTGGTTTCGGTGCCCCAGCTGTACCGCCGCCACGCCGGATAGCCCGTCGATGTACCACTGCCCGGCGTGGTCGCGAATGCGCACGCCGTCGCCCTCCACCAGTACCAGCGGGTCGTCCAGGAAGGTCTTCATCTGGTTGAAATCGACAACCAGGTTGTTCAGGCCCGGGTAGGCCTCCGTGATTGGTGTGTCGGGCAGCTTCACGTCTTGCATTGGTGTCTCGAGCCCCTCGCGTCGTCCGGTGAGACTACGCGCCCGGCGGCGGCTTGTCGCGTGTTCGTCGCCCGTGATCGGCTACCGTGAGGGTGTGTGCAACCCGCAGGATGGCCATGCCTGACGAGGATCGATTCCCTGTGGCCGCCCAGAGCGTGGCCGACAGCATCGCGGCGCTGGCCCGTCCCGCCGTCGGCGGCGCGCGCTGGGAGACTCGCAGCTATACCGGCAAGCCGCAGTTCTCCACCGGCGTCTTTGGCGGGACGGCCGGCGTGGTGTTTCTGTTTGCCGACCTGTTCCGCGTCACCAGCGATCCCAAGGCCCGTGAAGTCGCCGAAGCGGCGGCTATGTGGGTGGAGGGCCAGTCCAAGGCCGACCTGCGGGATCCCGGCGCCGACGCGGGCCTGTACTTCGGCCTGTCGGGCCACGGCCAGATGTGCCTGCACCTGTATGAGGCCACCGGACGCGAACGCTGGCTGCGGGACGCGCAGGCGCGGGCCCGCGCGGTGGCTCGCGCCTCCTGGCCTGACGCGCATGTGCTGAGCGGATCGGCCGGCAGCGTGATCTTTCTGCTGCGCCTGTACCAGGCCGCAGCCGATCAGAGCCTGCTCGATGCCGCGGTGAGGGCCGGTGACCACATCGCCCGAACGGTCGAATCCGACGACCAAGGAGCGCGCTGGGACTGGCAACGCGAAGGGCAGGTTCGGTTTAGTGCGGGGTTCGTGCACGGGGCCAGCGGCATCGCCTATGCGCTTGCGGAGCTTTGGCGGTTTACCGGTGACAACGCGATCAAGAGCCTCGTGCACGACGCCTGGCGATGGATTGAGGCGGTTGCGCTGGAAGATGATCGCGGCATCTGCTGGAATCGCTGGCCGGGCGATCCGCACCGTCCGCGCGTGCAGTGGTGTCACGGGGCGCCGGGCATCGGGCTGTCCGCCGCTCGCGTCGCTGAGATCTTTGACGACAACGACCTGCGCCGCTTTGCCGAGCGCTGCGCCCAGGCGACCCTGGCCGCCGGCGATGTCCGCAACAACCCCAGCCAGTGCCACGGACTGGCCGGGAACGCGGAGCTCTTTGTCGAGCTCGCCCGGGTGGCAGGCGACGAGTCGTGGATGACCTGCGCGAGCGACTTCGGCGACGCTGCAACCGCCTATCGCGAGGACCGTCAGGGCGAGGAGCGCTGGCCAGGGGACGAGCCGGGCAACTACAGCCCGGACTTCATGCTGGGATCATCCGGGTTGGGCCACTTTTTTCTGCGCCTGGCCCGACCCGAGGAGGTTCAGATGCCGCTGATGGTTCGTCCGCCTGAGGCTTCGGAGCGCACCCCATGAGCAAGCAACCCGTGCGATTGGGAATGCTGGGCGCGCAACACGGGCACGCGCCTGGCAAGCTGCGCTGGCTGCGCGACTTGCAAGACATCGACCTTGCCGGCGTCTACGAACCCTGCGCCGATGCTCGCGCGGCCAGGGAGTCCGAGCCGAACTCGGCGGGCTTGCCATACGTCGACGACATCAGCCGGCTGCTCGAGGATCCTTCCGTGCTCGGCATTCTGATCGGCGGCGCCGAGCGTCAGAACCCTTCGTACGCCCGCCGCGCGCTACAGGCCGGCAAACACCTGCTCATGGAAAAGGCCTGCGGCTGGACCCACGCCCACGTGGACGAGCTGATCGGCCATGCCGAGTCGTCCGGCCTGCTCTTTCAGATGGGCTACAACAACCGCCTGACGCCGCACTTCCGGCGCATGCTGGACATGGTGGATCGCGGCGACTTCGGCGACATCTACCGGGTGCGCTCGCACATGTGCAGCCCCTATCGTCCCCTGGCCGACACGTATCTTGGACGCGATCGGTATTTCGAGGGCGGCATCTTCTACAACCTCGGTTCGCACGCGCTGGACATGGCGATGGCCGTGCTGGGGACGCCCGCCACGGTCCACTCGTTCCTGCGCTGCGACCGCTTTGTCGAGTCTGGATATATCGACAACGCCACGGTGGTGCTGGAATACCCGAGCGCTATCGCCACCCTGGAATCCAGCCACCTGGAAACCGAGCAGGTTCGCCCGCGCAGCTTCGAGGTCTACGGTTCCGAGGCCCAGGCCATCGTCTCCCCGTGGGCGTCCATCGGCGACCGCGCGCCGGCCGTGGCCATTCACCGCGGCGGTTCCGGCGCCGGGGCGGACGGCTGGAAGGTCTACGGCACCGGCCGCGAGGCGCCGTTTCGAGACGACGTCGAGCACTTCGTGGCCTGCATCCGAGGCGAATGCGAACCCCGCTTCAGCTACGCCCACGACCGCGCCGTCCACCACACCCTCATGGACATCTGCGGCGAAACCAACGTCGCCGAAGAAGTCGTCTAGCGTTGACGCTCCGTTCCAAGCTGCGGCTCGGACGGTAGTGGACAGCTCGGAAGGCTGAGCAGCCAGGGCCCTGGGAACACGCAAGGGTCGGGCTTGAGGCACATCGCTGCCCATAACGCTAAGCAGCCCACTGCCCAGACACGAGATCTCGGGCCAATCGACCGTCCGCGGGCTAAGGTAGCGGGGTATCTGGCGGGGGCGCGTCGGCAGGGCGCGGGGGAGTGACGGGATGTCGAAGACGATTGCCGTGATCGGCGCGCTGGATACGAAGGGCAACGAGTTCGCCTTCGTGCGCCGGGAGATCGAGCGTCGGGGTCACCGGGCGCTGGTGATCGACAGCGGCGTGATCAGCGATCCCGGATTCGAGCCTGACATTTCCGCGGCTGACGTAGCGGAAGCCGGTGGAACCGGCCTGGACGAGCTGCGGGCGCAGGGCGACCGCGGCACGGCCATCGGCGTAATGGCCACCGGCGGGGCCGCAATCGTGGGCCGGTTGCATGCCGAGGGGCGGATCGACGGGGTGCTGGGCATGGGCGGCAGCGCGGGCACCGCCGTGGGCACGGCGGCCATGCGCGCCCTTCCCGTCGGGGTGCCCAAGGTGATGGTGAGCACGGTGGCCTCCGGCGATACGAGCGGCTACGTGGACACCAAGGACGTGGTGATGGTTCCCTCGATCGTGGACGTGGCGGGGGTCAACCGGATCAGCGCGCGCATCTACGCCAACGCGGTGGGCGCGGTCGTGGGGATGGTGGAAACGGCCGCGCCGGAGATCGAGGACAAGCCGCTGATCGCGGCCTCGATGTTCGGCAACACGACGCCGGCGGTGGAGCGCGCCCGCGAGCGGCTGGACGCGCTGGGCTACGAGGTGCTGGTGTTCCACGCCACCGGCACCGGCGGCCGCACCATGGAAGACGTGGTGGCCGGCGGGTTCGCGAGCGGCGTACTGGACCTGACGACCACCGAGTGGGCGGACGAACTGGTAGGCGGGGTGATGGGGGCCGGGCCGGGCCGGCTGGAGGCCGCGGCGGCGCAGGGCGTCCCGCAGGTGATCGCGCCGGGCTGCCTGGACATGGTGAACTTCTGGGGGCCGGAGACGATCCCCGACAAGTTCGAGGGCCGGCGGTTCCACTACTGGAACCCCAACGTGTCGCTAATGCGCACGGACCCGGAGGAGAACGCCGAGTTGGGACGGATCCTGGCGGAGAAGGCCAACGCGGCGACGGCGCCCACGGCCATTTTCCTGCCGCTGAAGGGGCTGTCGCTGCTGGGCGCGCCCGGCGAAGAGTTCCACTGGCCGGAGGCCGACCAGGCGTTGTTCAACGCCATCAAGCGGCACGTACGCGACGACATTCCCGTGTACGAGCTGGACCACGCCGTCAACGACGAGGCCTTCGCCGACGCCATGACGGACAAGCTGCTGGAGTACCTGGGATGACGATGCGGAGACACGCCATGCCGCCGAGCAACTCCTCAACCGAACGAAAGGACCACGCGCATGCCGTATATCCCACGCGCTGAGGCGCTGCGGCGCCTGCGGGCCACGCTGGACGCCGGTGAGCCGATCATCGGCTGCGGGGCCGGTACCGGCATCACGGCCAAGTTCGCCGAACAGGGCGGCGCGGACCTGATCATCATCTACAACTCGGGGCGGTTCCGGATGGCGGGCCGCGGGTCGCTCTCGGGGATGATGCCCTTCGGCGATGCCAACGCGATCGTGGTGGACATGGCCTCGGAGGTGCTGCCGGTGGTGCAGGACACGCCGGTGCTGGCGGGGGTCTGCGGGACCGACCCGTTCCGGCTGATGCCCACCTTCCTGAAGCAGCTGAAGGCCATGGGCTTTGACGGCGTGCAGAATTTTCCGACCGTGGGCCTGATCGACGGCATCTTCCGCCAGGGCCTGGAAGAGACCAACATGGGCTTCGGCCTGGAGGTGGACCTGATCCGGCAGGCCAATGAGCTGGACATGTTGACCTGTCCCTACGTGTTCGACCCCGACCAGGCCGTGGCCATGAGTCGGGCCGGCGCGGACGTGCTGGTGCCGCACATGGGGCTGACCACCAAGGGCTCGATCGGCGCCACAACGGCGCTGACGCTGGACGACGCGGTGGCGAGCGTGCAGGCCATTCACGACGCCGCCGTGGCGGAGAAGCCGGACTCGGTGGTGCTGTGTCACGGCGGACCGATCGCGGACCCCGACGACGTGCGCCACGTTCTGGCGAACACCGAGGGCGTGGCCGGGTTCTTTGGCGCCTCCAGCATCGAACGCCTGCCGACCGAAGTCGGCATCCGCGAGCAGGTGGAGGCGTTGAAGGCGGCCAAGG
>WTFW01000184.1 GCA_011523785.1 Chloroflexota bacterium | reverse complement strand
GCCATCCGGCGAGCCCAACAAATCGCCGACTTCGTCCGACTAGGCGCAGGGCTAGGTTTGGAGGACGAAGTCGGCGATTTGTTGGGCTCGCCGGATGGCTTCTTGGGCCGCCGGGATGTCGGGTTCCGGGTCGGTTTCCGCCGGATAGCGGGATGTGGCGCTGTAGACGTTCAGAGATTTGGCGGCTGATCTGAGGTCTTCGAAGGCTGGATCCAGCCCGGTACAGAGATTGATGAGATAGCCGAGGTCGTGCACGAAGCGGAACGGTACGTCGTGCGCGACCAGATATCCCTTGAGGTACTTCTCCGCGCATTGTTGGGCGTGGAAGCAGGCAATGTCCGGGAACGGCCGGTCCGGCCCGAGCGCGCGGCGAGCCACTTCGAGGTCGCCGTCGGCCTTGGCGAACCAGGCGAGTTCAGGCCGCGCGTCGGTCATAGAGGACTTCGGAGTCTTCGAGCATGCGGCTGAGCATGGAGTTGGGGTTGGGGCGGTATTTGGCGAACGCCTCGTAGGAACGGATCAGGAGGTCTACGGGCAGCACGAAGCGTTCGGAGATGGCCGCGTGGATGGGGTTGCCGCGGCGGGGTGGTTCCTCGCCAGGGCGCAGGACCACCATGAGGTCCAGGTCGCTGTTTTCGTCGACTTCGCCACGAGCACAGCTGCCGAAGAGGATGACTTGCTCGGGCTGGAAGCGCTCGACGATGAGCCGGGTGATGGCTTCGATGGTTTCGCGGTTGAGGGGATCTTCGACGACGCGCATGGGTTCTAGCCAGCTAGTGGGCCTGGGTGTCGGCGGCTGCCGGGGTGTTCATGTGGGCAAGGATAAGGTCTTGGGTGCGGTAGCTACCGGTCGGCGCTTGCTCCCGCCGCTTGACGACGCGGCAGGTGTCGGGAGTGCGAAATAGTGCTGGCGGAGAAGATATGCGCCCGCGATTGCCAAGGATGTTTCGCCTTGCGCGCGATTGTGTGTAACGATGTTACACACATCCAGCGACTGGAGAGACCGGCCTTATGGCCAGGGTGCAGTTGATCATTCCGGATGAGGACAAAGCCCGCTTTGTCCGGCAGGCGCGCCGAGAGGGCTTGAGCTTTAGCGCGTGGCTGCGCGCGGCGGCTCGTGACCGGCTGGAGGAGCGGCAGCGCACGCAGCGTTTCCAGTCTCAAGAAGACCTGCAACGGTTCTGGGCGAAGTGCGACGAGCGTGAAGGCCCTGGGGTTGAGCCTGATTGGGAAGAGCACCTCCAGACAATTCACGAATCGAAGACCCGTGGCCTGCCGGACGTATGATCTTCGTCGATTCCAACGTCTTCATGCATGCCGTTGGACGGTCACACCCGCGTCGAGCTGACGCCCGGAGCTTCTTTGACGAGTCAAGTCGCAACCGCAGGCCTCTCGTTACGTCAGCGGAGGTTGTCCAGGAGTTGATGCATGTGTATCTGCGGATGCGGAGGCCGCACACCCTGGACTCGGCGCTGGAGTTGGTCGCCGGCGCTAACGTTGAGGTGTGGCCATTGGAAGAAGCGGACGTGATGCTGGCCCTCCAACTCTATGCACAGCATCCCACGCTGGGGGCGAGAGACCTTTGCCATCTGGCCAGTTGCCGACGGCGGGGCGTCCGGGAGATCATGACATTCGACCGGGCTCTGGCCGCCGCGGCGGCGCGAATCTGAGCGGGGGTAACGGGTCGCTTGGCGACCTGGACGTCGCAGTAGCGATCGCGGGCCCCGGGCCGGGCGGAGGATAGAGCGGCTGACCGAGTGATATGGTTGAGCCATACGCCTGCGGAATGGCGGACGCTTAAGTGAAGACGACACTGAATCTGAATGATCAGGTGCTGCGGCAGGCGAAGCAGCGGGCGGCCAGTGACGGAATAACTCTTACCAGGTTTGTCGAGGACGCCTTGCGCGCACGGCTGGCGGGATCGGGGAGCCGGAGGCCTCAGTTCCGGCTGCAGCTCGAAACGGTCACCGGCGACGCGCCGCCGAACGTCGATATTGACGACCGAAATGCGCTCTACGAGGTGATTGACCGTTCGTGATCGCGGTGGATACCAATGTGCTGATCTATGCCCATCGCGGCGAGACGGCGTGGCATGAGGCCGCACAAGCTCGGCTTGTCGGTCTGGCCGAGGGGCGGGCACGCTGGGGGCTTCCGGTGTTCTGCGTCGCAGAGTTCATGCGGGTCGTAACGCATGGGCGAGTGTTCAATCCGCCCTCCTCGCTATCCCAGGCGGCTGCGTTCATCGAGAACCTTGTAGCCGCGCCGACATGTGAAGTGGTTCGGCCGGGCGCAGCGTTTCTCGATCTGCTGATGGATACGGCGCGCCAGTCCGATGCACGCGGAAACCTGATGTTCGACGCGCAGATTGCGGCGCTGTGCCAGGAGCACGGCATCGACACCGTTCTCACGAACGACCGCGACTTTGGACGGTTCGACGGTTTGCGGGTGGAAACGCTGAACTAGCGGTCGCGGACCGTCTGGTGCCGACCTGTCAGCAGGCGGCTGTAGAAGGTCCCAGGCTGCGCGCAGCCTGGGCCACAGGGCATCGAGCGCCGGTTGCTGGGGGCGGTGGTTCGACACGGTTCTTCGCGGACTCCGAACCGGCTCACCACGAACGGCAACGGGCCCTCGCGATACCATGGGCGGCGTCCCAGACTTCAGGCAGGTCCCTGTAATCGCATGACTTCGGCTGAAACCAGCGGCGTGTCGGTTGCCACGTCGCCGCCGTATAGCCACCTGCAGGCGGTGCTGGAAGCAGGGGAGTTTGCGGTGACGTGCGAGCTGGGGCCGCCGCGGGCGCCGGATGCTGCGGACGTGCGGAAGAAGGTGGGGATTATCCGCGGGTACGTGGACGCAGCCAGTTGCACGGATAACCAGGGCGCGGCCCTGAAGATGGCGAACTGGGGGGCGGCGCTGCTGTGCGCGCAGGGCGGGGTGGAGCCGATCATGCAGCTGTCGTGCCGGGACCGGAACCGGCTGGCGATCCAGTCGGACGTGATCGCGGCGCAGGCGTTTGGCGTGCGTAACTTTATGTCAATCAGCGGGGACTCCCTGGTGCTGGGCGATCATCCGATGGCGAAGCCGGTGTTCGATCTGCAGGGGGTGCAGCTGGTTCGGCTGCTACGGCGACTGAGGGACGAAGGGCGAACGGCGGCGGGGGATCCGATCAAGGGCGAGTTCGGCTACTTCATCGGGGGCGCGGCCAACCCGTTCGCGCCGCCGTATGGGTGGCGTCCGCTGCGGATGATCAAAAAAGCGGAGGCGGGTCAGGAGTTTGCGCTGACGCAGATGATCTTCAACGTGGAGCGGTTTGCGGACTGGATGTCGTACGTGCGGGACGAGGGACTGGACGAGCGGGTGCACATTTTTGCGGGGGTGGGTCCGCTGAAGTCGGCGCGGATGGCGGAGTTCATGAAGTTCAAGATTGCCGGCATGGAGGTTCCCGACGAGGTCGTGGAGCGCATGCGGGCGGCGAAGAAGCCGCGGACGGAGGGCGTGAAGATCTGCCTGGAGATCATCGAGCAGGTGCGGGAGATTCCGGGGGTGCACGGGGTGCACATCATGGCGATCGACTGGGAGCGGGCCGTGCCGCGGATCGTGAAGGCGTCGGGTTTGAAGCTGCCGCGTCCGGTGCCGGAGCCATCGCTGGCGCCGAGCGTGCCTGAAGCCGTGGCCGCCGCCTGACTGTGTCGGAATCCATGGGCGGCTCGCTGTCGGAGTTTCTGGATGCGCTGGGGTCGTCAGCGCCCACGCCAGGTGGGGGCGCTGACGACCCCAGCG
>WTFW01000107.1:7999-26251 GCA_011523785.1 Chloroflexota bacterium | reverse complement strand
CAACACCATCATCGTCAACGACGCCTGGCGCTTCGGCCTGGCCCAGCTCTACCAGCTGCGCGGACGTGTCGGGCGCAGCGCCACCCAGGCCTACGCCTACTTCCTCTACCAGAAAAACCACACGCTCACCGAGGAAGCCCAGAAGCGTCTGCAGACAATCCTGGAAGCCTCCGAACTCGGCGCCGGCTTCCGCATCGCCCTGCGCGACCTCGAAATCCGTGGCGCCGGCAGCCTGCTTGGCGCGGAGCAGCACGGCTTCGTAACCACGGTGGGCTTCGACCTCTACACGCGCATGCTGGCCTCGGCCGTTGATCGCCTGCGCGGCAAGGAATCCGACGAGCCGGACCTGGAAATCCGGGCCGTGGTGGACCTGCCGCTCGCGGCCTTCCTGCCGGACGACTACATGGGCACCTACGCGGCCAAGATTCGCGAATACCAGCGCCTCGCCCGCCTGCGCACCATCGGTGAGGTCGAGGAAGCCATCGCCGACATTCGCGACCGTTTCGGCGACTTGCCCGAACCCGTGGCCAACCTCGCCTACCTTCTACGCATCAAGGCCCGCGCCATCGCGCTTGAGATTCCCAGCATCACCGTCTACGGACGCGAACTCATCATCCGGATTCCCACGAGTCTCCACGTCAGCCGTGGCGTGCTCCTCAACGAGATTGGGCGCGGTCCGCGCCGCAGTCACCAGGGGCTCCTCTGGCCCAACTTCCAACGCGACCGCCAATGGCAGACCAAGCTCCTGTCCCTCCTCGACGCCCTCCTCCGCTGGCACGACCACGCCGACGCGCCCCCCGCCCAGGCGGCAACCGTCGTTGGAGGCCGGCACGAGAACGCCCGGAGCTAGGCCCTAGCCGGCAGGCTTTCCCTTCGATCCTGCCTCGCTCACCTGCGAGTCCCGTAGCGCGGCCAGCCGGCCGCCCGCGTGCAAGAGTTCGCCAGGAGCTCCCTCCTCCAGCACTCGACCGCGGTCCATGACCACGATCCGGTCGGCGCCCATCACTGTCTCGATTCGGTGCGCGACCACTATCAGGGTCCGGCCGAGTCGGGAGGCGGCGAGTGCGTCTCGAAGCGCTCGCGCCGTCACGGTATCCAGCGACGCTGTCGCCTCGTCCAGAATCAGAAGCCGTGGACGACGTAGTAGAGCGCGGGCCACTGCAACCCGCTGCCGCTCCCCGGCTGAGATCCGGCCTCCGAGTTCGCCGACCTCTGTTGCCAAACCCTGAGGGAGTCGAGCAACGAAGTCGGCAAGCTGCGCGTCTCGCACGGCTTGGTCCAGCGCGGCTCGATCGGCGCTCTCGTAGGGATACTGGATGTTCTCAGCAATCGTCGCGTCCCACAGTCGAGGCTCTTGCGGCACATAGCCGATTCGCTGGCGGAGCCACCCCAGATTGATCTGCTCGGTATCCATCCCGTCAACACGCACGGCCCCTGAGAACGGCACATAGAGCCCGACCAGAAGGTCCAGCAGCGTGGACTTGCCGCTTCCTGTCTCTCCAACGATGCCCACGAATTCGCCCGGCTGAACCGTGAACGAGACGTTGAAGATGCCAGCGCCCTCGCGCTCGTGGCGGAAGGTCACGCCGTCAAACGCAACGCCGGCGCCAGCGTCCGGCGCCGGAATCGTCGGCGTGAGTCCCCCCACCCGCTCGCGTTTGAGGCCGAACACGGCGTCCATGCGTTCGTGTTCGGCTCTGACGCGCGCCCGATTGCCTTGCAGCGTCAGCAGGCGCTGAACCGACACGTAGCCACGGGGAACCAGGGCCACGGTGGCAATGAGGCCGCCGACGGTTAGGTGGCCATTGACGACGAGGGCCGCACCGAACCCACAGATTGCCGACGTAACCAGAGCCTGAGCCGTGGGACCAATGTGTGCGATCACCAGATCGTACAGCACGACCGTTTTGGCCTTGGATCGCCAGTGGTCGTAGAGCCACCGCCGCCAGACTTGGCGTTCGCGGGCTGCCGCGTCAAACACGCGGACCACCCGCATGCCGGCAAACACCTCCTGCAGGAACTCTTGGCCGCGTTCGAGGTGACGCCCCCAGGCACGATCGAGCCGCGTCGACAGCGGTCCCAGGCTGGCGCCTCCCAGGGCTGTCGCAGGGATCGCGACGAGCGCCAGCAGCCCGAGTGGCCACGACACCAGAAGCATGGCGACTCCTGCGGCAGTCAGCACCAGCGCATGAGATGCTGCGGGAAGCAGAGATCCGGCGACGTACCACTCCCCGATTCGCCCACACGATCGGGTGACTCGGAACACCAACTGCTCCACCGGAATCCGCTCGAGTTCGGCGAATTGCGCGGACGTGACACAGTCGAAGGCGCGCTCGCGCAGGCGACGCGAGACCCCCTCGCCGATCATGGTGCGCGTGTATACCTCGGCTGAAGCCAGGGCGAGCTGGACCAGCGCCGCGCCGGCCATGCCGCCTGCCAGCACTGCGACGAGACCGAAATCCTGAGAGGGCAGCGCGTGATCGAAAATCGCGCCGGCGAGCAGCGCGGGGACAACGCTGGCCGCCGCGCCTGCCAGCATTAGTCCCGCCGTTAGCGCTGTCGTCCGCCATCGGTGGCGAAGCTCGTCACGAACGAGGCCCGCCGACTCCAATGTGACGGGAGGTTTTGGGCTAGTTGCGGACTCGATAGTGCGATCCTCACCGGCTGCGTCTCAAAGGATCGCCCGATCCGTCGCCTCCCTCTGTGCCGATTCCCGCCGAGATCTTTTCAGGTCAGGGATACAATGGAGTGTGCCGATGAGACGGTCGCTCCAGCGGGGCGGTCGCGCGTCGCTTGGCGGCGCTGATTCCAGGCCTATGTGGTGGAGGCAACTCTCCTGGCTTGTTCCGCCACGACGGCTCCTAACCTTCCTCCAGGACTACTCGCTCTGCGCGCTCGGTGAAACGAAACAGCCGTCCGCGCAAAGCCCCGACATCGGCTCTTGGCAGGGTCAGGCGCTCCCGATCCGGCCCTGCATGGGCGCTCCACAGCCAACGCAGGATCAAGCAAGCCCATCGTGTCGAGATCAGCCGATCCCACACCGCCAGTCGCTCCTCGAATCCGGCATCTCCTGAGGGCCGACGGTAGCTGTCCCGCAACCAGTCGTGCTCCGTCGAACTGAGCCCCTCCAGCGACGCATGCCAGCGCAGATCCGCCAGCTCCAGCGCCGGGTCGCCCCAACCGCTGTACTCCCAGTCCACCCAGCGGAGCCTCCCGTCGTCGCACCACAGGGCGTTCGCCAGCCCTGGGTCGACGCGGCACAGACGTCGCGGCACTTGCTCTCGACGAGGATCCGCGTCGCTACTCGCGACAACGAGCGCGCAGGCTTCGACTAGCCGCTCGAGCCGCGCAAACAGTTCAGGCCCTCGCCGTTCGGTGTCGATCAGCCAGGGGCCATGCTCGGAGAGTTGGCCGCGGAGTTCGTCCAGATAGGGCTCGAAGTCAAACCAATGGAACCAGGCATCGGATAGTTCGTAGCCCGCCAGGTCTCCTGGCCGAAGGCGATGAATTCGCTGAATGCTCGCTACCAACGCGGCAAGCTGCCGAGATGTCAACTCCGGACCCAGTGGCGAACCCGATACCCACCGGTACGCGACGGCCGGATACGAAACGACGGTGCAACGCTCGTCAAGCCAGAGCGGCTGCGGCGCCACGTCCAATCCAGTTGCTTCGAGAATTCGCAATGCCTCGAATTCGCGTCTGGCCCGCCGCCGCTCGTCGTCCACGCAAAGCTTGCAAGCAATGCGCTCGCCGCCCACGTCCACGCAATACAGCGCGTTGTTGGCGCCCCCGCATACCCGCTGCACCGTCACGCCCTGACCAGTCCAGGTCGGCGCCAGGTCCGAATGGGCGGCCGCAGCGGCCTCCAGCCAGGCTGACGATCGCGGCATGCCCTACCTCCGCATGGCTGGAGATCGCGTCGGCAAACAGGCCGCGCTCTCAAAGGCTAGTCGCCGCGCTGCACTCCGCCAGCGACTCTTCCGCATGGACATCCATCCCCGCGCTCCCGACAATCGCCCGCCACCCGGCGATCGCGAGGATCCTGTGAAACTCGGCTACTTCCACAACGGCCACTTTCCGCCAATCGAATTCGCGACATTCGTCCGCTGGGGCGCGGCCAACGGCTACCAGGCCATTGACGTGCCCCTCTTCGAGCCCAACGTCCGATCCATCTGCAGCCGCCACGGCCTGCAGCCCACGTCAACCGTTGGTCTGGCCTGCCAGCCAATCGCGACCGATCCCACCCAACGAGCCGAGGAAGTGGCCCAGGCCCGGCGCGCCCTCGACTACGCCGCCGCCGAGCACATCCCCAACGTCTGGCTCGGCCACGAAATGGCCCCCGACCTCGGCTTCGACGAAAACGTCCGTCTCTTCGCCGAAGGTGTCGCTCCCGTTCTGGACCACGCGGACCGCGTCGGCGTTCGCCTGGTCATGGAAAACTGGGCCAACGGCGGACGCAACCTCGCCTACGCTCCCGCTCACTGGGCCGCCATCTTCGACGCCGTTCCCCACCCCGCCCTGGGCCTGTGTCCCGATCCCTCGCACCTGGTCTGGCTGGGCATCGACTACCTGCGCGCCGTGCGCGATTTCGGCTCGCGCGTCTACCACGCCCACGCCAAGGACACCGAATTCCTGCCCGAAACGCTATACCAATACGGCGTCATCGGCACCGAGCGCGGCCGCATCGGCCAGGGCACCTACCGCTTCCGCATCCCGGGCTTCGGCGTCGTCGACTGGCCCGCCTACATCACCGCGCTGCTCGAAGTCGGCTACAACGGCGCCCTCGTCGTTGAGCACGAAGACGCCTTCTGGAGCTCGCAAACCGACGCCGAACACGCCCTCAACGGCCTCGTGCTGGCCCAGCGGTTTCTTTCGCCGCTGCTGGTTTGAAGTCCCAGGCGTTGGCGCACCTCCCGGCCACTGTCCCGACCGTCGGAGCCCAATCCATTGGTCGCAGCACCGGTACGGGCCTTGACATGACGCCGTATGCTAAGCGCCGCCATCAATCTGCCCTGACAGGCCGCAGCCGCCCACCCCACTGATCCATGGCTCCCAGACGCCGCGCCACGCGGCAACCATCCGACGCGAACACGCTCGTCATTGTCGAGTCGCCCGCCAAGGCGCGCACCATTAAGCGCTTTCTGGGTGACGGCTATACCGTCGCGTCCTCCGTCGGCCACATCCGCGACTTGCCGGCCAGCGCCGCCGAAGTTCCAAAGAACCTCAAGGGCGAGGACTGGGCGACGCTCGCCGTCAACGTCGACGAGGGATTCCGGCCGGTTTACATAATCCCAACCGACAAGAAGCGCGTCGTGACCGAATTGCGGCGCGAACTCAAGGGCGTCGGCCAACTCCTTCTCGCGACCGACGAAGATCGCGAAGGCGAGGCCATCGCCTGGCACCTCGTCGAAGTGCTGAAGCCCAAGACGCCCGTGCGGCGTCTCGTCTTCCATGAAATCACCCGCTCCGCCATTACCGAAGCGCTGTTGCACACCCGCGAGATCGACCAGCGTCTCGTCCAGGCGCAGGAATCGCGCCGCGTCCTGGACCGTCTGATCGGATACCTCGTCTCCCCGGTCCTCTGGAAGAAAGTCGGCAGCGGTCTCTCCGCCGGCCGCGTGCAGACCCCCGCGCTCTGGCTGATCGTGCAGCGCGAGCGTGAGCGCATGGCCTTCGTCTCCGCCGCCTACTGCATTCCCATCGCCACGCTCAGCCCGGCCGGCGACGCCGAAACCACCTTCGAGGCCCGCCTCGTCAGCCTGGACGGCCGGAATCTGGCCACCGCTGCCGACTTCGATCCCGACACCGGCAAGCTGCGCGCTGGCAGCACGGCCCGCCTGTTGCCCGAGGCCGACGCGCATTCCCTGATTCAGACCCTGGCCGACGCGACATTCCAGGTCGCCGACGTCACCAGGCGTCCTCGCACGCGCCGTCCCCAGCCCCCATTCATCACCTCCACGCTCCAGCGCGACGCCTCCACCCGCCTGCGCTTCTCGCCTCGTCAGACCATGCGCGTGGCCCAGCAGCTCTATGAGAACGGTCTCATCACCTATATGCGCACCGACTCGCCCTCCCTCTCGGCCCAGGCCACCCACGCCGCGCGCGCCGCCGTCCGCGCCGAGGTGCCGAAGGAACTCGAGAACGACTACCTGCCCCCGCGTCCCCGGCAGTACCGCGCTCGGTCCGCCCGCGCCCAGGAGGCCCACGAGGCCATCCGCCCCGCCGGCCGGCGCTTTCGTCATCCTGACAACCTCGGACCCGACGTCGACGCCGACGGACGCCGCCTGTACCGACTCATCTGGCAGCGCACGCTCGCCTCGCAGATGCGCGATGCCCGGTTCGAACAGACCCGCGTCCGGGTGGCGGCGGAAGCGGCCGAGCACGGCACGGCCCTCTTCCAGGCGAATGGGCAAGTCGTCGTGTTCGATGGCTTCCTTCGCGTCTACGCCGGTGACCGTAGCGGCGACAGCCTGCTGCCCGACGTGGCCCAAGGTGACCAGCTCCAGGTCCAGGAAATCGACCCCGGCCGGCGCGAGACCCGCCCACCCGACCGCTGGACCGAAGCCAGCCTCATCCGCGAACTCGAACGCCTGGGCATCGGCCGCCCCTCCACCTACGCCACCATCCTGGAGACCGTGCAGGGCAAGTACGTGGAGCGCAGAGAAGGCGCGTTGGTCCCTCGCTGGCACGCCTTCGCCGTGATTCAGCTGCTGGAGGACCACTTCCCCGAGCTCGTCGATTCCCAGTTCACCGCCCGCATGGAAGATGGCCTCGACCGCGTCGCGGAAGGTTCGCTCAATCCATTGCCCTGGCTCTCGGCCTTCTACTTCGGCGCTGACGCCGAGTCGCCAAACGGCGGCGCCGGGATGTTGCGCGACGGCCTGCGCCAGCGCATCGAGGCCAGCCAGGACGCCATCGACGCGCGCGCTGTCTGCACCATCCCGTTGCCAGGCGCCAATGGTTCACCCATCGCCGTGCGCATTGGGCGCTACGGCCCGTATTTGGAGGCCGCCGAAAATGGCGCCCGCGCGCAGGCCCCCGACGACTTGGCGCCGGACCAGTTGACCGCCGAAGTCGCCGCTGGACTGCTTGCCAGGGCCGCCGCCGGCGACGAACCGCTCGGCGCCGATCCCGAGTCCGGGCTGCCCGTGTTCCTCAAGTCCGGTCGGCTGGGCCCCTATCTCCAGCTTGGCCCAAACCAGGGCGGCCGCCGCCGACCCAAGACGACCAGCGTGTGGCCGATGTACAAGCCCGAGACCCTCACGCTGGACCAGGCGCTGGTCATGCTCGCCTATCCCAGGACACTTGGCTCCCACCCGGAGAGCAAATCCAGGGTGACCGTCCAGGACGGCCCCTACGGCCCCTACGTCAAGTGCGGCAAGGAGTCCCGCAGCCTGCCGGGCGAGGGCGATGAGCGTTACGCCAAGCTCGCCTCGATCGAGCTGCCCGAGGCTCTCGAAATCCTCAGCGCCCCGCGCCAGCCGCGCCGCCGAAGCCAGCCGGCGGCCCTTGCCGAACTCGGCGCGCACCCCGACTCCGGTTCGCCAATTACGGTTCGCGACGGTCGCTACGGCCCCTATGTCACCGACGGCGAACTCAACGCCAGCCTTCCCAGGGGCCGCGACCCGGCATCCGTCTCTCTCGATGACGCCGTCGCGCTGCTGGCCGCGCGTGCCGAACGCGTTGCGGCCCAGGGCGGCCGTAAGCGCCGCTCGGGATCAAGGCGTCGACGACGCTAAACCCGTCCGCCCACGGTCTGTGCGATATGCTGGCGCCACGCCCGGCTCGCTCGGGCGAATACACACGCTGCCCGACGCATGCGGATCCTGCCGCCATAAGCGGTCCCGCCGGCGAGTGACGGTGGCGGAGGACTTTCCAAGGACAGGAGAGGGGTAAGCAGCCACATGCCGGCAGCCTCCATGCGCGACTTGCTCGCCGCGGGTGTGCACTTCGGCCACCGAACGCCGCGTTGGAACCCAAAGATGGCCCAATTCATCTTTGGTGCGCGCGGCGGCGTGCACATCATCGATCTTCAGCACACCGTCCGCGCGCTTGACCGCGCGGCGTCGTTCATGCGTGCCACCGCCGCCAGCGGTGGCGAAGTCATTTTTATCGGTACCAAACGCCAGGCTCAGGAAGTCGTGTGCGAGCACGCCGAACGCTGCGGCGCCCACTACGTCCAGCACCGCTGGCTCGGCGGAACGCTAACCAACTTCGAGACGTTGCGCGCACGCCTCCAGCGTCTGCGCGAGCTTGAAGCCCGCGAGGCCACCGGCGAGTTCGACACGCTCTCCAAGAAGGACGCGCAGCGCCTGCGCGTGGAGCTGGCCCGCCTCACCAAGAAAATGGGCGGCATCAAGCACATGTCGCGGCTGCCGGCCGGCCTCTTCATAATCGATCCCAAGCGGGAGTCCAATGCCGTAACCGAGGCTCGCAAGCTCGACATCCCAATTGTCGCCATCGTCGATACCAACTGCGACCCGGAAATGGTCGATTACGTCATTCCGGGTAACGACGACGCAATTCGCTCGATCACGGCGGTCACGACCGTCGTGGCTGACGCCGTGCTGGCCGGCAAGGAAGAATTCCGTAACCGCCAGGCCGAGCGCGAGGCGCGGCTGGCACGCGAAGCGCAGGCCGCGCTCGCCGCGGCCGCGCGCGCCGAAGCAAAGGGCGAGACGGCCGGTGACATCGAGGCTGCCATGCTGGCTGCGGCCAGCGAAGCCGGCAACGTCCAGCAACGGTCAGCCGAGCAGGCTGCGGCGCCCCGACCGGCTGCGGGTACCCCCTCCGTTGATCCACAGGGCGCAGCGCGCGGCCGTCGCCGCCCGCCGCCTCAGGCTCGCGGCGGCCGTCGCCGGCCTGACGGCCGGGGCAGGCGGCCAGGCCAGGGCGCGGCTCGGCCCCAGGGCCGGGCTCGACCTGGGCAGCGCGGCGCCGGATCGACCGGCGCGCCCAACACCCCCCGACCCAATCAGGAGGATTAGTCGTCCATGGCGCACAAGGCATCCGTAGCTGACATTCGCGCGATCCGGGCTGACACCGGCGCCGGCGTCATGGACATCAAGCGAGCCATCGAAGACGCCGAGGGCGATCTCGAGAAGGCCCGCGAACTGCTGGGCCAGCGCGGCTCGCAGTTTTCCGCCAAGCGAGCGGAACGCGAAACCAGGGAAGGCCTCGTCACCGCCTACGTGCATCCTGGTCGTCCGCTCGGCGCGCTGCTCGAACTCAACTGCGAAACCGACTTTGTCGCCCGCACCGAGGACTTCACCACCCTTGCCCGCGACCTCGCCATGCACATCGCGGCCATGGCGCCAAGCCGGGTCAGCGACGACGATGACGGGGACCCGGACGACGACGGCCCGGCCCTGTTGAGCCAGCCGTGGTTCCGGGACGGATCGCAGACCGTCGAGCAAGTCATCCAGGTTGCTGTCGCCAAGCTGGGCGAGAACATCCAGGTCGGACGCTTTAGCCGCTTCGAAATCTGAGCACATCCACGCCGACGCGCACTGGAGGGCCGATGGCCGCACCTGGCCTCAAATACCGCCGCGTGCTCTTGAAGATCGGCGGGGAGTCGCTGGCGGGTGAACGAGCCTTTGGTATCGCCCCACTTGCCGTGCAGGCACTGGCCGCACGGATCGTCGAGGCGCTGGATTTGGGCGTCGAACTCGCCGTGGTCGTCGGCGGCGGGAACTTTTGGCGCGGCGGCGAGCACAAGAACATCAATCGTGCCACCGCCGACTACATCGGCATGCTCGGCACCGTCATGAACGCCATGGCCCTCCAGGAGGCCATTGAACGGCTTGACGTGCCCACCCGTGTCCAGACCGCCATCGAAATGCGCGAAGTCGCCGAGCCCTACATTCGCCGCAAGGCTGTCGCGCACCTGGAAGCCGGCCGCCTCGTGATCTTCGCCGCCGGAAGCGGCAACCCCTACTTCACTACCGACACCGCCGGCGCCCTGCGCGCCATGGAAATCGGGGCCGAGGCCCTCCTCAAGGCCACCAAGGTCGACGGCGCGTACACTGACGATCCAATGACAAACCCCAACGCCACCCGGATCGAGCGCACCACCTACCTCGAGGCCCTCAACAACGGGCTGAAGATTCTGGACGCCACAGCCTTCAGCCTCTGCATGGACAACAATCTCCCCATCATCGTCTTCCGCCTCGAAGACGAAGGCAGCCTGGTGCGCGTGCTGGCCGGCGACCAGGTCGGCACACTGGTCGCGGCCTGACCCGGCGATGATCGACGAGTTCCTCCTGGACGGTGAGCGGCGTATGGGCCAGGCCGTCGCGCATCTCCGCCACGAGCTGGCTGGCATCCGTACCGGCCGCGCCTCGCCGGCCCTGATCGAAGACCTCAGCGTCCCCTACTACGGGCAGCCGACGCCCCTCAAGCAGATCGCCGGAATCTCTGCCCCCGAAGCCCGTCTGCTGGTCGTTCAGCCCTGGGACAAGTCCGCGCTGCCGGACATCGAACGGGCCCTCATCTCCTCGGATTTGGGCATCACGCCCTCCAACGATGGCAACGTCATTCACCTGCCGATCCCCCAACTCAGCGAAGATCGCCGCCGCGATCTGGTGCGCATCGTGCGCCAGCGCGCCGAGGACTCGAAGGTGGCCGTTCGCAATGTTCGGCGCGATGTTCACGATGACCTGCGCGAGCTCGTCCGTGAGAAGGAAGCCTCCGAGGATGACCTGCGCCGGTCCGAGTCGCGGCTCCAGGACGTTACGGACAAGCACGTCGCCGCGATTGATGAATTGAGCCGGCAAAAGGAAGCCGAGGTGATGCAGGTCTGAGCGGTGAGTTCGACAGCGTGCCGGCGCACGTCGCCATCATCATGGACGGCAACGGCCGCTGGGCCCAGCACCGCGGCCTCGAACGCCAGGCCGGTCACCGTGAAGGCGCCCGACGCGTTCGCGACATTGCGGCCGCCTGTATCGACTACGGCGTCCGCGTCCTCACCATCTACGCCTTCTCCACCGAGAACTGGGACCGTCCGGCGGACGAAGTCAGCTTTCTGATGGATCTCATCCCGGAACGCCTCGAAGCCGAGCGGTCCATGATCTTCGAGCAGCGCGTGCGCATCCGCGTCCTCGGCGAGATCGAGACGCTGCCGCTGATCGACCGCGTGGCGGTGCGCGACATCGTCCGCCAAACCGCCCACCACGACGCCCTGGACCTGAACATCGCCTTCAATTACGGCGGTCGGGCGGAAATCGTTCGAGCCTTGCGAAACCTGATTCGAGACGGTATTCGCCCCGAAGACGTCACCGAAGACTTGGTCAGCCGGGCCATGTACACCGCCGGCCAGCCCGACCCCGACTTGCTGATCCGCACCGGCGGCGACCAGCGCTCCAGCAACTTCCTGGTCTGGCAGTCCACCTATTCCGAGTACTTCTTCTCGCCCATCTTGTGGCCTGACTTCACCCGGGACGCCTTTGAAGATGCGCTGGCCGACTTCAGCTCGCGAACGCGCCGATTCGGGCGCGTTCCGGTGGCCGCCCCCGCTGCGGCGAGCGACGCCTGACGCCGCTGGCAGTTCGTGTAGCTAGCGCCCTGGTCCTGGCGCCGGCCGTCGTGGCGCTGGCTTGGTGGCATCCCCTGGCGCTCGCCGTGCCGATGGCTCTGGCGGCTGCGGCGATCGCGTTCGAAATCGGCACGATGTACGCGGCCAGCGGTCTCAGGGTCTCCCGCGGAGCCGGTGCGCTGCTTGCGGCCGCACTCGTGGCGCGCTGGGCGGTGGCGCCCGAGCAGCAACCCTGGGCCGACCTGGCAATCGGAGTTATCGCCGCCTATACGCTGCTTCGCCAACTCTGGCATCCGCGCATGTACGGGCGCTTCACCAGCTGGGGCCTGGCACTCGCATCTGCGGCCTACGCCGGTGGGCTCCTGGGCTTTCTGATTCTGCTTCGCGAGCTGGCGGACGGATTCTGGTGGGTGGCCCTGGCCCTCGCCGTCACCTGGGCCTATGACTCCTTCGGATACATCGTGGGTCGCAGCCTGGGCCGTCGCGGCTTCATGACCCACATCTCACCCCGCAAGACCTGGGAGGGCGTGGCTGGTGGGTTGCTGGCGGCGATTATCGTGGTCGCCGCCTTCGCGCCCGTGCTCGGCTACGACTGGTGGCTGGCCGTTCCCGTAGGATTCCTGTCGGGCCTTGCCGCGCAAGCGGGTGATCTGGTGGCGTCGATGATCAAGCGCGATACCGGGCAAAAGGACTCCGGTCGCTTGATTCCGGGGCATGGCGGCATGCTTGACCGGCTGGACGCGCTGCTCTTCGTAGCGCCTGCGGTGTTCGCCTTCGCCAGACTTGCGGCGTGATGCTAGCCACCGCCCCCCATCGTTCGTCCCGGCGCAAGCGCGTGGTGATCCTGGGATCTACCGGATCCATCGGCGTCCAGACGCTCGAGGTCGTGCGCGCCCATCCCAATCGCTTCGAGGTCCTGGGCCTGGCTTGCGGTGCGAACTGCGACCTGCTGTACCGGCAGATTCGCGAATTCGGCGCGCCGCTGGCCTGCGTCCGTGACATTGACCCGTCCGCCGGCGACTGGCCCGCCGGGACCGAGCGACTGGCCTATCCCGATGGCATGGCCGAAATGGCCGGCTTGGCCGAGGCCGATATCGTCGTCGTGGCCACGGTAGGTGATGCCGGCTTCCGTCCCACCGAGAGCGCCCTCCGCGCCGGCAACAATGTCGCCCTCGCCAGCAAGGAGATGCTCGTGATGGGCGGGGGGCTCTTCCGCAAGCTGGCCGATGGGTCCGGTGCCGCCATCCTCCCCATCGACAGCGAGCACAGCGCCATCTGGCAGTGCCTGGTCGGCGAACCGCAGGAGAGCATCCGACGACTGATCCTCACGGCCTCGGGCGGTCCCTTCCGCACCTGGGCGATGCCGGACATTCGCCGCGCCACCGCCGAAGAAGCGTTGGAACATCCAAACTGGGACATGGGCGCCAAAATCACCGTCGACTCGGCCAGCCTCCTCAACAAAGGCCTCGAAATCATCGAGGCCCACTGGTTATTCCAGGTTCCCTACAAGTCCATCTCTGTAATCGTTCATCCTGAATCGATCGTGCATTCCATGGTTGAATTCCATGACGGTTCCATCAAGGCCCAGCTCGGAGTGCCCGATATGCGGTTGCCGATCCAGTACGCCATCGGCTTTCCCGAGCGCCTGCCCCAGGCTCACGCCCCCCTGGACCTGCGCACGCTCTCGCAATTGAACTTCGAGCAGCCGGACGAGCGCCGATTTCCCCTGTTGGCGCTGGCGCGCGCGGCCGGTGCGGCCGGTGGCACGGCCCCCGCCACCCTCTGCGGCGCCGACGACGCGGCCACGGCCTGGTTCATCGAGGGCAGTGGCCGCTTCGGCGCCATGACCGACGCCGTCCAGGCCGCCATGGATGCCCTACCGCCTGCGCCGCTCGACCACCTGGATACAGCCCTGGCGGCGCATCGCCGCGGATTTGAGTTCGTACGGGCGCGACTGGCTGACGCGTGAACCCGCTCGCGGCCCTCCTCAACAGCGAGGCGGGCCTCCTGGTCACGCTGCCCGTGGCGCTGGCCGTCCTGAGCGTCATCGTCTTTGTCCACGAGCTCGGCCACTTCGTCGCCGCTCGGCGCTTTGGCGTCCACGTCAAGGAATTCGCCATCGGCTTCCCCCCGCGCCTGAAATCGGTGTTCCGTGGCGGCAACGCCTACCCGGCGGTTCGGCTGACGGATGCCCCGATCGAGATCAGCGGCCGCCTGGTTCGCCTTTGGAGCGGTGACCCGGCGTCGAACCTTGCCAGGACTGTCGTCGTGCTTGATGGTGAGAGTTCCTACCTGAGGGCCGACGCCGCCCACGCCGCCGCCAACTCGGCGTCTGGCCTCGTGGTCGCCGGGCTCCAGTCCGTCCAAGACGCGATTGAACTCGCAAAAATGCCCATCCCCGTATTGGCCGTCGGCCGCGATGACGCCGCGGCCATGCTGGCCGACGCCGCCGGCCGCGAAGCTGCCATACAGACCAGCCGCAACCAGGCTGGCGCCGAGGAGACGTGCATACGCATCGGCGCCACCCGCTTCGCCCTCAACGTGGTGCCCCTGGGTGGCTACGTCCGCATGACCGGTGAGAACGACGAGTTCGACGCGCCGGGGAGCTTCACCGCGCGTCCGGCCTGGCAACGCGGGCTCATCCTCCTGGCCGGACCCCTGATGAACGTGCTGCTCACGCCCTTGCTCTTCGTTGTCGCGGCCATGATTGCCGACGTGACTGGCAGCGTCGTCGCCGATGTCGTCCCTGACTCGCCTGCGGCTCGGGCCGGTCTCCGGGAAGGCGATCAGCTGCTGCGCATCGGCGAGCGCGACATCGTCTCGCTGACCGATGTTCGAGACTCCGTGCAGGCCGCAGCCGGCCGCCAGGTGACCATTGTCGTCCGTCGGCAGGAGACCGAACTCGCCCTCGTCGCCACGCCGCGTCTCAGTCCACCGCCCGGACAGGGCGCGCTCGGCATTCGCATGCGAGCCACCCTCGGACCGGCGCCCATTCACGTGGCCGTCCCGCGTGCCGTTCAACGCACCTGGGACGCGCTGCTCCTGCTGCCTCGGGTGATCGGCGAGGCCATGGCCGGCACTCAGCAACTGGAGCTGGCTGGACCGGTTGGCATCGTCCAGACCGTTGGGATCGCCGCCCAGCAAGGTCCCGAAATCGTCTTCATCCTCGCCGCATTTCTCAGCGCCCAGATTGGCTTACTCAACCTGATGCCCTGGCCCGGGCTGGACGGCGGACGCCTGGTCTTCGTGCTGTTTGAACTCCTCACCGGTCGCCGCGTGCCGCCCCGCCGCGAAGCGGCCTTCCACTTCGTTGGCATCGTGGTGCTCCTCACGCTGGTCGTGTTCATCACCGTCGGCGACGTGCAACGCATTGCCGGGACCTGAGGGCAAATCGTCATGACGTGCACCGGCCCACGGTTCGCGACGGAGGCGACACAAGATGAATGCGGGTAGGCAGATCGGTCTGGGCATCGCGCTCGGTGCTGGCGTCGGCACGGGCCTCGGTGCGCTATTGGGCAATGTCGGCGTCGGCGTAGCCATCGGCGTTGCCGTAGGTGTAGCGCTAAGCGCCGGTTGGCGCCGAAGCCGCCCTGAAGGCTAACGCCAATACCTCCGCGACAACCCGGCCCATTGCGAGCGATCCCCGGGGCGTGCCCATGGGATCGACTGCGCCGCGGCCGGTCTTACGGGCGAATAAAGCGGTCGGCGTTCACATCAGTGCGGTAAGCGCCGCCGCCACGCTCATCCGCCAGCCACCTGGAAACTGATCTGATGCCAGCCCTCGGCGCCGTTCGGCGCTGGTGGCCTGGGACCTTCGGGTTGCGTTGCGCCGCTGGCGTCGGTCGCGCGCACCCGGGCCACGTGCGTGCCGGGCGTCGCCTCCCACTCGTGCACCCACTGCACCCACGTGTGCTTGCTGATCGGCAGAGCCAGCCGCGCCTCCTGCCAGTCGCCGCCGTCAATCTGGACCTCGACTTTGCTGATGCCGCGGTTCTGTGCCCAGGCCACACCGGCAATCGGCTGTCGTCCGGGACTGATGCCGGTCGATCCCGGTCTCGGAACGTCAATGCGGGACTGCGTCTTGACCGGACCTTGCTTCGACCAGCCACGCGGAATCCAGTAGCCGTTGAATCCGTCCCACGTGGTGACTTCAATCTCTTGCAGCCACTTGGTGGCGGAAACGTAACCGTAGAGGCCCGACACGATCAGTCGCGCCGGAAAGCCATGCTGGAACGGCAGCGGCTCACCGTTCATGCCCACCGCCACCAGCGCCGGACGCCCGTCGAACGCCACCTCAGTCGGAAACCCAACCGTAAACCCGTCGACCGACCGGCCAACGATCTGGGTGGCTTCAGGCTTCACCCCGGCGTGATTCACCAGGTGCCAGATCGGCACGCCCTGCCACGTGGCATTGCCGATCAGTTCACCGCCAACTTCGTTGGAGACACAACACAGCGTGATGAACTCCTCGAATACCGAGAGTCCTAGAAGTTCCGGAAAGGAAATGCTGTACGGGCGCTCCACCAGGCCCGTGATGTTGAGTCTCCAGCTATTGACGTCCACACGTGGAACCGAGAATGCGGTGTCAATCCGGTAGAAGTCGTCGTTGGGCGTCACCAGCGGTGACACGCCGTCTACGCTAACCATCGTCGTCGTCAGCGGCTCAGGCGTTGGTTCGGGAGTCGGCTCGGGCGTGGGCTCGGGAGTCGGCTCAGGCGTGGGCTCAGGCGTTGGTTCAGGCGTTGGCTCGGGCGTCGGTTCGGGCGTGGGCTCGGGCGTGGGCTCGGGAGTCGGCTCGGGTGTGGGATCCGGCGTGGGCTCGGGTGTGGGCGCCTGGGTCGTCGCGGCAGGCGGGGTCGCTGTCGGCGCGGCCGTTTCAGCGGCGCTGGCCACGGTCACGGGCGTGGCTTCCGGCGTTGGCTCGGGCGTCGGCGTGGACGCTGGCGTGGACTCGGGCGTGGCCGCCTGGGTTGCCTCGGGTGTGGGCGCCTGAGTCGTCGCGGTAGTCGGGGGCGCTGTCGGCGCGACGGTCTCAACCGCTCGGACCACGGTCACCGGCGTCGGCTCGGGCGTGGCTTCGGGCGTCGGCACAGGCGCCGGCGTCGCCGCGGGAGTGGGCGGGGCCAACCCGCTCGGCGTCGGAATCGTCCCGACAGTCGGCCGTGCCGGCGGCGCGAGCGACTGAGGTGCCGACGGAGCTGCTGACTCAGCGGCGTTGGTCGCCGGCGTAGGGCGCGTTATTGCCGAGGGGCGTTGCACCGTCGGCAGCACCACATCCTCGCGCTTGGCCACCGCCACCTTGGCGCGCTCGATCAGGTTGCGCCCTACCACACCGGTCACGACTGAGGTCGCCGCAACCAGCGTCGCCGTGCCAAGCAAGAGCCGTCGCTGTGGTTGCATCGGGACGGCCGGCGTTACCGCGCTGGCGGCCGCCGGCATCTGGATCAGGTGGACGAACCACAGCAGCGTCGCGATCCCCGCACCGACAGAAAGCAAAGCTGCGGCTGCGGCGTGGGCCGGAGTCGACTGAGCGTCAAAGGCATTTGCCAGACCTGCCAGGACTCCAAATGCCGCAAATCCCGCCGCGGCTGCCGGTCGGGACCGCAGCGCCACGACACCAAACGTGGTCCCGAAAATCGCGCTGAGTACCACAAGAAAGATGACCAGCGCCAGCTTGTCGCTGGTGCCGAACACGCTGATCGCGAACTCTTCCATCGCCCGCGGACTCAGGTCCACAATCCGGCCGCTCATCGAGACGAGCAGCGACGGCAAACCGCCAAAGATCCCCGCGTACAGTTCACTCAGGCCGATGGCCAGCAACCCCGACAGCAGCCCCGCCAGGCCACCGCGCGCCAGAACGCTCAACTCGGGGATTCGTCGCCCCGCGCTCTCATCAGCCATTCGTTCCTCCTAGGCGGCCAGTGCTCGCATACTCTTGCGACGCCCCGCGTCGGACCCGGTACTCGTTCCAGCGCAATTCGTCGCGGCTCAGGGTGGTGCGGATGGGATCCTCGTCGGATCCAGTATCCCGGTCCCTGATCGGCATTAGCTCTCGAATTCACAGCCAGCCGCTTCAAACAACCTCGAAACTCCTGCACGCCATTCTATGGCGTATCCAATCACCTCAGACTTGGCAGGGCGAGCAATCGCCTTGGCTCGCGACGTGTCATCTCAGCGCCCAGAAGGGGTGGCAGCGCCAGATCTGCTATGTGAATTCTGCCCCATACGCGAGCTTCGGATTTGACGATTCTTCGGCCCTATAGAATCCTCAGGGCTTGTGGGGGTCTGCGGATCGCTCGTACCCGTCACGGTGGCGGGACTCGCCTATGAAAGGCACAACAGATGCTTCGCCAACTATCTCTGCCAGCGCCGATGCGCGCGCTGATGCTGCTGACCCTCGTCAGTGCCTTGGTCCTCGCGACCCTGGCGCCGGCACTGGCGGACATGCACCCCGCCGCCAACGACGGCCAGCGGCTCGAAGACCAGTCGGCTGATGTCCAGGCCAACTATCGCGCCGTCTACGGTGATGACGCCGCCGCCAAGTGGATCGAAGAACACAACGCCGCGATCGCCATCACCGGCAATATGTACTACGACCGCATCGTCGCCGTGGCGAAGGCCCGCATTGAGGCGTCGAAGGCCATGGGCATGGACATGGACATGGGCATGGGCGACGACATGAAGATGGGCGACGACATGGACATGAGCATGGACATGGA
>WTFW01000107.1:0-7899 GCA_011523785.1 Chloroflexota bacterium | reverse complement strand
GCATGGGCGACGACATGAAGATGGGCGACGACATGGACATGAGCATGGACATGGACCTGCCCTACCGGATCGCCGCTGACGTGATCGGTCGAGGTACCGAAAAGGCCTTCCTGGAGGGTACCGACGCCGGCGTGCTCTACGGCATCGGGATCTCGGAAGACGAGATCAACATGATGAAGATGGACGACATGTCCATGGACGACATGATGTAGCCCTGGCAGGGCGCATCACGTCTACTCCCGACGCCGGCCGCGCCTCGCGCGGCCGGCGTCGGGCGCGTTCTGGTCTGAGCGCCGAATCCGGGGTACGCTTCAAACAACGACCCCCTGTCACAACGCGGAGCATGAGCGCATGATCAAGCGACGCGGGTCTTACCAGATCAAGGTCCGGGACGTGCCCATCGGCGGCGGCGCGCCCGTCGCGGTCCAGTCGATGACCATTACCGACACGCGCGACGTTGACGCCACCGTGGCCCAGATCGAGCGCCTGATGGAACACGGCTGCGACATCGTTCGCCTGGCCGTGCCCGACAAGTACGCCGGCGCCGCCCTGAAGGACATCCGCGCCCGCACCGATGCGCCCCTGGTTGCGGACATCCACTTCGACTATCGCCTCGCCCTCATGGCCGCCGAAGCCGAGTTCGACTGCCTGCGCATCAACCCGGGCAACATCGGCGGACGCGAAAACGTCGAAAAGGTCGTCCGCGCCTGCAAGGACCGCGACATCCCGATCCGCATCGGCGTCAACTCCGGATCGATCCAGGAAGCCTGGTCCAAGAAATTCGACGGTCGCCCGGAAGGCGACGAACTCGTGGACCTCATGGTCGAGGACGCCGTGGAACACGTGAAAATCCTCGAGGACATGAACTTCGACCAGATCAAGATCTCCATGAAGTCCTTCGAGGTCGACGTCACCATCAACGCCTACAAGGCCCTGGCGCAGCTGGTCATGTATCCCTTCCACATCGGCATCACCGAGTCCGGGCCGCCGAGCACCGGGATCATCCGGTCCTCGGTGGGTCTGGGCAGCCTGCTGTGGGACGGCTACGGCGACACCATGCGCGTCTCCCTCACCACCGATCCGGTCGAGGAAGTCCGCGTCGCCAACGAGATTCTCAAGGTCCTCGGCCTCAAGACCGTCGGCCCCACCATGGTCTCGTGCCCGTCCTGCGGGCGCTGCGAAATTGACCTCTACGGCCTGGCCGACGCGGTCGAGGACGTGATGAAGGGCGTCAAGCAGCCCATGAAGGTCGCCGTCATGGGCTGCGTGGTGAATGGGCCCGGCGAAGCCATGGACGCCGACCTCGGCATCGCCGGCGGCAAGGGCCGCGCGGTGATCTTCCGCCACGGCGAAATCCTGCAGACCGTGGACGAAGCCGACATGCTGCCCGTGCTGACGGACGAGATCGGCAAACTCGAACTTGCCATGGCGGAAACGGCAGAGGCTTCCTGAACCGTCTGGTCCATTGCGGTTGAGCGAGCGTGGCTGAGCTTCACCGCGACGGCAAGCCCATGTTCCACGCCGAGTCGCTCGGCCAGTGGCGGGCCTGGCTCCACCGGAACCACAACGCCTCCCGCGGCGTCTGGCTGGTCGTCTGGAAAAAGCACACCGGCAAGCCGGCCCTCGAATACTCCGACACCGTCGACGAAGCGCTCGCCTACGGCTGGATCGATTCGCGCACCAACCGGCTGGACGACGAACGCGCCACGCGCTGGTTCTGTCCGCGCAACCCCACCAGCCCCTGGTCGCGCATCAACAGGGCCAAGATCGCCCGGCTCGTCGACGAAGGCCGCCTGCAACCGGCCGGCCAGGCGCTGGTCGACGCCGCCAGGGCCAACGGCGCCTGGACGATCGGCGACGAGATCGAAGACCTCGTGATTCCCGACGACCTGGCCGAGGCCCTGCGGTCCAACCCGTCCGCGAATACACACTTCGCGCGCTTCTCCGCCTCGGCCAAGAAGAACATCCTCTGGTGGATCAAATCCGCCAAGAGGGCGCCCACGCGCACCCGGCGAATTAACATCACCGTTGAACGCGCTGCCGAAAACCGCCTGGCCAACCACCCCAGGGGCCGCGACCAAGGGCCGCGCGCCGGGCCGGTCTGAACCAGTAATCCGTAGCCGCCGAGCTTGGGCTCGACGGCTGACCAGCACAAGGAGCTCTTGATTGACGATGCTCGCCATTCGCAAAGCGCGCCCCCAGCGCGGCGTGGAAGTCGCCCGGGTCGAACGACCTGAACCCGGGTTCGACGAACTCCTCCTGCGCGTCCGCCGCGCCGGCATTTGCGGCTCCGACCGCCACCTCTACGCCTGGGACTCCTGGGCCGAGCTCAACTTCCCCACACCCTTCACTCTCGGACATGAAATCGTTGGCGAAGTGGCCGCCGTCGGCGCCGCCGCCAAGGGCTTCGACGTGGGTGAGTTGGTCGCCGTCGAAAGTCACATCTTCTGTGGCGTCTGCCGCGCCTGTCGTACCGGCAACGCCCACGTCTGCGAAGACCTCCGCATCCTCGGAATCGATGTGGACGGCGGTTTCGCCGAACACGTCGCCGTCCCGGCGCGCGTCGCCTGGAAGGTGCGGCCCGAAATCCCCCTCGAACGCGCCGTCCTGTTCGAGCCGTTGGGCAACGCCGTCCACGCCGCCATGCGCTTCGACGTCTCCGGCCAGCCCATCGCCGTCTACGGTTGCGGCCCCATGGGACTCATGTCCATTGCTGTCGCCCACTCGGTGGGTGCCTACCCCATTGTCGCCAGCGACATATCGGCCTATCGTCGCGGCCTGGCCGAAACCATGGGGGCGCATGCCACCCTGGATGCGGCCGCGCCGTCGTTCGAGTCGGACCTCTTCGACGCCCTGGGCAGCCGACCGACCGTGAGCCTGGAAATGTCCGGCCACCCGGATGCCTTCCGCCAGGCCCTGCGCCTCTCGGCCAATGCCGGCAAAGTTGTACTTCTGGGCATCCCACCGACGCCGGTATCCATCAACCTCGCCGACGACCTGCTCTTCAAGGGCCTGGAGGTCTACGGCGTCACCGGCCGCCTGATCTGGGACACCTGGTACCGGACCGAAGCCTTCCTCATCCGCCATGGCGACGTTCTCGACCCTATGCTCACCCACACCTTCCCGCTGGCCGAGTTCGAAAGCGCCATGGACACGATCCACACTGGCCAGTGCGGCAAAGTCCTGCTGGAGATTGATGCGTAACCTGGAAGCAAAGCGCCCGCAACTGTCCGCTTCGTCTACTCGAACCATAAGGAGACCGAGATGAAACTGGCGCTATCCGGACGAGTCGTCGAAGCTCCCCACGAAAAAACCCGGGCCCTCATCGACCTGCCCGAATTGGCCGAGGCCGCCGCCCGCATTGGCTACGGCGCCCTCGAAGTCCGCAACTCGCAGCTCGAAGTTGGCGCGTCCCTGGCCCGCGTAACCGAAGTTCGGCAGGCCCTCGACGAGAACGGCCTGGCTGCCTGCTGCCTGGTGGCCGACTCCGCCACCGAGGGCCGCTTCAGCCCGCGCTTCGACGAATACCTCGACCTCGCCCTCCGTATCGGCGCCGAGCGCATCCGCCCCAGCATCGGCTCCATCGAGCAGATCCCCATGGTCCGCGAAGCCGCCGACAGGGCCGCCGCCTTCGGCGTCGACCTCGTCCAGTTCACCCACCACGGCACCCCCTTCAACACCGTCGCCGGCTCCCTCGACATGCTGCGCCGCGTCAACCGCGGCAACGTCGGCCTCGTCTTCGAACCCGCCAATCTCTACATCGAAGGCCAGGACTACCTGGAATCCGCCGTCCGCGCCCTCGCTCCCTACATCAAGCACGCCGAAGTCCAGAACATGCTGCTGGTCGGCGAAGACGAAGGCATTCCCATCTCCGCCCAGGGCGGCTACGTCCAGTACCAGAACCTGCGAGTCGACGACCCCCGTGGCGTCGACATTCCCGGTGTGGTCGGCTGCCTCAAGGCCATCGGCTACGACGGCTGGCTGGTCATGCACAGCCCCAACTTCGACGGACTCGACCCCCTCGCCTACGCCGCCCAGGCCCACGACTACCTGCGCGGGTTGATCGACAGCTGACGCGTGTTCGGGCGGACAAGAGCGGCAATCCGCCCGGTGCTACGCTGAGCCAAAGTTCGGTTTTTGTCCGGCAGCGCGTAAGGGGAGGCGCTTGACGACGACCAAGCCGAAAACGACCCCCCTGCGGCGTCAGTATCTTGACATAAAACAACAGCAGCCCGACGCGATCCTGCTCTTCCGCCTCGGCGACTTCTACGAGATGTTCGACGAGGACGCCGAACGCGCCGCCGCCGTCCTGCAAATCGTCCTGACCTCCCGCGAGTTCGGCAAAGGCAACCGCGTGTCCATGTGCGGCGTGCCTTACCACGCCGCCCCCACCTACATCGGCCGCCTCATCGAGGCTGGCCTGCGGGTCGCCGTCTGCGACCAGGTCGGCGAGGTCGGCCGCGGCCTCGTCGAGCGCCAGGTCACCCGCGTCATAACCCCCGGCACGGTCCTCGACGAGGACTGGCTCAAGCCCGAATCCAACAACTACCTGGCCGTAGCCGTTGGCGATGGCGACGCCCGCGGCCTGGCCTACGCCGACATCACTACGGGCGATCTGGCCGCCTGCGAGGCCAGTCCCCAGGCCCTCGCCCGCGAACTCGCCCGCGTCAACGCCCGCGAGACCCTCACCCTTGGTCTCCCTGACGGCGAAGCGCCCGTCGGCGTCCCCCAGGACGACCACGCCTGGCTGCTCGACCCGGCCGCCGCCCGCGAAATGGTCGCCCGCCACTTCCAGGTCCGCGACCTGGAAGGCCTCGGCCTGCAAGGACGCCCCCTCGCCACCCATGCCGTGGGCGTCCTGTTGCGCTATGTCGAAGACACGGACCCCGCTGCCCTCCACGTCCTCACCGGCGTCCACGTCTACGGCACCTCCGACTTCATGGAACTCGACGCCTTCACCCGCCGCAACCTCGAGCTCGAAACCGCCGGCCGCGATGCCCGCCGCGAAGGCAGCCTCCTGGCCGTCCTCGACCGCACCCACACCCCCATGGGCGCCCGCCGCCTGCGCGAACAGCTCACCCGCCCGCTCATCGACCGCGCTCGCCTCGAACAACGCCTGGACCGCGTGCAGGTCCTTCTCGATGACCCGGGCCTGCGCGCCCTCGTGCAAGCCACCCTTGATCGGGTCGGTGACCTCGAGCGCCTGGCCAACCGCGTCGTTCGCCGAGCCGTCTCCGCCTCCGACGTCCGCCACCTGGCCGCCGCCCTCAACGCCGTGACCGACCTGCGCGAGACGCTGAACGCCGAAGAGCCAGCCCTCACCGGCCTGCGAAACGCCCTCGATCCCTGTGCCGAGGCTCGGGCCCTGATCGAACGCGCCGTCACCGAACGCGGTAACCAGATCATCCGCCCCGGCTACAGCGCCGAACTCGACCGTGTCGTCGACGCCGCGACCGAGGCCAGGGGCTGGATCGCCGGCCTCGAACGCCGCGAACGCGAAGGGACCGGCCTGCGCGGCCTCAAGGTCGGCTACAACCGCGTCTTCGGCTACTACCTCGAGGTCGGTCGCGCCTATAGCGAGCAGGTGCCGGAGGTCTATCAGCGCCGCCAGACCCTCGCCAACGCCGAACGCTATGTCACCCCCGAGCTCAAGGAATACGAGTCCCGCGTCCTCGGCGCCGAGGAACGTATCGCCGAGCTCGAACGCACCCTCTTCGACGAAGTCGTCGAACGCCTCAGCGCCGACGGCCCCGCCCTCCAGCGCACGGCCCAGGCCCTGGCCGCGCTTGACGTCGCCGCCGGCCTCGCCGAAGTGGCCGAGCGCCAGGCCTACGTCCGCCCCGAACTGAACGAAGGCGACGGCCTCGAGATAGAAGCCGGCCGCCACCCCGTCGTCGAGCTCGCCCAGCACGAACGCTTCGTCCCCAACGACTCGTTCCTGGATCCCGCCGAACGCCAGATCGCCGTCCTCACCGGCCCCAACATGGCCGGCAAGTCCACCTACCTCCGCCAGGTTGCCCTGATCGTCCTCATGACCCAGGTCGGCAGCTTCGTCCCCGCCGCCCGCGCCTCTATCGGCATCGTCGACCGCATCTTCACCCGCGTCGGCGCCCACGACGACCTCGCCGCCGGCGCCAGCACCTTCATGGTCGAGATGCTGGAGCTCGCCGCCATCCTCGCCCAGGCCACCCCCCGCAGCCTCATCGTGCTGGACGAAATCGGCCGCGGCACCAGCACCTACGACGGCATTTCCGTCGCCCGTGCCGTGATCGAGCACCTCCACAACCATCCACGACTGCGCGCCCGCACCATCTTCGCCACCCACTACCACGAGCTCACCGCCGTGGCCGACCTGCTCCCCCGCGTCCACAACCTCAACGCTTCGGCCATCGAACAGGACGGCCGGGTGGTCTTCCTCCGCCGTGTCATGCCCGGCGCCGCCGATCGCAGCTTCGGCGTCCACGTCGCCGAAATGGCCGGCCTCCCCTCCACCATCATCCGCCGTGCCGCCGCCATCCTCGGCGACCTCGAAACCCAATCCAACGGCCGGCCCTCGCCCACGCAGCTCAGCCTCCTGCCGCCTCCCGAACATCCCGTCCTGGACGACCTCCGCTCCCTCGACCTGGAACAGCTCGCCCCCTTGGATGCCCTGACCGCCTTGTACGAGCTTCAGCGAACCCTCCGCACGTGAGCATCCGGCGTCTCCCGCCGGAAATCAGCGGCAAGATCGCCGCCGGCGAGGTCATCGAGCGCCCCGCCTCCGTCGTCCGCGAGCTCCTCGATAACGCCCTCGACGCCGGCGCCCGCCGCATCGATGTCGCCGTCGAACAGGGCGGCAAAGCCCTCATCGAGATCACCGACGACGGCACCGGCATCCCGCCTGATCAGGTCGCCCTCGCCGTCGAACGCCACAGCACCAGCAAGCTCACCACCGTCGACGACCTCGCCCGCATCCAGACCCTCGGCTTCCGCGGCGAAGCCCTTGCCAGCATCGCCGCCGTGGCGGAGCTAACCCTCAGGTCCGTCACCGCCGAGGGCCAGCCCGGCCGCGAGGTCCTCGCCCGCGACGAGCGCGTCATCGAGGAGCACCCCGTCGGCGGCGCCCGCGGCACCCGTGTCACCGTCCGCGGCCTCTTCCGAACCATCCCCGCCCGCCTCGAGTTCCTCAAGGCCGAACGCACCGAACTCGGTCACATCGTCGCCGCCGTCACCCGCGCCGCCCTCGGCCACCCCCACGTCGCGTTCAGGCTCCACGACGGCCACCGCGAGCGCGTCCGCACCCCCGGCGACGGCGACCTTCGCACCGCCCTCCTCGCCATCTACGGCGCAACCCTCGTCGACGAGCTCATTGAGCTCCCGCCCGGCGAAACCCTGGGCATCGACGGCTTCGTCTCCCAGCCCCACCTCCAGCGATCCTCGCGCGCCGACATCGCCCTCTTCGTCAACGGCCGCTGGGTCAGCGACCGCCTCCTCTCCGCCGCCGTCAGCGAGGCCTACCGCAGCGTCATGCCCACCGGCCGCTTCCCCGTGATCGTGCTGAACCTGACGATTCCTCCCGAGGAAGTCGACGTCAACGTCCACCCCTCCAAGGCCGAGGTCCGTTTCCGCCGCTCCGGCGAGGTCTTCCGCCGCCTCTCCGCCACCGTCCGCCGCGCCCTGGCCACCTCCACCGAAATCGCCCCCGCCCGTCTCGACCGCCTCGCCCAGCAACATGACCTACCCATCATCTTTCCCGAGTACGGCTACCGCAGTACCGAGTACACCGCCTGGGAGCCCTGGGCAACGACCGACGCCGAAGTCAGCGGTCTTGCGCAGGCACGAGCTCTGCAGGCTCTGTACACGGCGATCTGGTCCCGCCCCTGGTTCGGCGGGGGTTTCCTATGGAAGTGGGAGGTTGGT
>WTFW01000038.1 GCA_011523785.1 Chloroflexota bacterium | reverse complement strand
CTCTTACTGCGCACGCGAGGCCCTCCTCCCACCCGCGTCCGCCCCGCACTCGCCGCCTAGCTCAGCAACCCCAACTCCCGATCCGCCACGTCCTGGTACGCGCTCAGCGACCCATCCACCACTTCCTCCATCGTCACCGGCCGCCCCGCCTCCGACGACTCATGCGCCGCCATCACCAGCGCCACCGCCGCCAGCCCAACCTCCGCGTCCACCTCGACTCTCCCGTCGCCCTCGATCGCATCCAGCAACTCCGCCATCTCAATCGCAATCAGCTTCAAATCCGCCCCGCTCCCGACGTCACTGTGATCGTTGTCATACCGCGCCAACCGCTCCCCGCCAAAGAACCGCGCCGTCCGGTCGTCCAGCCCAAAGTCCGGCGCCAATGCCAGCACCTCCTCATCCGGCAACGCCTCCTTCGACCGCCCGGGGTACACCTGCAGCGGCAAGCCCTGCCGCACCCCCGGCATGTCTATCTGCCCGTCGCTGCCCCAAAACGTGAATCGGTTAAACCCCGGCCCTTGCGCAGCCAGCTCGTACAGCCACTGCCCCAGCGCCCCATTGGCGTACTCGTACGTCGCCATCAACACATCAGGCGCATCCGCCGGCTGGCTCTCCGGGTACTCCGCCGAGTAATGCTCGTGAAACGGCTTCACCTTCTCGCCTCGGAAATATCGCAGCGGCTCCCGCAACCGCACCTGCCCGTGAACCCGGTCGATGTCGCCCCCGAAATACAGCTGCAGATCCGCGTTGTGAACGCCGGACTCCAGCAGCGAGCCGCCCTGCATCCGCTTGAACTGCCATCCCCCGGCGCTGGCCCCGCGCCCGCCTCCTGCCGCGTAATCCACCACCGTCCGCAGCTCACCAATCCCGCCCGCATCCAGCACCGCCCGCAGCAGCCGCGCAATCGGGTCTCGCCGGTAGTTCTCCGCGACCGACAACACGCGTCCATTTCGCTGCGCGGCACTCTGCATGGCCCGGCAGGCCCGTACTCCCGGCGCCATCGGCTTCTCGCACAAGACGTGCAACCCGGCCGCCGTCGCCGTCTCCACCACCACGTGATGCGCCGCCGCCGCCACCACGACATCGACGACGTCCAAGTCCGGTGTTGCCGCTATCGCGTCCTCAATCGAGGTAAAGCACGCCGGCCGAGACCCCAGGATCTCCTCCGCCTCACCCGCCAGGAACTCCGCCCGCTCGATCTCCCGATCAACCACGGCCGCCAGCGCCAGGCGCCCCGGCTCAAAGTCCTCCAGCACTCGATATCCGCGCATGTGCCTTCGCCCCATGCCCCCGCATCCCGCCAGCACCAGTCGTCGACGCATCAGTCACTCCCGCCATCAAGCCCAAGGCGCAAATCACACGGTACCCGAAGAACCGTTCGCCCGATTCGCCAGCTTTTGGAATACTCCGGCGTGGTATTCCGTCATGCTCGCGGGCGACTCGCTACCAACGGGGTATCGAGGCTTGCAAGCATTCACAAGGGAGTAGGCATGCCGAAAGCAATAAGCCGCCGGAATTTCGTTCGGGCCTCGGCCGTTGGCGCCGTTGGCGTCGCCGGCGTGGCCGCGTTGGCCGCCTGTGGCGAGACTCAAGTCGTCACCAAGGAAGTCCCGGTCGAGGTCGAAAAGATCGTGACCCAGGTCGTCGAGAAGATCGTCAAGGAGACCGAGGTCAGGGAAGTTCCGGTCGATCGAGTAGTTACTCAGGTCGTCCAGGAAGTCGTAACTCAGACCCAGGTGCAGGAAGTCCAGGTTGAAAAGGTCGTTACCCAGGTCGTCGAGGTCGAGAAGGTCGTAGAGGTCGAAAAGATCGTGGAGGTGGAGGCCGCGCCGCAAGCCGTTCCGGTCGCGTTCGAGCACATCAGCGACCACACGTCCGGCCCGCGAGCCCAGTCCATGCAATGGGCGCTCGAGCGCTATGCCCAGATTGCACCCCACGTCACCGTCGTCTTCACGCCCAACTCCGGCAACATCGGCGACACGATTCCCATCCGAATCGCCGCCGGCACCATGTCCGAGTCGGCCCTGCTGGACGGATCTTTCATATTCCTGTTCGGGCCCGACGGCGTGTTTCGGCCGATCAATGACATCCTGGCCAAGCACCCGGACTTCGACCCGGCGAACTACGTTTACCTGACGGACCAGTTCACCGCCGACCTCGACCTCACCTGGCCCTACCGGACAGAGTGGGACACCAGCACGCCGATTTTCGGTATGCCGTACCAGCACGTGGCCGGCGGCATGGCCTGGAACATCGACATGTTCGAGAACGCTGGCATCGAGGAGCCACAGGACAGCTGGTCGTACGGCGGCGAATTTCGCGAAACCGCCAAGCGCCTGACTGACCCCGAAGCCGGAACCTACGGGACGCTGGTGCTCGGCGGCGGCGACATCCACATCTGGACGCCGATGGCTTACGGCATGGGCGCCAAGCAGCTGATCAACCCCGAAGCCACACACACGTCAATCTTCGACGACGGTGGCATCGACGGCCTCAAGTTGGCCGTTGACCTCGTGCTGCAGGATGAGGTCTCGCCGCCAATTGAGGCCGCGCGCGAGCTCGCCGGCGAGTTCGGCAACCTCTTCCAGGCAGGCAAGGCTGGCATGTGGCCGCGCCGTGCGGACGGCACCGGCTACATGGTCGCGTCAATCAAGGACCGCTTCCGCTGGTCGCTCGGCCCGCAGCCGAAGGGCGACGTCACCGGGACATCGGCCAACCACCGCCAGGACCAGCCGCACCTCATTACCGATGCGGCGTTCAAGCGCGGGACGGAAGAGGCGGTTGTTGACTTCCTCGTCTACATGTCGGGTCCGGAAGTCCAGGCTCGCGTTGCTGTTGACCGCGGGTTCGCCCCGGTGAACTGGGAAGCAATGAGCACTCCCGCAGCCACGGCTCCACCGCCCCTGGGCATGGAGTGGCTGGAACACGCCCTGCGCAACTACGACGCCCGCCGCTGGCCGAAGTACCACCCTTCATTCCTTGAGTGGCTGGCCTTCCGCGGCATGGTGCACCCGTGCTTCCTTGGCGATGAAACGCCCGAGGAGTCCGCAGCCAACGCTGTGGCTCACGGCGACGGAGTCCTCGAGGCCGGCCTCGAAGGCTTCCAGCGCGTTTCCGACTACTTCGGAGGCCCCACGGGCTAGCAAGAGCTCTCCCTGGCAAAACAACGGCGCGGGCGCCATTGGCGCCCGCGCCGTTGCGCTTGCCCCTTCGAGCCGGCGAATTCACTCATTGTTCGCCAGCCGTAGCCCGAACTTTTACGCCAACTATCCCGGCGTCGGTGTCTTTGCCTCCGCACCTTCAAACTGCGCCTGCAGCTTCGCGCGTTCTTCATCAGAGATGTACCCGGAATCGCTGGGCCGGGCGCCGGGAAACTTGTACCCCCCGGCGAGTCCTTCCTTTTCAAGGGCAGGACGACTGCCGCACCCAGCCATCGTTAGTGTCGCCATCCCAGCCGCAAGTGCACCAAGTACTCGGCGCCGGGCAACCAAGGCACTCACAAGCTTCGCTCCTTTGCGAGCACGAAACACTCACGCACCAAAGCCTGAGCAATGATAAGTCGTCGGCGGCGGTCACGGCCTCGGGCCCTGAGTTGCCGGCAGTACTCCGTCAAGTCCCGTCGAATACGCCGTTCGGAATTCGGCGCCGACTCAATCTACGCGGGCAGCCAGCGATAGCTGTACAGGCTGGCACTCCGCAGATTGACCCGCAGCAGCACTTCCCCGTCCGCCTGCGGCGGGACCACCGCCCCACCCCGCCAGCTCACCTCAACCTCGACCGAGTTCAACGACGAGAACCGGCAGTCGTCGGCCGTGAAACCCTCGATCGGCTCACCGCGAGCGGTCAGGACCTCAACCGACGCCGCGCCAGTCTCAGCGCGCAGATTCAGCGTCAACCGCCGCGCCTCCCGAGCATCCAGCGGACCGCACACCATCGAGCCGCCGAACATCTCGCCTTCCATCGAGACAAAGCCATCGCGGCGAATCGTCGCGATGCCATATCCCCGCCGGTGACGATCCGCGGCTCCGTGATGGGTGCACGTCCCGGCATACCAGAAGCGCAGCCGGTCGCCCACCGGCTCCGGCGGCGTGCTGGCCAGCATGATCCAATGTGAATCCCAGGAACCTTCGCCGCCCAGCGGCATGACCGGCTTTCGCCCGGCCACACGCCTCCATTGGCGTGCGTCGTCGCTCCAGGCCAACTGCACGTCCAGCGTCTCGTCGGCTGTGTGATAGACCTCGATGAATCCCAGGTGTCCCGGCCCATAGGCCGCCGGGAACATGCTGTAGAACTCCGTGCCGGCGGGATCGTCATCGTCCGGCCACAGCATCCGCCCGTGATGTGTCCAGGTCAGCAAGTCCGGGCTTTCCCACAAGTCCATGTCGCGCTTGAGCCCTTGCACACCCGCCCGCCGCTGCACGCTAAGGTGCCGGTGGCGGGTCAGCAACATGCACGTTTGTCGCCGCGGATCCCAGGCCAGCTGCATCCGATCACCCTGGCCCGGCAGCGTCGGCTCGCCGTCCACCGTCCAATGCAGTCCATCGTCGGAAACGCCCCGAAACATCCCCCGACCGGTTGGCGTGCCGTCCGAATCTCGCCGCACCTGGTAGGTCATGGCCTGGTAGCGAGGTCCGGGAACGCGGTCCAGCAGCGTCAGCAGCGTCTGCGTCGATCCCCGCTCCCAGGGGAGCACGACGTTCGTGCGCGTCCCGTCCGGCAGCGCATACACGTCGAGTTCCGGCTTGTCCCACTCCACGCCGTCGGCGGAAGTCGCCACGCAGACGCCGTGAAACCTCGAACCCGCCGGATGCGCCACGTACAGCATCTTGTAATGGCCGGCCTCGTCGTCATGGACGACCGAGATCCATCCGCCCTGCCAGGCCGACTCCCACGGCCGGTCGCCAACCAGCACCGGCTCCTGCTCGCGCCGCAGCGTATTGACACGCCGCCCAATCCCTTCCCGCGCCAGAACCTCGGCATCGTCAAAGAACAGGTGAAGGTCGTTGTCAACGAGATCGGGAATCACAAGGGCCACCTTTGCTCACGCCAGCCAGCGCATCGTACCCAGCGACCCGGCCACCGCCCGCACCTCCAAGCGCGGAGCATCGCGCGTGCGCCTCAGCCGGTACCATGCGCGCCAGTACGTGGCAGCAAAATCTGGGGGGCTCCACATCGATACCACGGCCGGTCAGCGCGACGGACTGCTGCTACTCGACAATATCGAATCGACCTATCACCTCTCGCACAGGGTGTGCGAGGCCGAAAAGCACCCCAACAACCCGGTAATGCCGCTGGGCGACCTGCACGAGTGGGACGCCAACCAGGCCAGACCCTGGTCCTCTCCAACAGTCATCTGGGACGACGAGGACCGCGTCTTCAAGGCCTGGTACTCAGGATCCGATCTGGCGCCCGAAAAGTGGACCGCCATGGGCTACGCAACCAGCCAGGACGGCGTCACCTGGGAGAAGCCGCACCTGCATCTCTACTCCTGGCGGGGCTCGACGGCCAACAACATCGTCGCGCTCGGTTACGGCCCGGTGCTCAAGGACAACGCCGAGCCAGACCCGGCCAAGCGCTACAAGATGTTCAAGCGCGGTCCACGCCTGCGCACCGACGACGCCATCACCGCGCCGGTACCCGACTACAAGGGATCCCGGGCCAACTACTCCCCGGACGGCATTCACTGGAGCGCGGGTCCAAAGATCGACATCCCCGAATGGGAGGGTCGCAGCCCCGACTGCGGCAACCTGATCCGCGACGACCAGGACCCCGACCCCTCTCGTCGCTACAAGCTCATCTGGCAGGCCCGGACCCCGTTGAGCAGACCCGACAAACCCTGGGGCCGGGCCAAGCTGCTGGCCTACGGACCCGACATGGTGAACATCCGCAACGCCGACGAAAACCCGCTGCTTGATCCCGATGACGGGGTCGAGTACGAAAACCACCACGTCTTGTACGCCCCCTACGGAGGCGCATGGGCCATGGCGTACGAGTACGGCTGGTACGTGCCCAATGGCTACGGGATCTATGGCTCGTACTGCGCCGACATTCGCCTGGCCGTCAGCGGCGACGGACTGCGCTTTGAGCGGCTCGACGTGGAACAACCGGTCATCCCGCGCGGCCGCAACGACGAGTGGGACGGCGGGCTGCTGGTCATCGCCGACAAGCCCGCCATTAAGGACGGAACGATTCACCTGTTTTACGGCGGCAACGGCGAAGAGTGGACCAGTTGGCCCGGCGAGAACACGCCGGACGAATACCCGTTTGCGAGCACCGGCCAGGTACGCGTCTCCCGCTTCGGCGTCGCCACCCTGCGTCAAGACGGCTTCACCTGCCTGGAAACGCCGGACCGCGAGGTTCCGGGGTTCGCCGTCACCCAACCCATCGAGCGCAGCGATGCGTCAACCCAGCTGACACTCAACATCGGGGATGTCCGCCAGAATCGCAGCTGGATCGAAGTCGAGGTCCTGGACGCAACCACGGACCAACCGCTTGGCGGCTTCAGCCGAGAGGATTGTCGCGACCTTTGCACGGACGGCTGGAGCCAGCCCGTGGCCTGGAATGGCGGCGGCATCCGCGAGATTCCGGCCGGCCGCTTCAAGCTCCGTTTCTGGCTCTACGGCGCCGCCCGGCTCTACGCCTACGGGTTCTAAGCCGCGTGAGCTCGGTGCTCTTATTCCAGACCGTTAGCGCGATGCATCCGAAACCGCCGCGGGAATCCACCCGGGCACCACACCAGGAGCCGTCCGATCAAGATCACTAACGTCCAGCCAGTTCTGGTCACGGTTCCCGAACCCTGGCAACACGGCATCCGACCGTCGACTTCGGGCTTCATCCGCGTCGACACGGATGCGGGAATCACCGGCTGGGGCGAGTCCTACATCTCCTGGTACGCGCCGGAAGTTTTCCGCGCCCTGATCGAGCACTTTGGCCCCGTAATCGAGGGCGAAGACCCGTTCGACATCCACGCGCTCTGGCGCAAGATGCAGGTCAAGGCCCTGCGCTGGGCGCCGGTGGGCCCCTCCATTTCAGCGCTCGGCGGAGTCGAAATCGCGCTGTGGGACATTCTTGGCAAGGCCTTGGGCGTGCCCGTGTATCAGCTGCTTGGAGGGAAAGCCCACGACGAGCTCCGCTGCTACACCAGCATCGCCAACGCGAACAAGCCGCAGGCCCAGCGCCTGGTTGACGAAGGCTACTCGGCCCTGAAGGTGGCGCATGTCGGCGAAATGCTCCAGGAACGCCACATCAGCATTCCGGACCTGATTTCGCAGGAGCGCGCCAAGGTCGAGGCCATGCGCGAGGTCCTGGGCGACAGCGTGGACCTGATTCTGGATCCGGGCATGCCCTTCAACCGCAAGCCGTGGCTGGCCGACACGGCGCTGCGCGTGGTCCGCGCCCTTGACGAATACCAGTTGCTCTGGATGGAGCAGCCCGTGCTCCAGACAAATGTCGACGACTACGTTCGGATTCGCGAGCTCTGCGAGACCCCGCTGGCCGCCGGCGAGAACGAAACCCTGCTACACGGCTACAAGCCATTTTTCGAGAAGCGCGCCATCGACATCGTGCAACCGGACGCCACCTGGTGTGGAGGCATCGGCGAAGACATGAAGATCATGGCCGCGGCCGACGCGCACGACATGCGGATCGTGACGCACAGCTTCAGCTCCGCGGTCGGACTGGCCGCCAACTACCACGTCGGCTTCGCCAACCGGAACTGCTTCATGGTTCGGTATCCCGAAAAGGACAACCCGTTCGGCAAGGCCCTGATCGGCCAGGCATTCGAATTCAAGGACGGCTACATCAAACCCACGGGTGCGCCGGGACTGGGCATTGACCTTCCCGACGAACTGATCGAGGAATATCCCTTCGTACCCAACAGCGGGATTTCGCACGCCCGGTCGCCATTCCCACGTCCCACGGATCCGAAGTGGAGCCCCTCGAATCTGGACATCGCGTCATGGTGAGCGGTCAACCGGAAACACCAGAAGGGCTTCTCAGATGACCAAAGTGCTGGTAACCGTTCCCGAACTCGAAGGCTCTTCCGAAGCGATAGATGAGATTCGCAGTATCTCGCCCGACCTTGAAATCGAGCAACGGACCTGTCGCTCGAATCCGGAGCTCACCGAGCTGCTCGGCGACGCCGAGATCCTCTACACCCACTGGTTTCCCACGCAACTCGAACCTGGCGCCCGCCTCCGCTGGCTGCAGATGACCTCGACCGGCGTCGACAACAAGCTCTCGAATCCGGTCTTCGATCCGGCGCACGGCGTCACCGTGACCAGCGCCGCCGGCTGCCACGCTGTCCCGATCGGCGAATACTGCATCTTCGCCATGGGCCTGCTGGCACGCGGCCTGCTGGGCTTCTACCGTGACCAGCAGCTGAAGGTCCGCAACCGCGCGCACAGCACGCTCACCGATCTCACTGGACTGACCGTTGGCATCGTGGGTTACGGGCAGATTGGACGGCACGTGGCCCGTCTGTCGCAGGCGTTCAACATGCGAGTCCTGGCCAGCAAGCGCAATCCCGACGTGCGCCAGGTGAGCGGGATGGACTTTCCGAACGTCGGCGACCCGACGGCCGCGCTCCCGGAGAGGATCGTGGGACCGGATGGCTTGCCGGAGCTCCTGGCAGAGGCCGACTTCGTCGTCTCCACAGTGCCGCTGACGTCCGAGACTGCGGGCCTGTTTGACGAGTCAGCTTTCCGCGCAATGCGCCGCGACGCCTACTTCATCAACGTCAGCCGAGGTGGAGTCGTCGATCACGACGCCCTGGTTCGGGCCTTGCAGAGCGGTGAAATCCGAGGCGCCTGCCTTGACGTTCTGCACACGGACCCGAATCCATTGCCCCCCGAGAACCCGCTCTGGGATCTGGAAAACGTATTCATCACGCCGCACGTGTCCGGCAATCGAAACGCGGCCTACATGCGGCGCGCCCAGGATCTCTTCATCGAGAACCTCAAGCGCTACCTCGCCGGCGAACCACTGTTGAATGTCGTGACTCGCGACAGGGGCTACTAGCTCACCAGCAGGTCTTCCGGCCAGTAGTACTGGCCGTGGGCGCCGATGTGCGCGTTCCGACCCTCCGGGCCTAGATCGCGAAGCCGCACGCGCCGCACATCGCTTGCGCCAGGGCTGCCGTGCGCGAACTCGATAGCTTGAGCTTCGCTCTCAACTGCGATCGTCTTGCCGTTCGCGTCCGTGAAGGCATAGAGCACGGCATCCGGCCCGGCGATGAGCGGCGGCGACACTGTGGGATTCGCCGTCGACTGATCCTCGAAAGCGCGGGCAAGTTCTGGCGGCGCGCGGTGTGTCTCGAGGAAGTCGAGCAGTTGATGCTGAAGTCGTCTGGCCTCGTCCGGATGCTCGTCTACGACATTCCGCAGTTGGTCCGGATCGTTCTCAAGGTCGTAGAGCTCGGATACGTGGCCTCGCGGCGATGCGATCAGTTGCCATTGCGCATTTGAAACGGTCAGCGGTTCGGGCAGGTCTTCGCGACCCACGAAGCCATCATGATCGGCGCCGCCAATCACGCCGCTGGTCAGTAATCCGGGCGGAAACCGTCCGCTGAAGGCCGTAACGCGAGACCAGGCCGATTCGCCTGTGATGAGCGGCAGCAGTGACTCGCCGTCGATTCCGCTTGGCGGTTCCATGCCGAAGGCGTCGAGCACCGTCGCAAAGATGTCCACGTGCTGACACACCTCGCCGCGGCTCGAACCGGCGCCAATGCCGCCCGGGTGCCGGATGAACATCGGGCAGCGCACGTTCTGGTCGAAGAGCCGTCCAAGCTGGCTGCCCGGCTTGCCCTGCAGGTCGTGATCGCCGAGCCCGTGGCCGTGATCGGTCAGCCAGATCACCAGGGTGTCGTCGGCAAGGCCCAGTGCGTCCAGCTTCTCGAACAAGTGGCCGAGCCAACGGTCCGTGTACGTGCAGAGCGCGGCGTACGACGCGCGAACGTGCGCGCGTTCGTCATCCGTCATGTAGGTCCCGCGCCCGTAGGCCGGGTAAATCAGCCAATCGCCGTCGAAGTCGGGCGCCTCATAGCGGGCCTGATCCGCCGGCGGCGCGTCGAACGGTTCGTGGGGGTCCCACATGTCGATATAGAGGTAGAAATCCTGGTGAGCCGCGTTGCGTTCCAGCCAGTCCATGGCCGCCAAAATCGACTTGCCCGCCATCCACTCGGCCTCGTGACGCCGGTCCAGCACGTTTCGCAGGTAGGCCCGCACACCGAGGTGGTTCTTGTGCTTGTGCGGAGCGCACGGTAGCCAGAGTTGCCCAGGATCGGTGCGCCAACTATCGCCATGCTGCCCCCGCACTCGTTCCCAGCCCATGAAACCTCGCTGGAAGTTGTAGCCGGCAGCCGTAAGTCCCGGCGTATCGTGAATCAACATGGTCGGGTGGCCAGCCGAATTCAGGATTTCGGCGAGTGTCAGGTCGTCTCGCTCCAGCGGCTGCCAGGGTCGAGTGGGAAACCCAAACCGGCCGGTCCACAGGTCATAGCGGGTCGGGATGGTCGGATAGGAGCCGGCGTAGAAGCGGTCGAACCGCACGGACTGGCGGGCCAGATCGTCAAGGTTCGGCGTATGGATGCGCCCGTGGCCGGCTCCAGGATTGGACCACGGCGCTTCCAGCCCGTAGGCCCCGACGTGGTCGCGTCGAAACGTGTCGTTCATGATCGTGATCACGTTCATTGCGACCTCACCTCCTGGCCACGAATGGCCTCGCGGCGCGGGGTGGTTTGCAGGTAGACCAAGCGCTCACTTCTTTGCGCCGGATTCCTGGTCGGCTACTTTGGCCTGATACTGCTCCTGCAGTTTCATCAAGTCTTCGTGGGTGGCGGTCTTTCCACCGCCGCCCGCCCTTGCGCCCCGCACTTCATTGATCGCCCGGTCGCCGCTGATCTTGTAGTCAAAGTCACCCCCGCAGCCCGCGAGGAGCACGCCGACCAGCGCGCTCAGAAGTGAAATACGTCCAATCAGGACACCACTGCGGCTTGGCTTTCCGTTTCCCGACATGGCCGCCTGCCCCCAATCGCCCTACTTCTTGCCGGCCTCCGCCTCAAGCTTAGCTTTGTATTGCTCCTGGATGCTCATCAGGTTCTCGTGCGACGCCGTCGATGCGCCATAGAACTCGCCGGTGTTGGCGCGATTCTCTCCCTGTAGGCGGTCGCCGCTGGTCTTGTACTCGAAGTCTCCTCCACAGCTCGCGACAAGCGAGGCAATCACGACTGCCGCAAGCAATGCCCCAACCCCATATAGCTTGCAACGGAGGTGCATTTGCAACTGGTGCATCGTCACAATGGGCCCCTTTCCTCCTACCGCTGCCCAGTCTCGGCCTTCAGCTTGGCCTGGTACTGCTCCTGGATGCTCTTCATTTTCTCGTCCGACGCCGTGGACGCTCCGCCCAGTCCGGCGGCATCCGGGTTGTTGAACTCGCTGGGCCCAACGTTATCCTCGCTCGTGCGGTCGCCGCTGGTCTTGAATTCGAAATCTCCGCCGCAGCCCGCCAGCAACGCGGCACCGATAAGAGCCAGAAGGGGCACGCAGCGAAGCCAACGCCAGATGCGGCTCCACGTGTCTGTCTGGTGCATGATCCATCGGCCCCCTTTGGCCGACCTACTTCTGCCCACTCTCGGCCTTCACCTTGGCCTGATACTGCTCCTGGATGCTCATCAGGTTCTCATGAGAGGTAGTTGAGGCACCGTCCCAGTCGGCGACTCCGGCGCGGTTCTCGCCGTCAATTCGATCACCGCTCGTCTTGTATTCGAAGTCGCCGCCACATGCCGTCAGCAGGGCAGCCACAACCCCCACGGCCACCGTAAGGCTTAGCCGCTTGACGGAGCAGCCGACATGCATCAATCCCACCTGCGTCTCACGGACTCCTGCTCCGGCTCGATGCCAGATCGCGCTTAGCCCCCCGTGAGACACGTATCACGGTACAGCATTCGGGCGCGGTCTTGCAGACCGCGCCCGAATGCGTGTGCGCCGGATTGGCGTTGCTGACCTGATCGACTAAGTCGTTCGCCCCCAGCGCTCGATGCGACTGTTCAGCAAGTCCACGTCCTGGCGGAGGATGCGGTCACCTTCGTTCACGGCACTCTCAATGGCCTCTTCAACCGACGCCTCGCCGGTCATGGCCAAGTGGGCTCGGCCGCGCCAGGCCAACCACTCACGCTGGTTGGGATGGTAGCCCTGCCACGTGCGGAACTCGCCACGCACGAACGTGACCAGCAAGTCCTGCCGCTCGGGCGGCGCCGCCAGGTTCTCCGGCGATTCCAGCGCATCCCAACGGCAGGGCAGGAAGCCACGGTCCGTGGCGGCGCGGGCCTGCATCTTGGGCCCGGCCATCCAAACCAGGAAGTCCACCACCGGCTCAACTACGCCCTGGCGTCGCGCCGAGTCGATGACGTAGTGCCCCTGGTTGGTGCGGTGCACAGCCACGGTTCCGGTCACGTCACCCTTCGGCTGCGGGGCCAGCGCCCAGCGGAAGCGGTCGCCAATGCTGATCACGGCGTTGCCCTTGGCGTCGCCGCGCCGCAGTTCGGCGCCGATCTTGCCGGCCGAGAAGGCGTCGCCGAACTCACCAGCCAACTCGCGCTGTGCGTCCGTCGCCGGCGACACGCCGTGCCTGTGAATGAGGTCCACCGCGAACTGGAAGCCCCGGTCGCCACCGTTGTCGAAGTGCTCGGTGTGGGTGCCGTCGGAGGAGATGAACTGCTTGCCACCGAAGCCCCAGCTAATGGGCGTCCAGTAGTGGATGTCGCCGCCACCTGAAATGCGAGTCCCGTAGATTTCGTTGTCCGCATCGGTGGCCTGCTTGGCCGCCTCCAGCCACTCGTTGCTGTACGTCCAGTCAGCCGACGGCTCCGGCACGCCGTACTGATCGTAGAGGTCGATGTTGTAGTAGTGGCCGCTCACGTTGCCCTGGTAGGGCAAGCCGAAGGCATGCCCCTGGAACGAGTCCACGAAGGGCCAGGTCGTGTCGTAGTTGATTGTGTAGGAGTCCGGCTCGTAGATGAGGTCCGCCCCGTCGAAGTCCGCGTGGCGGTCAAGCACATCGTTGATTTGGACGAACGAGTCTTGATGGGCTCCAAAGAAACCCCAACTCAACAAGGCCGCGGCCGGGGCGCTGCCCGCCGCGATACGGATGCCGAACGAGTCGTCAAACCCGCCGCCCTGGGGCGTGAACTTGATCTTGATGTCCGGGCGCTCCTGCTGGAAGTTGGCCAACGCCCACGTGGTGGACTTGCCACGCACGCCAGAGACGTGGTCGCTGACAAACTCAAACTCGACGGTCGTGCTCTCGGGCGCCATGGCCGGCGCGGCCGTGACAACCTTCTGGACGACGACCTCGACTTCCTTTGTGACTTCCTTGATGACTTCCTCTTCAACGATCTGCGTCACGATCTTCTCGACGACCTGAGTCTCACCACAAGCCGCCAGCGTGGCTGCGCCGGTGACGCCGACACCAAGCGCCGAGCTCGCCTTGAGGAATCGCCGTCGTGTCAAATCTCGAACCATTTGCCTAACCCTTCCCTCGGTGCGCCAACCCGCCAAGGCGGGATCAACGGCGTAGTCTATACCAACGAGCCGCCTCCGCCCACTGGCATCGCGGTCGAAACGATACTCGAGTGTCAGGGGACAGCGCGCACCAGCGTCGAGCCCTTCAGACTCTGCGAGACTCCATCGTCGAATCAGCGTCACAAGGTCTCGGCAAGCCCTGCACGGCTGATCGCATCAAGGTAGGGCTCGCCGGCAGCCCGTACATTCGGCGCGATCTCAGCAGTCGCCGAGATGCCCACAATGCACGTGGAGACGTCCGGATACCCGAGAACGTACTTGATCGCGGTATCCGTTGCTGGTTCATCGCGCATGTCGGCCAGTTTCTCAAGCCGCTCCGCCACGGCCGCATCGGCCGCGACCTGCTCCGGATCGTGAAAGTGTCGCCAGTCCCCTGCGTACAGCACCCGACGCTGCTCCTGAGTCAGGATCAGGTTGCCGCTTGCGAAGGGGCTGCGGGCCAGGACGCCGGCACCCGAGGCGGCGGCCACGGGGAACAGTTCTTCGGCCGCCAGTGGATTAGCGGCGTTAAATGGTGTCTCGACAACTTGCGCGCCCCATCGCCTGACGGCCTCCGCCGCAACGGCGGGACTGGAAGAGACGCCCCAAGCCCGGATTTCGCCTCGATCCTGTAGACGCCGCAGTTCCGCAAACGGCTCCTCGCGCACCACGGCATCCATCGGCGGGTCGTGGAGCAAGTAGACGTCGATGTAGTCGGTCTGAAGGCGCTGTCGCGAGAGCTCGCAGGCCCGACGGATCGAGGTTGCCCGGTAGTCCCGAGGCTGTTCGTCCAGCAGCATCTGGGCGCCATCGACTCCGGGCAAATATCCCGTCTTGGTGATGAAGGTGACCTCGTCGCGCCGGTCGCGCAGCGCGTGGCCAAGGATGACCTCGCTCCGGCCGTTGCCGTACGCCTCCGCCGTATCAAAGGCCGTGATGCCTGCGTCGGCCACCGCTTGTACCAGGTCCACGGCCTCTGGCGCGGGCATTGGTCCCCAGGCCAGACCGCCGATTTCCCAGCACCCCATGGTGAGCGCGCTGACGTTCATCCCCGTCGTCCCAAGTCGCCGGCTGTTCACTTTCCGCTCCTCCCGTGCTCAGGCCACGAATCGCTCCACCCAGCGCATAAGGTCATCGCCCACGGCCCGCCAGCCCGGCTCAAGGTTCAGCATATGGCCACGTCCTTGATAAAAGGTAGGAATCACGCGATAGCGCGCGGCGATTCGGCGAGTTACCCACGGGATGATGACCGGATCTTCGTCTCCGGCGCCCACGAAAACCGGACAGCGAACTTGCGAAGCCCTGACGACGGGTGGCCAGAAGGCGAGCTGTCTTGCAAGACGCCGGGGCTCGGGAGTCCGATACGCGGTCAACCGGGCCCGCTGCTCCGGGCGGAGGCGCTCCAAGAACGCCTCGTCTGCGAACGGGTGCATCGGACTGGAATCGAATAGCCGCCCGAAGCAGTTGCGAATGCCCGTCGTCAGCAGCGAGAGGCGTGGAAGGACGGGGATGCCGAAGGGCGGCGCGCTCGAAAGCAAGATGAGGCCGGCTGGATCGGTGAGCGTTGCGGCGATTTGCGCGAGCAGACCTCCCATGCTTTGTCCAATGATCACGGGGCTGCCGAGTTCACGCACAACCGCAGCCACGTCCTCTGCGTAGTCTCGATGGCCCAGGCCTTCTAGCTGTCGATGATCGGAACCTGGCTGATGGTGCCGGAGCCAGACCGCGTAGGTCTCATAGCCTTGTGATGCCAGATAGGCGCCGAGGTCATTCCAGACATGCGCACCAACCCAAATCCCGTGGACTGCCAGAAGGGTCTGCGGCGCTTCAAGGTCAGAGGTCGGCCAGTGGAGCGCCCGAAGCGGACCAATGTCTATGGTGCGCATCTGGTATATGGTACGCAGCAGATCGGCGCTGTAGCCGGATGCCACCGGGAGTGCCCATCCGGCGAAGCTCTACGACAGAGGCGCAAGGGCATTGACGAACCAACCGCCAATCCTTGACGTACGGAACGTCACCAAGGATTTCGGCGGGGTTCGCGCGGTGGATCGCTGCAGCCTTCGGGTCATGCCCGGCACAATTACAGGCCTCATCGGACCGAACGGCGCCGGAAAGACCACGCTCTTCAATGTTGTGGCCGGTGCGCTGGCGCCAACAAGCGGTGAGATTCACTTTGATGGGCAATCCATCACGGGCCTGCGACCGCACCAGACCTTCGCGCACGGCCTGATCCGCACCTTTCAGATTCCCAGGGAACTGCGGCGTATGACCGTCCTGGAAAACCTCATGCTCGTCCCTGGCCGGCAGTCCGGCGAGCACCTGTGGTGCAGCTGGTTGACTCCGTGGAAGGTCGCCCGGGAGGAGCGAAGAACGCAGGCACGGGCGCTGGATGTTCTGGAACTCGTCAATCTCGCGCAGTTGGCGAACGAGCTGGCCGGCAATCTGTCAGGTGGTCAGAAGAAGCTGTTGGAGTTGGCGCGAACGCTGATGGCCGAGCCGAAGCTGGTCCTTCTCGACGAACCGGGCGCCGGGATTAACCGAACGCTTCTTCGCAATCTCTCGGCCAACATCGTGCGCGCCAGCGTTGAGCGAAACGTCACCTTCTTGATCATCGAGCACGACATGCGCTTCGTGATGACGATGTGTGATCCGGTGATCGTGATGGCCAACGGATCCGTGATTTCAGAAGGCACGCCATCGGAGGTACAGCGCGATCCACAAGTGCTGGAGGCCTATTTGGGCGGTCGAGTCAGTGGCACTGCTTGAGGCGTCCAACGTCGTCGCCGGATATGGCGAGACGGAAGTCCTCCATGGCGTGTCGATCAAGCTGAACGCGGGCCAGGTGGTAACGATCATCGGACCTAACGGCTGCGGAAAGTCCACGCTCATGAAGGCGATCGTCGGCCTGGTGCGAGTCAGGTCTGGCTCGGTGCACTTTCGCGGTGTGGACATCTCCGGGCACGATCCGGAGTGGATCGTACGAAGCGGTCTGTGCTACGTGCCGCAGTCCGACAATGTCTTCCCATCCATGACGATCCGCGAGAATCTCGAAATGGGCGCCTTCGTGCGGCGGGACGACTACCAATCCCGAATTGACGAGATGTTTGAGCTGTTTCCCGACTTGCGACGCAGTGCACGTCGCAAGGCGGGAACTCTCTCGGGCGGACAGCGCCAGATGTTGGCCATTGCCAGGGCGCTAATGCTGGACCCGGTACTTCTGCTCCTCGACGAACCGTCGGCCGGTCTGGCGCCTGCCCTGGTGGAAGGCGTGTTCAACCGAATAAAAGACATCAACAGCGCCGGGGTATCCATCCTCCTGGTCGAACAGAACGCCAAGGAGTCGTTGCGCATGTCCGATCGTGGCTACGTGCTCTCCGGCGGCGTCAATCAACTCCAGGACACCGGACCGGCCCTGCTTGACAATCCGGAGGTCGGCCGCGTGTATCTCGGCGGCTAGGACGAGTCCTATGAATTCGGTTTCGTCCCAACCTCAGAATCTCACCTGGCCGTCAGGGCGCTTTCTACGACGCTTTGGCGTCGGAATGTCGCCGGGCCGCATCTCTGCCCTGCTCGCTGCGGGACTCCTGATCCTGGGTTTCTTGCCATTCACCAAATTAGGGCTCGTCGTCAACGGGCTGATCCTTGGATCTGTGATCGCGCTGGGCGCCATTGGGCTGACGCTCGTCTACGGAATCCTGAAGCTTGGAAACTTCGCTCACGGCGACTATATGGCGCTGGGCGCCTACATAGCCTTCTTCATCGTCGACGGTGTGCTGCCGCGAGTTGGCATCGAAGGCGCGGGGCTTGGGCCCTTCACGTTTGGATTTCCCGTGTTGATCGCCCTGCCGCTCACAGCCCTGGCCGTTGCCCTTGGAGCCATTGCGCTCGACGCTTTGATCTACCGCCGACTGCGGGACCGGGCGGCGAGCACTGCAATTCTCATGATGGCGTCGTTGGGCGTGGCGATTGCCATTCGGGGGCTTGTCCAACTGATCTGGTCTGGTGAAACCCAGCACTATCCGCGAGAGTCGCGACAGGTCTACCACCTGCCAATGGACGTGCGCATTCCGCCCGATGGCCTGTTCGTCGCGGTCCTCGCAGTAGTCCTGGTATCCGCGGTCTATGCCCTACTCACCTATACAAAGATTGGCAAGGCCATGCGGGCGACCTCCGACAATCCCACGCTCGCGCTCGTGTCCGGCATCAACACCAGGCAGGTCGTCCGGTGGACGTGGGGGATCGGTGGCGCGCTCGCCGCAGTCGCTGGTGTCCTTCTGGCGGTCGTCCAGGCGCAGCTGCTACCGATCATGGGGTGGAAGTTTCTGATTCCACTGTTTGCCGCTGTGATCCTCGGCGGAATCGGCAGTCCCTACGGAGCGCTCATCGGAGCCCTCGTTGTTGGCGTGAGCATGGAGCTGTCCACCCAGTGGATCAATCCCAGCTATAAGCCGGCGGTAGCGTTCGCCATCATGATCGGCGTCTTGCTGGCACGCCCCCGGGGCATTTTCGGCGACGCGGCGTAGCGGGTCAGCTGAATGGACATCGGCGGAGTCATCGACTACCTGATCGGCTTCGCGATCATGGCCATGATCTACGCAATCTTCGCGTTGGGCCTCAATGTTCACTGGGGATTCACCGGCCTGTTCAATATCGGTATTGCCGGGTTTTTTGCTCTTGGCGCGTATACGGCCGCTCTTCTGACATCACCACCACCGGACCCGGATCAGTTTGAGGACTTCATCTTCGGCGGCAACCTTGCAAATCAGGACCTGCTTGACCTGGGCGTGGACGCGTGGTTCCTACTGGGTCTAGCAGCGGCGGCGGTGGTTTGCGGGCTTGTCGCCCTGATGATCGGCACCATCACGCTGCGGCTGAATGACGACTACCTGTCCATCGCCACGCTCGGCATCGCCGAGAGTGTTCGCTTCTTTTTCCTGAACGAGAAATGGGCCGCCAACGGCTCGAAAGGGCTCTACCGCATTCCCAAGTTTCTGGGCGACGTCATCGCGCCCGAGAGCTACGACTATCTCTACGTCGTCGTCGTGCTCGTCATCTTGCTAATCCTCTTCGCCGCCGTACAGCGTGCCGTCAGGTCACCATGGGGCCGTGTGCTTCGTGCTATCCGCGAGGATGAAGTCGCGACGGCTGCGAGCGGCAAAAGCGTCTTTCGCTTCAAGCTTCAGTCATTTGTGCTGGGATCCATGATTATGGGAATAGGCGGCGCGCTCTTCGCCCATCACGTTCGATTCCTCTCGCCGTTGACCTTCGATCCGCTGCTCGCCACCTTTGTTATCTGGGCAATGCTGATGGTGGGCGGCTCGGGCAACAACATTGGCGCGGTGCTTGGAGCCTTCGTGGTCTGGGGAATCTGGGCCGGTACCCAGTTCCTCCCCGGCATCCTGTCCGACCCGAGTTTTCGTCTGTTCATGATTGGCGTGCTCATTGTCGCCATCATGCTGTTGCGACCGGGCGGGCTGTTGGGCGAGTGGCGACGAATTGTCGCGCGCAGTCCGGCTCATTCCTCCGACCGCGATCCTGCCGGACCCGACTAGCCGGCATATGAATGCCTGAGGCGCCTGGTACGCGAGGGGCGGCCCTGGGGCCGCCCCTTGTGTCTGTGCGGAGCGGTGCGAGCTAGGGGAGTTCGAACCTTCCGGTGGACTTGACGGCGTCGCCTTCGACTGTCCAGACCTCAATTGGTCCGGACACGTCGCCGTTTTCGTCAAAGTCCACAGGGCCGGAGGCGCCCTCGTAGTTGATGTCCTGGCCGCTGGCAATGAGGCTCAGAGCCTTCTGGATACCCGCCAGCCCGGGACCGACGACTTCGCCGGGCGGGTTCGCGACATCGCGCAGCGCGTCGCGGATGGCGACGGAATCCGTCGTCGTCCCGGCCTTGGCGGCCGCGAGCGCAATCAGCACGACAGCGTCGTACGTCTCGGCCAGGTACGGCTCCTGCGGCGCGTCCACGCCGAAGGTGAGGGTGTAGGCGTTGTAGAAGGCCTGACGATCGGGGCTGTCGGGGGCTCCGGGCGCGGTGCCCAGGGTGCCGTCCAGCTTGCCGCCGCCGATGGCCTGGACCATGTCGTCCGACTTTACGCCGTCCACGAACAGGAACGTGTCCGCGTAGTCGCCTTCCAGCGCCTCGCGGAGGTAGATCTCAGCCTGTCCGGGGTAGCTGACCGTGACCAGCACGTCCGGATTGCCCTCCGTGGCCTTCTCGAGTTCGGACGTGAACGTCGGCTGGCTGTCCTCGTGCGGGACTGACCCCGTCACGGTTCCGCCCAGCTCCGTGAAGGTCTGGGTGAATCGTTCGGCAAGGCCCTGCCCGTAGGCGTTGTTGATGTACATGATCCCGGCGCTCCGGAAGCCCTGCTCCCAGGCCAGCCGCCCGAGGACAACGCCCTGCGCCGCGTCCGAAACGGTGGTTCGGAAGAGGAAATCGTCGTCTTCGAGCGCCGTGATGCTGGGCGCCGTGGACGAGTGCGAGATCTGTAGCGTCTGGTTCGGAGCGGTAACCGAAGTGGCAACCGGAATGGTCACGCCGCTGGCCAGCGCGCCAACGATGGCCGCCACGCTCTCCACGTCCACCAGCGCGCGGGCCGCGTCAACGCCCTGTACCGGGTTGACGCCCGTATCACGGCTGATGATGACCACCGAGCCGCCCTGGATTCCGCCGGCGCGGTTGATGTGGCTGGCGGCCAGGTCAGCCGCGTTGCCGTGAGAAACGCCAAAGTAGGAGAGCGAACCGGTAAGCGCGTTGAGGTGCCCGATCACGAGCGGCGGCAGCATCTGCGCTTCCTGCATGACCTCGACGGTTACCTGCCGGACAACCTCGACCGGTTTTTCGACCTCAACGACGCGGACGACTTCCTGTACGACCGGCCTCTCAACTTCGACCGTCACCACTTTTTCGACTTCGACCGTGACCTGTCGCTCGACCTCGACGGTCCTGACGACTTCGCTGGGAGCGCTGTCGCTCTCGCCGCATGCCGCCAAGACGAAGGCAAAGACGGCGATTAGCGCGAATGCGACTCTGAAACCTCTGAACATCAATCTGCCCTTTCCGTGGCCGGGTCGTTCGTGTAAGCGGCTAAGAGCGCCGAGCATTTGCATCCGACGGGGCTGAATGTACTACGCGGCCTGCGACTCCGATCACGGGCGCGCCGGGACTGCCGCGGCGGAGTCCGCAGCCGCGGCCAGGATGTCCGTCGCCTCTTCGATGTCGGCGTCGCTGACCTGATGGTGGGTGACCAGGCGGAACATGTCGCCGCGAGCGCCGCCGACGCCAACGCCGTGCCTGGCGGCCTCGTCGATGAAGACGCTCAGATCGAGCACGTCGGGATCCCAGGTCACGAAGATCAGGTTGGTATAGACGGGTGAAACCAGACGCAGGCCGGGCAGGTCGTCGATCACATCGCCAAGCTGTTTGGCGCGGCGGTGATCGTCGGCCAGTCGTCCGGGGCCGTCACGTAGAGCGATGAGGCCGGCGGCGGCCATGACGCCGGCCTGCCTCATGCCGCCGCCGACGAGTTGGCGGGTTCGGCGGGCGCGCTGGATGAGGTCGCTGGAGCCCACGATCATGGAGCCGAAGGGGGCGCCGAGGCCCTTAGACAGGCAGAACTGGACGGTATCGGCGCCGTCGGCCAGGTCGGACACCGGAAGGTCGAGGGCCGCGGCGGCGTTGAAGATGCGGGCGCCGTCGATGTGAATCCGCAGGCCATGACGGCCGGACAGGTCGGCGAGGTCGCGCATGACCTGGGGGCCCCAGGCCACGCCGCCGCGCCGGTTGTGGGTATTCTCGGTCCAGATGATGGCCGGGTTGAGGGAGTGGGTGGTGACGGGGCCGACGTGGGGCTCGATGTCGGCGGGGGTGAGCCAGCCCGGGGTCTGAATGGGGATGACGCTGCAGCCGGCCAGGGCGGCGAAGCCGCCGGCTTCGGCGAGGGTGACGTGGGACTCGGGGTCGACCAGGAGGGTGTCGCCGCGGCGCGACAGGGTGAGGAGGCTGACGAGGTTGCCCATGGTGCCGCTGGTGACGAACAGGGCAGCGTCCTTGCGGAAGAGCTCGGCGGCGAGGTCTTCGAGCTCGCGGACGGTGGGGTCTTCGCCGCCGAGGTCGTCACCGACCACGGCGTCGGCCATGGCGGCGCGCATGTCCTGGGTGGGGGTGGTTTGGGTGTCGCTGCGAAGTTCGATGCGAAACGGGGGCACAGGGGCCTCCGGCCGGGGGTGGCGAGTGAGGGCCATTCTAGTGGTCCAGCCTCCAGGCAATGGTGAAATGGCGACGATCGGCCCCATTGACCACCACGAAGGCGCGTGCCACCATCAAAGCGAGGCCGCGCTAGGCGGGGAGCTAGCGGTGCCCTTGATCCGCAATCCGCTATAGCGGGCTGAATCCCCGCCTGAGGGCTGTCCGTAACGTGTCTGCCGCCGACGCTCGGTATTGAACGCCGGGCCTCGTGCGACGAAGGCCTTCCAACCCCGTCAGGTCCGAGAGGAAGCAGCGGTACGAAGCCCCCTTCGGGCGCCGCGAGTCCACCTGGCCGGAGCCGCGGCCCGACGGTAAGGCGTTGTTGGGCGATTCGACGGCGGGTGCGCGGCCTCTGTCTCTATGATGACGCTGCCGCAAAGCTTGGAGAGTCTCGTGGCCGCGTCGCGTCCGCCTTCGTTTCAGGCTCTGTATAACCGCTACCGTCCGCAGCGGTTTGACGCGCTGGTGGGCCAGGAGCACGTGGTGCGGACGCTGCAGAATGCGTTGGTACATAACCGGCTGAGTCACGCGTATCTGTTTTCGGGCGAACGTGGCACGGGAAAAACGACGGCGGCGCGGTTGCTGGCGAAGGCGGTGAATTGCCTGGAGGGGATCCAGGCGGAGGCGTGCGGGAGCTGTGAGCACTGCCAGGCGATTGCGGGCGGGTCTTTCCTGGACCTGATCGAGATGGACGCAGCGTCGCACCGGGGGATCGATGACATCCGCGAGATCCGGGAGCTGACGCAGTTTGCGCCGGGGGCGGGGCGATACCGGGTGTACATCATTGACGAGGTTCACCAGCTTTCGGCGCCGGCGAAGGACGCGTTGCTGAAGACGCTGGAGGAGCCGCCGCCGCAGACGCTGTTTGTGCTGGCGACGACGGAGCCGCACCGGGTGCCGGCGACGATCCGGTCGCGGACGCAGCACCTGACGTTTCGCCGCATTGGAGTGCTGGAGTTGACGTCGCAATTGCGCGGCATTGCGGAGACGGAGGGGGCCAGAATCGAGGAGGCGGCGCTGCATACGCTGGCTCGCAACGCGGGCGGCAGCGCGCGGGACGCGGTGAGCCTGCTGGACCAGGCGCTGGCGTATAGCGATAACGACGCGACCTCAGAGGCCGTGAACTCGATGCTGGGGCTGACGGGGCGCGATGCGGTGGTTCAGCTGCTGGGCCACCTGATGGACGGGGACGCCGCGGCCGGTTTGCAGGCGATCGAGCAGGCCATCGAGGACGGGACGAGCCCGAATACGCTGCGGCAGCAGGTGATCGACATCCTGCGGGACATCCTGATCCTGAAGACGAGCCCGGAGACGACGGCGGTGGGGCACCTGACGGAGGACGAGTCGTTTGAGCTGTCGCGGCGCACGGAGAGCTCGAGCCTGCGTGACATCGTGCGCACGCTGGAGGTGTTTGCGGAGCCGGACCCGCCATCACGGACGGGTGTGGACGCGACGCTGGAGCTGGAACTGGCGTTTGCGCGGGCGGTGCTGTCGATTACCGACCCGATGGAAGCCGCGGCGCCTGCGCCGGCGGTTAGCGAGACACGGCCGGCGGCACGTCCCTCGCCCGCGCCCACGCGGGGCGTGGAGTCGCCGGCGGCTCCAGCGGCGCCAGCACCTCAGCCAGCGCCGGTGGCAGCGGGACGCCCGGCTGCCGTCGATATGGAGCTTTCGGCGGCGACGATCGCGGCCCGGAAGGACGAGTGGGTTTCGGTGATCCGCGAGCAGGCTCGCGAAATCGCGCCGTACGCGGGCGAAGCGGAGGTGCTGGATTACGCCGACGGCACGGTGACGCTGGGGTATCGCAGCCGGTTCCTATTCGAGCGGGTGCAGCAGCCGGACGCGCTGCGCCAGGTGGCGCGGGCGCTGTTGCAGGTGCTGGACCGTCCGATCCAGGTTCGCAACGAACAGAGCAGCGCCCCGACGCCAGCCCGACGGCCTCCGACGGAGCGGCAGGTGGACGACGATCCGGTGGTTCGAGTGGCGATGCGCGAATATGGGGCGACATCCATTCCAGACAGCTCCGCAACGGGAGGTTGACGCATGTCGATGAAGATGTTCCGGCAGTTCCAAAAGCAGATGGAGAAGGTTCAAGAGGAACTGAAGCAGATGACGGTGGAAGCCACGGCGGGCGGCGGGGCCGTGAAGGTGGTGGCTACCGGGGATCAGCGGGTGGTGTCGATTGACATCGATCCGTCGGTGATCGATCCGGAGGATGCGGAGTTTCTGTCGGAAATGATCCTCGTGGCGGTGAACGACGCGATGGAGCAGTCGCAGGAACTGGCCAAGAGCAAGCTGGGCGGGTTGACCGGCGGGCTGAAGATTCCGGGCCTGGGCTAGCGCGTGGCGGAGGCGCTTCCGCGCGCGGTTACGCGGCTGATCGAGGAGTTGTCGCGGCTGCCGACGGTGGGGCCGAAGACGGCGCAGCGGCTGGCGTTCTTCCTGTTGCGCGGGACGCCGGAGCAGGCGCGGACGCTGGGGACTGCTATTGCCTCGCTGCACGAGGGCATCCAGACGTGCGGGCGGTGCCGCAATTTCGCGGACAGCGACCCGTGCGCGATCTGCGAGGACCCGACGCGTAACACGGCGCTGATTTGCGTGGTGGAGGATCCGCTGGACCTGGTGGCGGTTGAGAATTCGGGTGGGTTCAACGGGCTGTATCACGTGCTGCATGGGGCGATTTCGCCGCTGGAAGGGATTGGGCCGGACGATCTGACGATCGATCTGCTGGTGCGGCGGGCCGGGCGGGAGCGGATCGGCGAAATTGTGATTGCGACGAACGCGACGATCGAAGGCGACGCGACGGCGATGGAGATTCGCCAGCGGCTAGGCGACCTGGGAGTGCGCGTGACACGGCTGGCGCGGGGGCTCGCAACCGGCGGGGACATTGAGTACGTTGACGCGGCAACCATCGCGCAGGCATTGGAGGGTCGGCGTGAACTCTGAGCTTTCGTCCCAGGCGGGCGGCCAAGCGACGCGGCTGCGCTGGCTGGGTCACGCGACGTTTTTGCTGAGCAGTCCGGGCGGGGTGCAGGTGCTGCTGGATCCGTTCAATGTGGAACTGGGGTATCCGGTGCCGGAGTTACCGCCGATCGACCTCGTGGCGGTGAGCCACGAGCATGCGGATCACAACAATGTGGGGCTGGCGCCGGGGACGCCGACGGTTGTGCGGGGCATTTCGGATAGCGGCTGGCATCCGGGCACGGTGACGGTGGGCGACGTGACGCTGCACATGATCGGCGGGGCGTATCACGACGAGGCCCAGGGTCGGGAGCGGGGACGGACAGCATTCATGTCCGTGGAGGTGGGCGGGCTGCGCCTGCTGCACCTGGGGGACCTCGGGCACCGGCTGGATACGAATCTGCTGGCGCAGTGCCGGGGGCACCAGGTGCTGCTGATCCCGGTTGGCGGCCATTTCACGATCGACGGCGCGACAGCGGCGGCGACGATGGATGAGATTGGGCCGTCGATCACCATTCCGATGCATTACCGGACGGCGCGCCTGCCGGGACACCCGACGACGCCGCTGGATGAGACGGGATTCCTGGTGGGCCGCGAGGTTCGGCGGCTGGCAGGGACGGAGATGGCGCTGCGTGCAGAGGAACTCCCGGGGCGACCGGAGGTGGTGGCGCCGGCGGTGCCGTAGGGCTATTGGCCCGGCCGGCGTGGGGGGAGGCAGGTGACTTCGGCGTTCTTGGCCAGGGTGTCAAAGTGGGCTTCGCGGACGTTACCGACTTCGACGGACGTGATCATGGCGGACACCTGGACCGGTTCGTCGACGAGGCAGCGCAGGGCCGACTCCCATCGGAGCGTGACGCCGGCGCGCAGCCGTTCGGGAACCCAGGTGAGGGTCTTGATTTCAGGCGCCCGGCCACCGACCTCGCGTCCCCCCTCGTTAGTGACTTTTGCGCGGGTGGTGGGGCTGTAGTCGCGGTCCGAACCGGCGTTTTCGGGAAGGGTCAGGCTGGTTTCGACCAGGACGTCGGTCTGACCGATATTGGTTGCCAGCAGGATGACGTCGGTGCGGCTGGGTCCGATTTGCTCAGTCTGAATCTCAAACTTGAGCTCGGGGACAGGGGTGGGGGTGGCGACGGGCTCGGCCGTGGCGGCGCAGTCAGCGGCTGCCAGCCCAATCAGCAGGATTGCCAGCCAAGCCACGGCTGACGCCAGGCGCCGAGGCTTGGCAGTGATTTGAGCGGTCATGACATAGAGCTTAGTGCAGAATGCGCCGCTGGCGGAGGAATGCGCTCAGACTCGTCAACATCCGGAGGTCATGAACATCGATCGCCCGCTAGCAATCACGCTGCTCTTCCTGCGGCTGGGGCTGACGGCGTTCGGTGGACCGGCGGCGCACATTGCCATGATGCGGCACGAGTTTGTGACGCGGCGCGAATGGCTGACGGACCGCCGGTTTCTGGATCTGCTGGGCGTCACGAACCTGATTCCGGGTCCGAACTCGACCGAGATGGCGATTCATCTTGGGCGGGAACGGGCTGGCTGGCGGGGGCTGGTGG
>WTFW01000173.1 GCA_011523785.1 Chloroflexota bacterium | reverse complement strand
GGGCTACGCTCCCACCCGCGCGCCCCCCCCCGAGTCTGGAGACACCGTGGAAGCCAAGAACCTCCTGGTTCTGATGTCGGACGAACACAACCCGCGCATGCTCGGAGCGGCCGGCCATCCCCTGGTGCAGACGCCCAACCTGGACGCCCTGGTCGCGGCCGGCACCTCGTTCACCACCGCCTACTGCAACTCCCCCATCTGCGTCCCGTCGCGCGCGAGCTTCGCCACTGGGCGCTACGTGCACGAAATTGGGGCTTGGGACAACGCCGCGCCCTACACCGGCAGCAGCGCATCCAGTTGGGGGCATCGGCTGCTCGAGAACGGGCACGCCGTCACCACCATCGGCAAGCTCCATTACCGCAACACCACTGACGACATTGGCTTTCCCGATCAGCGCATACCCATGCACGTCATGCACGGCATCGGCGACGTCTACGGGTGCATTCGCACCAACATGCCGGTCACCCGCTACCAACTCGGGCATGTGGACCACGCGGGCGACACCGACTCCGAGTACATCCGCTACGACACCGCCATCGCCGCCGAAGCCGTCCGCTGGCTGCACACCGAGGCGCCGACGCACGACAAGCCGTGGTGCCTGTTCGTCTCATTCACCCTGCCCCACTTCCCGTTCGCTGCCCCCGAACACCACCAGCGCCGCTACGGGCTCGACGACATTGACTTGCCGATTGCCTGGTCACCCGACCAGTGGCCCACGCACCCGCCCCTCGTCGACTTCCGCCACGCCCGCGTACAGACCGCGCAGGAAACCCGTTCCGAGGACGCCATCCGCCACGCCCGCCTCGTGTACTACGCCATGTGCTCATTCGTCGACGAATTGATCGGGAACGTGCTCGGCGCACTGGGCGAAGCGGGCCTGGCCGACGACACCCGCATCGTCTACACCAGCGACCACGGCGAAACGCTCGGTGACTACGGCCTTTGGGGCAAGAGCGTCATGTACGACAGCGCCGCTGCCGTCCCTCTCATCCTGGCCGGGCCCGATGTGCCAGCCGGCCATTCAGTCGATCGTCCCGTATCGCTCGTGGACCTCATGCCCACCATCATGGCCGGCACCGGCGTCGAACCCGCCGCTGCGGACGCCGACTTGCCAGGTACGGACCTGTGGTCAATGGCGTCGGGCGAAGATCCCGCCGACCGCACCGTCTTCAGCGAATACCACGCCACCGGCTCCGCCTCCGCCGCCTACATGCTCCGCGACCGCCACTGGAAATACGTCTACTGGGTCGGCCACGACCCCCAGCTCTTCGATATGCAGGCCGATCCCCACGAGCTCACCAACCTGGCCGGCCGGCCGGACCATCAGGCCCGCCTTGCCGATTTCCGCCGACGCCTGGCCGCCATCTGCGACCCCGACGCCACCGACGCCGCGGCCAAGACTGACCAGCAGCGCCGCATTGAAGCCAACGGCGGTGAGGCCGCCATCCTCGCGGCTGGTCAACAGGTCAACTTCACCCGCGCGCCCGAACAATTTCACCTCGCCTGAGCCACAAACCGTGCGGGTGCTAGATTTCGGCTTGAGATCAAGCAGTCAGGATCGTCATCGCAAGAAGTTTCGGAGCGTCCCCATGGATCAAGTTCGTCGCGTAGTAGCCGTCGCCCTCATCGTCCTCGCGGTCGCCGTTGGACTGAACCTCATGCTCACCCCCGTCTACCACGATGGCGGCGACACCTATCCCATCTGGCAGGTGATGAACTGGTTCATGGCCGTGGCCGTCGTCATTGCCCTCCTCATCAGCTTCCACCGCGTTCGCAGCCTCAGCGGCAGTCCCAACGACCCCGTCACCCGCGAGTACCTGGGCGCCACCGCCCTCTTTCTGGGGTCCACCGGCCTCATCATCATCTTCTACTGGAACTGGCTCTGGACGCTGAACCCGGAGAGCGAAACCGGCTTGGCCGCCCAGTCCCACCTCAATCACTTTCCGTGGATGGACGTGCTCTTCACCTGGGTCGCCGGCAGCGCCGGCCTGTACCTCTGGCGCGCCGTCGGCGAAAGAGTCAGCCGCTCCTAGCGCCGCAACGCTTGCGGCCCGTGACGCCGCCCAACTCCTCACCGAAATCCGCGACATCCTCGCCCGCATCGAAGCCAGGCAATAGTCCGGCGGTCGCCTCCCATCCGCGTCGCGATCAAACCCGCCGGTGCGCGGCTCGGTGCCGTCCGACTTTGGCTGGCTCTACCCCTCCGCCGCTCGCCGCAACGCCGCAATGTCAACCTTGGTCATCTCCAGCAGCGCCGCCATCACCTCCTTCGGCGCCGGCTCCATGATCTCGCCCAGTCCCGCCGGAATGACCTGCCAAGACAAACCAAACTTGTCGACCAGCCAGCCGCACGGCTGCGTCCGTCCGCCGGCCGATAATCGCTCCCAGTAGTAGTCGATCTCCGCTTGCGTCTCGCACTCGATGACGAATGAGACTGCCGGAGTGAAGCTATACATCGGGCCCCCGTCAACCGCGCCGAATCGCTGGCCATCCAGCTCGAATTCCACGACGGCGTCGCCTTCGGCCGGCCCGGTCGTGATCTTCTCCACGTGCACGATCCTTGCGTTCTGGAAGATCGACACATAGAACTCCGCAGCTTCCTCGGCCTGTCCGTCAAACCATAAGAACGGATAGATCTTGCTAGTGATGGACATCTGTCAAGGCCAAACGTCGGGACTCGCCAGCGCGGGCGCGTTGATAAAGCACCCGGCAACTGGAAGTCTCAATCGGCGATTCCCCAGCCCGCGACATTGGCGTCACTACTCGCCGGCGTCGGAGCTGTACGAGGCAATAGCATGCGCATTCAGACGCCACCCGAATCCCGGCCGTTCGGGAATCGTCACATGACCGCCGTCCGCTTCGGGCTCCCCCTCCAGCGCCGCCCAGATTAAGGCGTTCCCCGGCAGCGGATCGCGCCGCGGAAAGTACTCCCCGATCGGACAGTTGGCGCGCGCCGCGATCAGGTGCCACGTGTGCAACCACCCTTGGTGTGGCGCCACCGGCCGGTGATGGCTCGCCGCTAGGCCGCAGATCCGCAGCGTTTCCGTCAGACCGCCCACCCGGTTCACGTCCGGCTGCAGGTAGTACACACCGGCGTTGAGCAACGAAATGAACGGAAACCGCGTGCGCTCCGACTCTCCCGCCGCGAGGGGCACCGCACCGTCGCGGGCCAGGGCTTCATAACCCGCCAAGTCGTCGATCGGAATCGGGTTCTCCAGCCACACGGCATTCATGTCGGCCAGCGGCCCCAGCATCCGCCGAGCGTACGGCAGGTCCCAGCCGAAGTGGGCGTCAACCATCAGGTCCGCATCCGGGCCGATGATCGACCGGATTTCGGCCAGGACCTCGAGCTCAATCTGACGCCCCTTCGCCCCATGCGCCGACCCATGGACCGTGAAGTACTTGAATGAAGTGAACCCACGTCGACGTCCCTCCGCGACGTCAACCAGCAAGGCCTGCCGGTCCGCTCGTCCGCTCAGCGAGAGTGAGCTCAGGTACACCGGCACCCGCCGCGTTGGGCCACCGCCAATCAGGCTCGCCACCGGCCGACCCAGGGACTTCCCCAACAGATCCCACAGCGCCAGGTCCACCCCGCTCAGCGCCATTACCCCGGTTCCGCGCAGACCCTGCCGGTTCAGCGAGGCGTAACAGCGCTCCCAGTGCGTTTCAATGTCGGTTGGATCGCACCCAACCAGCAGCGGCGCGAACTGCCGCTCAATAATCGTCGCCGCCCCAACCGGAAACCCGCCAACCGATCCCAGACCGGTCAGCCCCTTGTCGGTTCCGATCTCCACCACCACCAAGGCCACGGTCTCCCGGCCCGGATCCGGGTTGCGCAGGCTGTGTGCACGGACGCGAGTAATGCGCATGACCGCCATTATGGCGAGACTGCCGCCTGTCAGCCGGAACCTGGCTCCCCCTGCTTCTATAGGCCTTCATCCGCGAAACTGGCTGGAGCCTGCCCTCAAACTGACACCGGCCCACCGTCCCAGATAGGGCCCGGTGTCCGTGGCCCGGGCGGGCAACCGGGGATCCGCTGCATCAGCCCACGTTGTCCGGCAATTTCGTAGGCATCCAGGTCAACCGCGCCCTGGGCCAAACCTGCCGCGATCTGCTGAAGTACATCCGCCGACTCCGCGTCGGTCAACGGGTAGGCGGTGCCGGCGGATTCCGTTCCAACGATCTGACTTGCGGGACGTGCCGCCACAGTCGGGGTTGGGGCATGGCGGGTCGCATGGGCTCCGCTACGGGCTCGCCCGTCGGGGTGGCCAGGCACCGGCCGGCGCGGCCGTCAGGTTTCCAACGCGACAGAGAGCTCGCGCCGGGGTCCGCCCAAGCCAGCGATGTCGAGATCATCAATCCCCCGGCGCGGCGCTTCCTGTACACATACAGAATACTGCACCAACCGGCATCGTGGCAACCCTGTTGGGTTCAGGAGCCGGGCATGCTTGACTCGCGGCAGTGGATGCGCTTGGCGCCATCAGCGCTGGGTGCGGCGCCAACCGCGTCAGCGCCCAAGCAAGCGCTCACGCACCCGGTGGCGAAACCGATGCATCTCCGCTGCAGGGATGCCGCCGACCATCCTGACTCCGCCGGGAACGCTCAGGTGCATCAGGTCGTCGCGTTCATCCTTCCCCTACAACGCCTGCATCAGGTAGAGCCGACGCTTCGAATCGGCGATCCCATCCGACCGCTCAACCCTAAACCACCGGCTGAACGCGGCTTCGAATTCCTGCTGCGTATACCACGGAAACGTGTGATTTCGCATTGCCAGCAGGCGCAGCACCATCGGGTCGTCGGACGGCACGAACTCGATCAACAGGCGGCGTCCCAGCAACGCGAAGAAGGGGGCCAGCCGCTCAAAGCGCGTGTTGTTGCTAATGGCCAGGTGGTGCACCAGCGCCAGCGCCATCACCAGGCCGGCAGGACCGCGCTCGGTAAGTGACTGCACCTCGCGGTTTTCCCAGCCCAGCGCCGGGCTGGGGCTCGTCACGTCGGCCACGATCGGAAACAGACGCCGCTCGCTGAATTCCACCATCCGCCGGTAATTCAGATCCACCGCCCCCGGATCGCTATCGATCGAAACGACCGAGGCGCCGGTGGCCGCGGCAATCCGGCTGAAGATCCCAACATTGCCGCCCAGATCCCACACGGCGTCGGCGTCAACCTGCCTCAGGTACGCCGCCACCAGCCGCTCCTTGTCTGCTTGCCCCGGATCGCTGTAGCTCGACTGGTCCCCATAGCTCGCCCAGGGCGTAGCGCCCGGGTTCCACGACAACGCACGTACCGTCGACTCAAGGCTCTCCAGCAATGCCTCGAGCCGGCGCTGACTCATGCGGCCCTTCAGACTCTCGCGGTCGCGCGTCGAGTCCGCGTGGCGAGACTGCGCCCGGCCATGCAGGTGAACATGCATCAGGAGCCCTGGGCGCAGCCGGGTCCGCCACGGCAGCAACCCGGCCGCCAAATCCAGCGGCAGCCCGTCCAGGTGGCTCTGCAGCAGCGTCCCCAGCCGAATGTCCCGATATGCCATCAGCGCCAGCGGCGCCAGCAAGTGCTGGCAAAACTGGCGATACCCCACCCACGGTAACCCCGGCTCATACGGCTCGAACGACAACGTGTCGATCAGCGTCGGCCGACCCTCGTACAGCTGGATGTTGTAGGCGCTCGCATCCTTGAGCGACAGGCCGTGGCCCAGTGCAAGGCGCTGTACCCGCAGGGTCGTGAGCGCCGACGCCTTCAACTGCGAGAACGACCACTCGAACGGGTATGAGATGAACTTCAGCTGTGCTGGCCGAATCACCGCGGCAGCGCCGGGCTCCGGCGCAAGGCCTAGGTCGGCAGACTCATGCGGCAATAGCAGGCCCTGCTCCGTCAGCTTTGCGTACAGCCCTGAGTCGATCACCGTCGCAAGGGTCGCGGCGTAGGACCGGTTGACCTGCCGAAAGAACGTCCCGTCCCTTTGAAACACGAAACCCGCCGGATCCCGAAACGAACCCGGCAGGCGCCCGTCAGCCCCGCCGCTCATCCGGCCCTACCGGTCGGCCTCCTCACCAGTAGGTTGGTCCTCCTGGTGCGACCGCCGCAGGCGTCCAAACACTCGCCAGAACATATGCCGCAGCCACAACCGCGCCGTCAGCAGACCCCCCAGCACCGCCGCGATAATGATCTGAATCGCAAAACTCCCACTCCCCGGATCGATATACCGGCGGCCGACCAGTCGAACCGTGGTCAGCGCTACGGCCCAAAGGCAAAGCATGAATAACACGCGCCCGCCGGCTACCTTCTCCGGCTGCCAGCTCGCCAGCGTGCGGGCATCGGGAGTCTCGTTCAATTCGGCGTCTCTCGTGAGGGTGCGTGCCATTGATCCACTGTACACGTCGCACCCAGCCTGTGCAGGCACTTTTCCTGTTGCCGTCGGGTCGTGGCCTCTTCATAGCGCCGCGTAGGTTAGGCTGACCATATGGTCGGCCTTCGGCACCGGCGGAATCGCCGGTTGACATGCCGTCGGCGCAGTCTTAGTTACCTAGGTTGTGGGCGACAGCTCAGTACGGGCATCAATCCCGTCGGTCTGCCGAAACTGACCATAAGAATAGTCCACTCTTATAGAGAGGCTCCTGCCCCATGCTTCGGTCCGCGTGGGTGGCCCTCGCGCTCGTGTCGCTTGGGCTGTGGGCCAGTCTCCTGCCGCAGATCACATATTCAGCAGCGTCTAGCGGCGAGCCGGATGGTGATGTACTAGTCGCGTGGCCTGGATGGTCCGTGCAGCAGGATCTGGGATCCTTGCGCGAAACCGTGGGAACGTTTCAGATTTGGGCTTCCACGGCACCAGGCGCGTTCAGGGACGCCACAGTCATGGCTTCGCTTATCGATGCGTCGACGCGCGAAGTGGTCCGGCAAACCGTAGTTCGTGTTTCGCGAAGCTATATCCCTGCTCGCCACACCCTGTCATTCCCCAGCTACGTCGTTCCGAGCGGACAGCGGCTGATGCTTCAACTCGGGGTCGCAAATTGCGAGAGATGCCACGTTATATACCGACTATCTAGCCCGGCTTCCGGGCATCAATACGTCATGCTGAACGGAGTCCCGGATGCTAGCAGTGGCCCGTTGGCTTTCGCGCATATCAGTACCGGAAGCGGGCTGCGAGCTGGGATTGGTGGCGAATCAAGCAGCCGCAGCCGACTAGTGCTGGCTGTCCTATCTGGCGCCCTGGCCATCTTCGCGCATCCCCTCGTCGGCCTGCGGCTGCGGCAAGTCTCGATTGCCGCTTGGCGTGTGATTCAACGGTTGCGGCTCAATCTACGTCGAATCGTCGAGCCAAACGCCGGCCGTTCCGGCGGAGATCCTCCGTCGGCCTTCCTTCGTCTATTGAGGATGCCTTGGTATCCCTGGCTTGCTCCGGCTGTGCCTATTCTTCACTTCGTGGCGGCGAACCCCCTACATTTCTCAGCCATCGAGTCTATCGTGCCGTTAGCCGCGACCCTTGCCATCGTCACCTGCGGCATGGTCAGCCTGCGCCTTGCGATGAAGGACTGGCACCGATCAGCTGCGATGTCCACCGTCGTCGTTGTGATTGTTTTTGGATATGGCCACGTCAAGGATGCTGTCCTCAGCGACTTTGATGATCGTGTCTTCTGCGCAGGCGCTGTGATGCTAGCTGCGGGGATCGCCCTACTCATTGCCCGCCTTGGTGTCGGAGCTACTCAATGGAACCAATACTTGAACCTCATGACCATAGTCCTATTGGCGTTTCCGACAGCGAGCCTGGCGGTCGACATGGCCCAGGCAAAACTGCAGGAGCCTCCCCAAGGGGCTCTAGCCGTGGAAAGTCAGTCGCCTCATCTGAATCTCTCCCGACTGCCGACGGCCGACAAGGGACCCGACATCTACTACATCATTCTCGACTCGTACGCGCGCAATGACTCGCTTGTTGAACTGTTCTCGTTCGACAACGGCGACTTTCTTCGTGAATTGGAGAACCGAGGCTTCTACATTGCTTCCCAGGCTACCAGCAACTACATGTATACGATTCACTCGACGCCTTCGCTATTAAACATGCAATACTTGGATGGTCTAGGCGACCGAGTGCCGAGAACGCAGGATGATCTAGTAGGCATTGCCAGACGTCACTCGGTCGCTGCTGTACTAAAAGACCTTGGATACACGTATATACACCTTGACTCAGGAGTAGTATCTACTCAGGTTTCTCCACTGGCAGATCGGATTGAGCTGTTCACCCCATCGGGTACGCTAAGCTGTTCAGGAAGCCACGCGGGCGCGCAGTCTTGTGCTGGAGATTCGGGATCATTCCTTTCGCCACGGTTCATTCGTGCGCTTGTGCAATCGACGGCATTGGAACCGCTGCTCGGTGACCAGTTCTTGCTCGGTAGCTCCGAACCATACATATGGTGGTCTCCGCACCGAGCTATTCAAATGTTCGACTTTCTCTCGACCCCAATTGAGGCTGAAGGTCCGAAGTTTGTATTTGCGCACATTGTCAAGCCTCACGACCCTGCAACATTCGACAAGGACGGAAACTATATTGATAACCATCAAGGCTTTGATGATTATCACGATCCAAGCGTTGCCAGTGCATACGTTGGGCAGCTAATCTATATCAATAAGCTAGTCTTAGATATGATCGATGGAATCCTCGGAGCGGCTGCAGAGCCTCCTGTTATCGTAATCGCTGGTGATCACGGTCGCGGTACTGGTGTCAAGCACAGACACTCAATCTTGGCGGCATTTCATCTACCCAATGGAGGCTCCGATAGGCTCTATCCTACTATCAGTTCAGTTAATCACTTCCGGTATATCCTTGATTTCTATTTTGGTCTCGACATCGGGCTGCTTGATGATCGAACACTCTCGTATTCTAGTGACTATTCCGATTTTCGGAGATAGAAAGTGACTGTGTCGCAGTCTTGGTGGACTGTGGCGCTAATGGCGTGACTCGATGTCGCACAAGCCAAAGTCCACAGGCTTCTGAGGGATCAGCGTCAATCCTTGTCGCTCATTCTCAGTACGGCGCGGGACTACCAGATAGGTCTCGCACTCAGCGTTGGTTTACCGGTTTCACCACGTAATCCGAAACGGAATGGTCTGCCGCGGCGGCCGCTCGATCGCCCCAAACCGGTCGAATAGCCAGTAGATCAGCGCCTTGATCGCGTGATTGTCACGGTCGATCGGAATCTCGGAGATCGGTTCCACGTCCGACGCCTCGTGATACCGATACAGCCCAAACTCCTCGATCAGATTCCTGCACTCCGGCGCCACGGTCAGTCGCGCCTTGCCGCAGGCGGGGTCGCGCAGGAAGGTGCGCAGGCGGTCGATCCCGCTGCGGAGCGGAACGCTGTGCGAACGCAGGCGGATGCCGCCCAGCGCGGCCCAGATCTCGATCTGGCTGGGCGTCGCATGGTGCTGCCGGCCGGCGACGTCAATCACCCCGCCGCGCACCCGCGGCCACCACGGTCGCTCACGGCATGCCGCAATCACATCTCCCGCCACCTGGCGGCGCAGATACACCTCGTCAATCACCGCCACGTCCGGACCACGCTGCTCGACGGCCAGCACCGCATACGCCCCGGCATACCCCGGGTCGATCGCCAGTTCCACCGCCGTCCCACTGGACCGTCCCTGCGGCCCCACGTGCACGCGTGGCTCAAATTCCCGGAACACCAGGGTCGAGGGTGCGCACGGAACCCCGCCAAACCGCTCCATGAACAGATCCGGTGGAAACGTGGCCTCAAGGTCCGCAATCTCCGGATCGTCGCGGCCGCCCGGATACAGCGCCCGGTTCTCCCAGGAAGGAATCGAGAAAGCCCGCGCGTCTGACCGCCCGGCAAGCTCCCAGGCCCGGAACTTCTCCGCGTACCACCCGCGCGACCCTTCAAAGGTCCCGCTCAGCCACAACCAGCCGCGCCGCTCCGCAATGCGGCCCCGCAGGCGGAGGAATACTGACTCTGGAAGTTGCGCCGCCTCGCACCCCAGGATCCCGTCCGGCGCCTCCGCCGCCAGTCGTTCCGGCTCGAGTGCGCTCCGAGTGACGATTCGAGCGCCCGTTCGTGTGATCAGTTCGCAGCGGCTGCTAGCCGGATGGCGAACCGAGGCCACCGCATCTATCTGGCGGCAGGCGTCCAGCACATACTCGAACTCCGGCCGGCACAGGTCGTATTCCGGCCCAACCAGCCAGTACAGCTGCCCCTCCAGCAGACGGCCGAACAGTTCCATCGCTCCGCTACGGCTCTTTCCGGCCCGCTCGCCCCCCGCGATCAGGCGAATCCGAGCCGGGCAGTCATGTGCCGCGCGCTGGGCCGGCGTCGGGTCGTAGCCGACCCGCGCCCACAGCAGATCACGCGCCGCGCGCTGTGAGGTCACGAATCTCTTCCAGCAGCGCTCGCAACGTGTCCTGACCGTGGTCATGGCGCGCATAGACGTACCGAGCTACCAGTTCCACGGCCCAGCGCTCGCCGTCCAGCGCCTTGCCCATGATCGTCTGGCACAACGCCTCGCTCTCGGCGTCCGCGATGGCAGTCAGGCGGGCTGCGAACGCGCTGCCCGCCCCGCGGCTAGCCTCGGCCACGGGACGATCTGACTGAAGGGCGGGGGCCTCGCATCCGGCTTCCGCTGGCTGCGGTCTTCCGCGTTGCCGAGTCGACTAATCGTCCCAGCAACGCGCGCGGCTCCGCTTGTGGAATCTTGCCGGCCGCTGGCGCCTGCACCGAGACCCCAGCGCCATCTGTCGCAATCCGGGGCGAAGTCGACGGCACGAGTCTCGTCAGCCGTCGGCTCTGGATGCGCCGCGCCAGCGCGTGGATGAGGCGTTGCACGCGCAGCTGTGACGCCTCGGGGATAGGGTGGGACTCAGGCACCGACATTGGTGGCCTCCGTTGCTGGCGTAGGCCGTAGTCCGGCCTGGGCCAGGGCTTCGCGGGCGATGGCGGTGCGGATTTCGGGGGCGTCGATAAGTTCGTCGACGAGGATTTCGTCTTCGACGGTTTCGGCGTCTTCGATGCCCAGCTTTTCGCGCATGGCCCAGCGGCGGGAGGCGAGGCGGGCGTTGACGAGGCTGGCGGCGAGGGTGCCCTGGGCGACGTCATCGGCGGGACCCAGCGGATCGAGGCGCACGCGGACGGCGTGGTAGCCGTCGATGTCCTGCGGTCCCAGGCCGATCCAGCCGTGGTCGTCCTCGGCCTCGAAGACGAAGACGGTTTCGCCGATGCGGGTTTCGACCAGCCGCCACATGAGTTGCACGACTCGCTCCAGGGCCTGCTCGGCGTGCCGGGCGATCTGCTGGAACGAGACCCTGGCGGTGTTGATGAGCTGGTTGAGCAGGTAACCGCTGGCGTTGCCGTCGGGCGGGATGCCGAAGAGCACGCTGGGGGCGCCGGCCTGGTCGATCATGGCGCGGGTTTGGGCGATGAGTTCGTCCAGGTCGGGCGGGGTGCCCTGCCATTGCAGGAAGGTGAGGTCCTCGCCCTGGTAGAGCGGCAGGATCTCGCCGGGCCGAAAGTCCAGCGCGCGCGGGCGGCCGTCGTTGTTCAGGCTGGGATCGATGGGCGAGAAGTTGGTGATCTTGGGGGTGGGGTAGGCGTAGAGGAAGAGGGCGTTCTGCTTCATGGTGAGCAGCTGATCCAGCAGGGGGACCAGGTATTCCATGGAGGCCAGCATGGATACGCCGGCCTTGGCGGGATCGCGGCTGGGGGTCTGGTCGCCGTAGGCGTGGACGTAGGGAATGGCCCCGTAGCCGTGCCGGCCGCGACGCACCAGGTGGCCGTCCACCAAATAGGCGAAGTATTCGTCGTCCCAGTATTCGACGACGCGGGCGGTGGCGCGGGGCACGGCGTTTGGCGCCTCCGGCGGCGAGGCCGACTGGTCCATGGATTGCGTATCTCCGCCAGCCGGGACCAGGCGTCCGCTGCGCTTGTCGGTTATGAGGCCGTAGCGCCGCTGCACGAGGTGGCGCGGGCGCTCGGCGATCTCCAGGCAGGCTTCCAGCCCGTCTTCGCCTTCGAGCGGGTAGAAGGTGGTGATGTCCACGTCTCGCCAGGTGAGCGGAAAGCGGGCGGATTTCTTGAAGCGCTCGGCGCGCTGCAAGAACGTCTCGGCGGATTCGTCGGCATCCGTCGACCGCCGCGGATAGCCCGCCCAGCGGTCGGGCGCGTAGAGCAGCTTCAGCACGCCGGCGCCGTCCGCCACCATGGCGTCGATCAGCATGCCGAAGACGTCGCGCGTGGCCTCGCTGTCCATGCGGCGCAGCGCCGCGTTGGTCCAGCGCGCCCGCAGGTCGGCGCCGGCGCGGGCGGCTTCGGTTGGTTCGGCCGGCGGCACGTGCACCAGCGGGCGGTTGGCCGTGAGGCTGCCGATGACCCGCTTCAACTGCTCGCGGGCGAGCGGCGTGCGTACCTCGCGGGCGCTGGAGCGGTAGGCCGGCGGGATGTCCACCGGCGTTTCCATGTGCCGCAGCCGCCGCAGGCGTTCGATACGGGCGTTGCGCTCGCTGAACTCGGCGAGCAGCTGTTCCTCAAGCTCGCGCAGGTACGTCTCGCCGGGCGGCGGACGCTGCGCGTCTGAATCTGGCATAGGTCCCAATCCAGGTCCGATAACGCGGACCAGTGGGACATCGCTGGCAAGCTGAGGCTATTGTACACATACGGAGTATGGACTGCAAGCCAGGCGCTGAACGGCGAACAGGGGATCAGCCGCAGGACTGAGGCTGGCCCGTTGGCGGGGAAAGTCATGCGAGCGGCCTCGACGCTGAAGCGGACTCGCTCGACGGTGCGCTAGTTGCCGTCCAGTGGAAGTTGCTGGTCCTGTGGTGCCGGACGTGCCCGTCGGCTAGTTCGAGATCCCGATCGTCGCGGTTCTACAGGAGTGTCGATCTGCCGCAAGGTGGCCGGAGAGAGTTTGAAGATCTCTTGCCTCCCCAACAGTCTGGGGTTGGCGGTCTTGCCCAGCGTGGCAACGGCGGTGTCCTGCCCGCTGAAGAACGTTTGCCAAGCTTCGTAATGGATGAGCACTTTGGCTGCTGCCTCGATCGGGGGCTGCTCAGGTCCGCCGGTAATCTGAATGACTCGCCCGCCACGAGCCTCGAGCTGCTCAGACCATGTGTACCTGGTGCGCTGATCCGCGTGTTTGTCGAAGCAGACCAGCACACGCCGTCGGCGTCGAGCTTCGGCCAGCACATCCCAGTCAGCCGTTCCCTGAGGAAGCCTTGCCCTGACAGCCGCGTCGTTCGCACTTACGCAGGAAAAGCCTGCGCACTCCAGGATTCTGCGCACACCGGGTGTGATATCGGCGTCAAGAAACAGGCTATGAAACCTATGCAGCCGTCTTGATGCCATCAAGGAATTGCTCGTACTCCATCGCCATCGCCACGGACTCCTTGCCAATGAAGGGATACATCCGAGCAATCTCAGACACTGTGTGCCGTTGGTTCATCAGCGCGGCTAGCGTGGCAGTTGGGACACGAGTACCTCGCACGACAGGCTGTCCGCCCATCACATCCGGATGAATGGACACGTGTGGCCGAAACTGCCTTGGGACCAGGATCGACGCTCCGTCCTCGGCACGCAGTTCCTCAAAGAGCTCGCCCATGAGCCTCGTTTCGACGGATTGACCCTGTAGGGTCGCCTCCGTCACACCCCATTCGTCTGACCCATCGGCGTAGATGTTGCTTTTCCACACATGGACGCGCTTGTCGGGCCAGTTTTCAGGCGGGCCGAACCGCTCGTAGAGATAGTCAAGTGCCTTCGCTGCGGTCGCGAGGTCATAGCGCCCGTCCCGGACGGCGCGAACGATCTTGAGCAGCGTGAGTCGGTAGTACGAGTACCCCTGGAGATACCGACCATCGCTATCCGTTATCGCGAGATCGCGCTGAACGATGCCCCGCAGGTGCCAGTCGTTCAGCGTGCGGCGCGGAATGCCGGTCAGACGAGACGCCAGCCCGACGGAGTAGAAGCCCTGCGAACGAGGCCTATCTGCCACGGTGTATCCCGCCTTCGCGACTACGTGGAATTACAGTGACTGCTCGTGCACTGAAGTCCGAATCGCGACCAACATCCATACGCTGACGGTATCAAACCAACAGCCACGGATCGCCGTCAGCTAATCCCGGGGTTCCCGCCCGCTCCCGGAATCTTGGATCTGGTACGTCCGCCGATTCCGGTACTGCCCTAGACGTGGCAGCGACCGCCCGCGGGCGGTCGCTATCCCAGCCGCCGAAGAGACTGGGGGGGTTACGGAGCACGTGCCAAGTGCTCCCCGCAAATCAACTGTCGCACCGACCCCTGTTGTCGTCAACCCCCGGACCTTAGCGTCGGACCTTCCCAGCTATGCTCGTGGCCGCCTGTCCATCGTCGGGCTTGGCGTAGGTGATACCGAGCATGAGCGTGGTCACCGACCGTTGGATCACCCCCGGCCCGCAGCCCAACGGCCTGCAGGCGGCCGACGACGGTCTCTGGGTGATCGACCAGGACAATAACCACCTGTACAAGCTCGACTACTCGGACGGCTCGATCCTGGCTCGCATGCCCACCGAGTCAGACCATTCCAGCGGTGTCACCATTGGCGGCGGGCATCTCTGGGTCTCGTCAACCTTTGGATCCCGCATCTTCAAGCTGAGCGGCGACGGAACGACGGTGGACCACTACGACACCCCCGGCAAGGGCGTCGTGGCTTTCGTGGACCAGGCCAACGCCCAGGTCACCGGCGCGCACGGCCTGCAGTGGGTGGACGAGCGCCACATGTGGATGGCCGTGCCGCCGGCCCAGCAGCTGTTCCTGGTCGACCCGCGCGACATGTCGGTGCACCACTCAATCCCCACGCCCAGCCACCGCCCGCACGGCGTCTTCGTGACCGACGGCCACGTCTGGTGCTCCGACGTGAGCCTGCGCCAGATCCATAAGCTGGACCCGGCCACCGGCGACATCCGGGCCGCGATCGATGTCCCCGACCCCGAAGTCCACGGCATGACGCTGCACAACGACCAAATCTGGTTCTGCTGCGCCGTCACCCGCCGCGTCTGCACGGTCCCGCTGCCCGCGTAACGGGGAATCGGTCGCTAGGGCAGGCCTATCCAGGCGCGACTGAATCGCGCCCAGCGCAGGTGCTCGTACTCGCCCACGCTGCCGGCTTCGTAGAGACAGCCCAGCATTCCGTCCGGCAGTTCGCAGAGGTCCGAGTAAGCGGCCCGTCCGTCGTGCAGGACCCGACCGCGTGACCACGTCTGGCCGCCGTCCGCGCTCGTTCGGACCGTCAGCCGCTCGCGCAAGCTGCTGGCGGCGTTGCTGAACACCAGGCGGTCGCCGCCCACGCCCAGCACGGCTGCCTGGCAGATCGGGTCAATCAGTTCGTGCCAGCCAAAGGCGTCGAAGCTCTCGCCCTCGTCGTGGCTGATCGCGAAGGCCCGCCGCTGTTCGCCCAGGTAGTTGCGCTCGTTTAGATAGACGCGGCCATCCGCCAGTTGCGCGGCCATGCACTCGTTCGTGCCCGGCTGGGCCGCGCCCCCCAGGCGCCAGGTCTTCCCGTGGTCGTCGCTCAGGATTGCGTGCGAGATATACGGATCGGTGGCCCGGTCGAAGTTCTGTCCGATGACGTGGTACGAGGGAATCAGCAGCCGCCCCGAGGCCAACTGCAATCCATGCCCCGGCCCGGTGCCGTACCAGGTCCAGGCCGGCAGCTTGACCTCGGCCGTCATCTCGCGGGGTTCGGCCCAGGTTTCGCCGTCGTCGTCGCTGCTCGTCAGCCACACGGTGCGCGGCGCCTTGCCCGCGCAGATCAGGGTCTCTGGACCGTCGGCATTGTTGCGGCAGAACCACAGCCAGATCGTCCCCGTCTGGGCATCCACGACCGGCGCGGGATTCCCGGCAACATTGCCGCCGCCGGGCACCGCCACGCGCATTTCGTCGAAGGTCTGCCCGCTGTCGTGGCTGCGGCGCAGAACCAGGTCAATGTCCCCGGTGTCGTGCGGCGAGTGCCGCCGACCCTCGGCTATCGCCAGCAGCGTGCCCTGCGTCGTGACCACCAGCGCCGGGATCCGAAACGTGTGGTAGCCGAGCGTCCCGCTGGTGAACAGATCCGTCTGAATAGGGTCCATCTCAGCCGTCAACGTACGGAATCCACACGCGCATCGCCCCAGGCGTCCGGTTGGCCCAGGCAAAGTACGGAATTGCGGTAAGCGGCGTCGAACCGGTCAGCCTCGGCCTGCCGCCCTCGAACCGCGAATACAGCCCGTCGGACCGGTTCTGCATCGCAACGCCGGCCGTACCCCTGATGGTCGTCAGTCCACCCAGTAAGTCAGGCTCGTCCCGGGCTTGAAGATCCGATGCAGGGCCCAGGAGCAGCGCGTCCACGGTTGACTCGGGGTGATCCGCAGCCTCAATGCAATAGATGAGCGGTCCGCGCGCTATGGCCACTCGCCCGGTGTTGGCCTGGACTCGTGGGTGGCTCGCTATCAGCCGAACGTCCATCGGCAGCCGCAAGCACACCGTCGTTCCAGTCGAGAAGACCCGCCGGATGGCGGCGTACGTGCCGGGCTTGAGAGCCTCGCATGAACCGTCCACCTCGAGACTCGCGCCCTCGGCCCACGAGGGAATTCGCAGCCGCAGCTCAACCGGGCCCTGCGGGGCATCCTCCACCACCAGGTCTACATCCCCATCCCACGGGTAGCACGTTGCAATCCGCAGCGTGATGGAACCGCCGTCCGGCAGCACGGCCTCCACCCGTCCCGGCAGGTACTGGTGCACCCACAGCGCGCCCGCCGACAGCCCGTAGGCGTAGCCCGGCAGGCTTAACAGGAGCCGCGCGATGTTGGGTGGGCAGCAGGCCGTGTCGTACCACGGCTGGCGCGTGTGACCGCCCACCGTCGGCTGCGCCCCGCTGCTATGAACACCTCCCTGGTCGTCCGGCGTGGGCTGCGGGTCGGCCGCCAGCGGGTTGGCGTAGAAATAGGCTCCGGCGTCCGGCGAGACGCCAGCCAACGCGCCGTTGTAAAGCGCCGTTTCCAACCAGTCCGCGTAGCGGGCGTCGCCCGTGGCCGCCAGCAGCCGGGCATTCCAGAAGATCCCGCCTACCGCCGCGCAGGTCTCGGCATACGCGCGGTCGTTGGGCAGTTCAAAGTCCGCCCCGAACGCCTCGCCCTGGTACCGCGACCCGAGTCCTCCGGTCACGTAGGCCCGTCGCTCGTAGGCGCTTTCCCACAAGCGGATGGATGCCTGCAGCAGTTCCACCTCGCCGGTATCCATGGCCGCGTCCGCCATCGCCGCCGCCAGGTACGTCAGCCGCACCGAGTGCCCGTCGGCATCGTGCTGCTCGCGAACCGGTGCGTGGTCCTGGTGGTAATGCAGCCCGCTCAGATGCGGCGGGTCCGCCCCCCGCTGGTCCAGGAAGAACACCGCCTGCCGGAGGTACGCCGGGCTCCCGGTCTCCCGCGCCAGCTCCACCAGGGCCATCTCGATCCCCGGATGCCCGTCCGGTTCCTGTCGGCCCTCGGGCCCGAAGGTTGCGCAGATGTGGTCCGCCGCCCGCACCACGATGTCGAATAGTCGATCCGACCCCGTGGATCTCCGGTGCGCCACCCCCGCCTGGATCAGGTGCCCCATGCAGTACAGCTCGTGCTCGTCCCTCGGGTTTCGATAGCGCCAGGACGCCCGGGGTCCGCTGAAGTACGAATTGATATAGCCGTCCGGGCGTTGGGCTGCGCGAATCGCCTCGATCACGCTGGACACGCGTGCTTCAAGGTCGGCCGACGGCGTCCGCGCCAGCGCATAGCTCGCAGCCTCCAGCCACTTGTAGACATCCGAGTCGTTGTAATAGCGGCCCTCGAACTCGCCGTCCAGCCGACCCGCCGCCCGCTCGAAATTGCGCAGCCTCCCCGTCACCTCGCACTGCTCGAACTGCCGATGCAGCCCGTGCGTGCACATGACCCGCATCCGGTGGTGCCAGAAGCCCTCCGCCACCTCAACCCGCCCCGGAGGCACCGGCCGCACCACGGCATATGGCGAGTTCGACAGGTCGAGAACCGCGGCGGACGTCCTCAACTCAGTCCACGCTCGGCCCTAGCCCTGGACCGGAACCGACCGCACGCAGCGAAACCCCAGATTGCCCGCGCTACTGTCGGGCGTGTTTGAACTGCGGGCCGCCACCCGGTAGCGGTTGCAGTACGACCGGTGGCAGAGATACGAGCCGCCGCGCAGTACCCGGCGCTGGCCGTTGGCCGGTCCCTGTGGATTGCGCCGCTCGGCCCGCAGGTGGTGGCTGGGGCTGAACCAGTCGGCGCACCACTCCCATACGTTGCCGGAGGTGTTGTACAGACCGAAGCCGTTGGACTTATAGGCATCCACCGGAGCCGTGCCAACCCAGCCGTCGGCCGACGTGTTGGATTCCGGAAACGTGCCTTGCCAGATGTTGCAGCGGTGCTCGCCCTTGGGCGTCAGCTTGTCGCCCCACGGGTAGCGGCGCTGGTCCAGCCCGCCCCGCGCCGCGTACTCCCACTCCGCCTCGGTCGGCAACCGCGTCCCCGCCCACTCGCAGTAGGCCAAGGCGTCGTTCCAGGAGACGTGAATCACCGGGTGCTCCATGCGGTCGTCCAAGTCCGAACCGGGGCCTTCCGGCGCCGCCCAATACGCCCCGCTCACCGGCACCCACCACGGCGTGCTATCCGGTCGCTGTGGCGTCCGACGCTTGATCTCATCCGACGCCAGCATGTGGAACACGTAACTCCAGCCGAACGTCTCCGCCTCGGTCCGGTATCCGCTGGCCGCAATGAACTCGGCGAACTGCACATTCGTCACGGCGGCAATGTCAATCCGAAACGTATCCACTTGCACCGTCCGCACCGGCCCCTCGCCGTCAGCCGGGAAGCCGCTGCGATCTTCCGTCCCCATCCGATACTCCCCACCCCGGATCCGGGCCATGCCTGAACGACGCCGGAGGACGGAGTGGACCGACTCTCCGGTGGTCGTGCCCGAATGCAGTGCGTCGCCATTCCCCGGTCGCGGGGCTTGCGGGGCGCAGCAGGCGTTCTCGCGCATAGGAGACAGGCGGTCGGTACTGGTCTGGGAATCTTAGCCCGTAGCCCCGCCGGCGCCCCGGAAACCGGACCAAAGCCGTTCTACTCGCCCGCCGGCTCCTGCTCCGCTCGTGCGCAAATCGCCAGCACGATCGGATTGTCGCTGCCAACCCCCAGGCCCAGCCGCATGATCCCGGCGTCCAGCTGCAGGTCCACAAACGACAGGCGCTCCTCGATCTCGCGCACGGCGTCATCCCCGCTCGCCAGATCCGCCAGGTCCGCCTCGGCCCCATCCGGCCCCGACTCGATCTGCACGCCTCCGTCGGTCGGGTCGACATCACGCCCCACCGGACCGCGCTGCAAGGCCGCGGCCATTACGCTGCCGACGTCACTGCCGGCTCGGTCGGTAATCGCCGCCAGCGCAAACGTCGTGCGATCCGACTCCAGCGCGTCGGCCAGCCTGATCACGGCCTTCACGGGCGGCGCTCGGCGCTCGCCCTTCTCCACGTGACTCAGGAACGAATGCGAAATCCCGCTGGCCTCGGCCAGCTGTCGATACGACAGCCCTGCGGCCAGGCGCTTTGCGCGCAAGACCGTCGCGAGCCGCATCCCCTGCCGCGTTTCGCTCATCCTGCCCACATTGTACCCATAGGGTTGACACAATGCCAACCCTTGTCGTAATCTTTCTGCGTACAGACGGCGATGCGCCGGGAGCCGCCGATTATCGACATCGCTGGCAAATGCGGACTCCCGGCGCTTTCGCCTCCCGCTAACGAAAGGTCCCCGTGCTCACGATCCAGCGCCACCAGGAGCGCCTCACCCTCACCGCCCGCACCCCGGGCCACGACGACGCGGCTGAGTATCCCGTCACGGCCGCCGATCACCGGGCAGCCGAACACGCCGTGCAGCAGGCGCGTCGCGAAACTGACCCGGCTCGCTTCCAGCGCGCGGCCATGGCAGCCGTCGCGGCCGCCGGAGCCGACGACAGAGTCTCGCCGGCCTATCGGCGCTTCCTCAGCCAGAGCCTTGACCAGGAGTCCGTACGGCGCAAGCTCCTCCTGCGGCCGCACTGGCACTGTCCCCGATGCGGCGCGCCCGGCAGTCAGTGGACGCCCGGCTGTCTGCGAACGACCTGCGGCCAGCCCGCCCCGGAGCGCCTGTCGCACTGGGACCTCTGCCGCGTCGCCTCCGCCGACGAGCTACTCACCCTGATGGTCAGCGAGGGCTATGCCCGCATCGGTGCGGCCGCCCACGCCGCTCGCCTCCGCCGCCTCAAATTCGACCTGACAGCCCTCCTGCGCGAGTGCCGTCCCAGCCTGGCCCGCCGATTGACACGGTGGGCCCGGGAGGCCGACGAAGTCCACGCCGTGCGCGCCACCGAAATGCTCGATCTTGCCGCCCGCCTCGGGGCTCGGATTGAAGCCAAACCCGACTCCACACCCGAGGCCGATCTCACGTTCGCCCTCACCAGCGCACAGGCGGATCCCGCCGGCGCACCCGCAAAGGACTACGCATGACCGCCACTGCCGCAACGCCAACCCAGCCTCCGGACCGCGACAACCAGGCCGACGAGTCGCGGCCAACCGCAGACGCCGGGCCTGCGAGCGCCGCAGGCTCACAGAGAGACTTCCAGGCCGCGCTTGAAGCCGAAGTCGCCCGCCGCATCGACGCCGTTGAACGCCGCTGGCAATCGCGCAAAGACCGCGAACTCAATCGCGCCCGCCGCCGCTGGGAGTCCGAGGCCAGCCAGGCCATTGACCCCGAGCTCCTCACCTGGATCGCGCAGGCCGACTCACGCGAGGTCGGCCAGTGGCTCAAGGCGGGCCTCAGCGACGGCGAGTCGCCCCTGCCCGATTCAACATCGGACCACGCTTCAGAGCCCAGGGAAGCCTCCGCCTCGGAGGAAGCCGCATCATCGCCCGCTGCGGAAACCGCCGAGCAACCTGACCAGGCGCACACCAACCATGCCGACGACGCCGAGCCGGTCGACCAGCCGAACGGCACTGGCCGGGAATCCGAATCAGAGGTCGACCCGCCGCCGGCCGTGGACCCGGAAGACGAGGCCGAGGCGCGCGAACGTCTCGCCGAGCGCCGCAGCCAGGATCCAGCGCCCGACCTCTTTCCCAGCCGCGGCGCACCCGCCGACGCCTTCCACCAGATCGAAGCCGGCTTTGCCCGCGGCGACGTCGACCTCGACACCTACGAAAGCGCCCGGCGGCGACGCGGGCTTCACTAGCCCGCATCCCTCACGGGCGCCGGCCCCGGACCCCGATTTGGAATCGGGGTCCGGGGCCGGCTGCGTTCCGGGATCGGGAACCCGCGCCGATATACTCACCCGCCCACCCGCAACTTCATGTGGATGCCCATCCCACCGGTGATCGAGTGGCGTGACGGCGCGGTCCGGATCCTGGACCAGCGCCGCCTGCCGGATGCCGTCGAGGTGCTGCACTGCACCGAGGTCTCACAGGTCAACGAAGCCATCCGCACGCTGGCCATCCGCGGCGCCCCCGCCCTCGGCGTGGCGGCCGCCTACGCGGTCGCGCTGGGAGCCGCGCGCGTGAATGCGCCGGACGAGACGACCTACCTGGAACGCCTGGACGAAATCATCAGCCAGGTCGTCGCCACCCGACCAACGGCCGTGAACCTCGCCTGGGCCGCCGAGCGGATGCGAACCGCCGCGCACTCAAGGGATACCGGCAATCTCCCGGCCATACGAGAGCGACTGCTGGCCCTGGCCCACGAAATCGCCGCCGACAACGAGCAACGCCACCGCGCCCTGGCCGAAGCCGGGGCCGACCTCTTCGCATCGGGCCAGCGCGTGCTCCACCACTGCAACACCGGCCCGCTCGCCACGGCCGCCAGCTACGGCACTGCCCTGGGCGTCCTCCAGGCCGCCAACCAGCGCCACGGCATCGAAGTCGTCGTCAGTGAAACCCGCCCCCTGCTCCAGGGTGGACGCCTCACCACCTGGGAACTGGCCCAGTGGGGCGTGCCCTTCACGCTCATCACCGACAGCATGGCCGCCGACCGCATGCGGCGCGGGCACATCGACGCCGTAATCGTTGGCGCCGACCGCATCGCCGCCAACGGCGACGTCGCCAACAAGATCGGCACCTACAGCCATGCGATCGCCGCCGGCGCCCACGACCTGCCGTTCTACGTGGCCGCCCCGCTGTCAACGATCGACTTCAACACGCCCAACGGCGACGCCATCCCCATCGAGGAACGGGCCACCGAGGAAGTCCACGGCTACGGCGACTGGCGCTGGTCGCCGTCCGATGCGCCCGTTGCCAATCCGGCTTTTGACGTCACCCCGCACGAACGCATCACCGCGATCATTACCGAGCACGGCGTCCACCGGCCGCCCTACCTGGAGTCGTTACGCCGGTTCGCGGCGGCCCCGGACGCGGCCGCCTGACATGCGGAGCCAGCTCTAATGCCAGCGATCGGAGTCATCGGCGGCAGCGGCTTCTACGACATGCCCGGCCTCGAGAACATCCGCGACGAGACTGTGGCCACCCCCTTCGGCGACCCCAGCGACACCATCCGCATCGGCAGCCTGGACGGCGTGGAGGTGGCCTTCCTCCCCCGCCATGGCCGCGGCCACCGCATCATGCCCACCGCCGTCAATGCCCGCGCCAACTTCTGGGCGCTCAAGTCGCTCGGCGTGCGCTGGGTCATCTCGGTCAGCGCCGTCGGCAGCATGCGCGAGCACATCGAGCCCCTCCACGTCGTCGTGCCCGATCAGCTGATCGACCGCACCCGCCAGCGCCCCATGACCTTCTTCGACACGCCCGGTCTCGTCGTCCACGTCGGCATGGGCGAACCTTTTTCGGCCCGCCTGTCCGCCGTCCTGGCCGAGGCCGCCGAGACCGAGGGCGCCCACGTACATCGCGGCGGAACCTACGTCTGCATCGAGGGCCCGCAGTTCTCCACCCGCGCCGAGTCCGAGACGTTTCGCTCCTGGGGCGTCGACGTCATCGGTATGACCGCGCTCCCCGAGGCCCGTCTCGCCCGCGAGGCCGAGATCTGCTACGCGCTCCTGGCCATGGTCACCGACTACGACGTCTGGCACGAGAGCGAAGAGGACGTCTCCGCCGAAATGGTCATCGCCAATCTCATGGCCAACACCTCGCTCTCCCAGCGCGTCGTCCGCCGCGCGGTTGGGCAGATTCCCACGGAGGACTCCGCCTGCGAGTGCGCCGACGCCCTGGCCACCGCCATCATCACCGCGCCCGACGCCATTCCGCCCGAACTGGCCGAGCGCCACGACCTGCTCGTGGGCAAGTACCTCAACCGCCGCGCCTCGGGCTGATTCGCCCCGAATGAGCAATTCGAGCGAACCCGGCCGCGTAGTCGTCATCGGCACCGTCGGCATTGATGACATCGAAACCGCCCAGGCCAGCGTCCAGGGCGTCCTCGGCGGTTCCGCCACCTATGCCGCGCTTGCCTCGCGCTTCTTCGCTCCAACCACCATGTCAAGCGTGGTTGGCCATGACTTTCCGGCAGCGCACCTCGACCTGTTGACCGAACGCGACATCGATCTCAGCAGCCTCGAGACCGCCGACGGCCTCACCTTCCGCTGGGGCGGACGCTACGCCGTCGACATGAACGTTCGCGAGACCACGTTCGTCGACCTGAACGTGCTCGAGCACTTCGATCCGAAAGTGCCCCAGCACGCGGTAGCCGAGTCCTTCGTTTTCCTGGGCAACACCGATCCGAGCATTCAGCTTCGGATCCTCGACCAGGTCGTGGATCCGCGCTTCGTCATCGTCGACTCGATGGACTTCTGGATTGAGGGCGACCGCCGGCGAGTCTCGGAAGTGTTCGCCCGCTGCGACTGTGTGGTGCTCAACGACGAGGAGGCGCGGCTCTTCGGCGGCCACGCCAACATCCCGCGCGCCGTGCGCACGATTCTGGAACTCGGACCAACCTTCGTTGTCGTCAAACGCGGCGAGTTCGGCGCCGCCCTGGTCAGCGACCACGGCTGGTTTTTCGCGCCGGCCTACCCGCTGGACGAGGTGGTCGACCCCACCGGCGCCGGCGACGCCTTCGCCGGGGCCTTCCTGGGCAGCCTGGCGGCCTCCGGATCAACCGACGAAGCCGCCCTGCGAAGGGCCGTAGTCTATGGAAGCGTCGTGGCTTCGTTTACAGTTGAGGCGTTCAGCGTGGATCGCCTCGCTGAACTCACACGTCACGACATCGATTCGCGTTACGTTGAATTCGGCGACTTCGCCGCCTTCTAGCTGCCAGACCCACGCCCGGAGGAACTCGTATGGCCACGGCTGATAACCAGTCCGATATCGCGGACGCCTCGCTTGCCGACGACGGCGTCCGCCGTGTCGAATGGGCCGACCAGTCCATGCCCGTACTGGAGAGCATCCGCCGGCGCTTCGCGCAAGAACGGCCGCTCGACGGTCTCCGCATCGGCGCCTGCCTGCACGTAACCGCCGAGACCGCCAACCTGGTCCGTACCCTGCAGGCCGGCGGCGCCGAGACTTCCCTCTGCGCCTCCAACCCCCTCAGCACCCAGGACGACGTGGCGGCGGCGCTCGTCGAGGTCTACGGCGCTTCGACCTACGCCATCAACGGCGAGGACTCGGAGATCTACTACGACCACATCGAATCCGTGCTCAACGGCCGGCCCCATCTCACCACCGACGACGGCGCCGACCTGGTCTCCACCCTCCACACCGACCGCACCGACGTCATCGACGGCGTGATGGGGGGCACCGAGGAAACCACCACCGGCGTCATTCGTCTCCGCGCCATGGCCGAGCAGGGCGTGCTCAAGTACCCCATCGTGGCCGTCAACCAGGCCATGACCAAGCACATGTTCGACAACCGCTACGGCACCGGGCAGTCCACCCTGGACGGCGTCGTGCGCGCGACCAACCTGTTGCTGGCCGGACGCACGGTGGTGGTGGGCGGCTACGGCTGGTGCGGTCGCGGCCTGGCCAGCCGCGCCGCCGGCATGGGCGCGCACCTGATCGTCACCGAAGTGGATCCGGTGCGTGCGCTGGAGGCCGTGATGGACGGCTACCGCGTCATGCCCATGCAGGACGCCGCCGCCGAAGGCGACGTATTCATCACCGTCACCGGCGACAAGCACGTCATCAACCGCTCGCACTTCGAGGTCATGAAAGACGGCGCCATCCTGGCCAATTCCGGCCACTTCGACATTGAAATCAACATCGAGGCGCTGGAGGACATGGCCGAGGACGTGAGCCAGGCACGGCCCTTCGTGGAGGAGTACCGCCTGCCGGGCGGGCGCCGCATCTTCCTGCTGGCGCAGGGCCGGCTGATCAACCTGGCCTCGGCCGAGGGGCATCCGGCCAGCGTGATGGACATGAGCTTCGCCAACCAGGCCCTCGCCCTCGAACACCTCGCCAAGAACGCGCAAGACCTCGCCCCGGATGTTTACGATGTCTCCGCCGACATCGACCGCCAGGTCGCCTCGGTCAAACTTGAGGCCATGGGCGTGGCAATCGATACCCTGACCGCCGAGCAGGCCGCCTACCTGTCCGGCTGGCAGGAAGGCACCTAGTCAGGCCCCGGTCGCACGGCATTTACACGCATCGACAGCATGGGAGAGGAACTTGAGTAGCACCTTCGCGCAGGCCGCCCGCCTGCTGTTCACTTCCGAGTCCGTAACCGAGGGCCACCCCGACAAGCTCTGCGACCAGGTCTCGGACGCGATTCTGGACGCCTATCTCCAGGCCGACCCCAAGGCCCGCGTGGCCTGCGAGACGGCGGCCAGCACCGGCCTGGTGCTGGTGTTCGGCGAGATCACCGCCGGCGGCGACAGCGTGGATATCCCCAAGGTGGTGCGCCGTACCGTCGGCGAAATCGGCTACACCCACTCGGATCACGGCTTCGACGCCGAGACCTGCGGCGTCGCCGTCTCCGTCAAGGAACAGTCGGCCGACATCAAGATGGGCGTCGACGAGGCGCTCGAAGTGCGCGACCTGCACGGCGACTACGCCGAGGTCGAAGGCCTGGGCGCCGGCGACCAGGGAATGATGTACGGCTACGCCTGCGACGAGACGCCGGAACTGATGCCTGCGCCCATCGCCCTGGCGCACCGTGCCGCCCGCCAGCTGGCCGCCGTCCGCAAGGACGGCACGCTCCCCTGGCTGCGGCCCGACGGCAAGTCGCAGGTCACCGTCGAGTACCGCTACGGGCAACCGGCCCGCGTGGACACGGTCGCCCTGGCCGCGCAGCACGCCGACGACATCGAAAGCGACACCATCGAGCGCGAGTTGGTCGAGCACGTCATCCGCGAAATCGTCCCGTCGGAGTGGATCGACGACGACACCCGCTTCATCGTCAACGGCACCGGCCGCTTCGTCATCGGTGGCCCCATGGGCGACGCCGGGCTGACCGGCCGCAAGATCATCGTGGACACCTACGGCGGCATGGCCCGCCACGGCGGCGGCGCCTTCTC
>WTFW01000188.1 GCA_011523785.1 Chloroflexota bacterium | reverse complement strand
GGAGACGGCGGCGCCGCGGGATGGGGTGACGGTGCTGGCGGCGGAGGAGGAACTGGCGGCGGGGGTGGAGTCGGTGCGGTTTCTGTTGCAGATATGGGGGCCGGGATTGCACGTGCGGCTGGTGCTGGTGCGGGATGCGCCGGTGGAGGTTTCCGAGGAGTTCGAGATGGCGCTGCGGCGACCTGAACGGACGCCGACGATGCGGCTGGCGAGGGTCCTGGCGGAGGGGCTGCCGGAGCCGCGGGGCGTGCTGACCACGACAGGGTTTGTGGCGGCGGTGTGGCGGTAGGGAGGCCGTCGGTGGTTGGTTAGGCTGGCGGCAATTCGTGTGTTGGCGGGAGGGCGTGATGGGGCGCGTGGTGATCCGGGAGTCGGAGGCGGAGGTGTTCGATCGGGGCGGCGGGGTGCGGAGTATTCCGCTGATGAGCGGGGCGAAGGGGGCGCAGAACGTCTCGACGGGCATGACGATCATGGCGCCGGGGGCCGGGCTGCCGCTGCATTTTCACGACACGGAGGAGTGCATTACGTGCGTGGAAGGGGTGGCGACGGCGGAGATTGACGGCGAGCAGCTGACGCTGCAGCCGTTTGACCACGTGTGGATTCCGGAAGGGGCGCATCACCGGTTCTGGAATGACGGCACGACACAGATGCGGATTGTGTGGACGTATGGGAAGCCGGAGGTGAGCCGGACGTTTGTGGCGACGGGGCAGACGGTGAAGCACATGTCGGCGGATGATGTGGCGGAGCCGCGGTAGCCGAGGAAGCCAGCTGCGCGGGCCCGCGAGGAAGTGGGCGAAGGAGCGCGGCGCGAGGTGGCGGTTGGGTTTAGCCGCGGGAGGTGGTGAGTTCGAGGACGGCGGATGAGGTCTCGCGGGCGCGGCGTTCGACCTTGATCAGGAGGTGCTGGGTGCCGTTAGGGCTTTCGTATTCCAGTTCGCCGCCGCGGGCGGTGAGTTCGGAGCGGGAAAGTTCCTTCCAGCCGAGGGCGGGCATTTCGTCGAGGTAGTAGTTGAGGACGTGGCCGGGGGTGAGCTCGGAGAAGTAGACGGCGCGGTCGAAACGACCGGTTTCGGTGCGGCGCTCCAAATGGTCGGTGCGGCCGGCGCGCATTTCGGGCATGGCCGGCAGTTGCGCGGCGAGGTTTTCGCCGAGGGCCTCTTCGGTGACTTCCGGCGCCGGCGTGGATTCCGGCTCGGATACGGCTTCGCCGCAGGCGGCCAGGGTGAGGGCGAGCGGCACCGCAACGCCGGCCAGGCGGAGGAGCGAGCGGCGCGTTAAGGATGGGGTTCCACTGTTGGCGTTCAAGGGACGATCCCGGGTCTGGTGCAATACTCCGTCGCGTCGTTCCCAGTATCGCCTGTCAGCGGGTGCTTGTGCAGGTAGAAAAGGCCGCGAGCCTGCGGATTGGGACACGCGAGTTTGCCTGGGGCACTCGAACGTACGTCATGGGGGTGCTGAACGCGACGCCGGATTCGTTCAGCGGGGACGGGGTGGCGGCCGATAAGGAGGCGCTGGAGCGGCGGGTTCGGGTGCTGGTGGACGAGGGGCCGGACGTGATTGACATCGGGGGAGAGTCGACGCGCCCCGGGGCCGCGCCGGTTGACGCCGAGACGGAGCTGTCGCGGGTGCTGCCGGCGATCGAGGCGGTGCGATCGCATGACCTGGAGCTGCCGATTTCGATCGATACGCGCAAGGCGGTGGTGGCTGAGCGGGCGATCGTGGCCGGGGCTGATGCGATTAACGACGTGAGCGGGCTGCGGGACGATCCGGAGATGGCCGAGCTTGCAGCGGGGACGGGGGTGCCGGTGGTGCTGATGCATAGCCGGCGGGCGCGGGCGGTGACGACGGAGTTGGGCGGGCAGTACCGCGGGGTTCGGTACGACGACGTTGCCGGGGACGTGATGCGGGAGGGCCTGAAACTGTTAGACGTGGCGCTGGCGGCGGGGATTGCGCGGCAGGCGTTGATCTTTGATCCGGGGATCGGGTTTGGGAAGACGCCGGCGCAGAACGTGGAGTTGTTGCGGAATCTGGAGGCGCTGCGTGAGATGGGGCTGCCGCTGCTGGTGGGGGTGTCGCGGAAGTCGTTCATTGGGGAACTGACGGGTCGGCCGCCGGGGGACAGGCTGGAAGGGTCGTTGGCGGCGGCGGTGTCGGCCGTGGCGAAGGGGGCGGACATGGTGCGGGTACACGACGTGGCGGCGACGCGAAGTGCGGTGGCGGTGGCGGATGCCTTGTATCGGTAGGTGGAGGGCACGGCGTTTGGGCGCGAGGTTGCGCGGGTCCCAGGCTGCACGCAGCCTGGGCCACAAGGCACAAGGCAAGGCTGAGCGTTGAAGGGGGAGGGTGGCGGGCGTATGCTTTTTGGCCGCCCGAGCCTGGCCTTGGGTTTCGCGTGCCATCTGTGAGGTTTGACTTCCTGTGAATACTGTTTTGCGAGGACGTGACGGGCTGGAGGTGGTTGTCAGCCGTGAAGGTCCGTTTACGCCAATCGGCGAGCGCCTGAACCCGACGAACAAGCCGCGGCTGCAGCGGGCGTACGACACCGGGAACTGGGCCTACGTGCAGCGCGACGCCAGGCGGCAGGTGAGGGCCGGAGCGCGGGTGATCGACGTGAATACGGGGGATCCGCATCACGACATCGAAGAGCGAAAAATGCGCGACGCGGTGCGGGCGGTGCAGGAGGCGGTTGACGTTCCGGTGAGCGTGGACAGCTATACCGTGGACGTGCTGCTGGCCGGACTGGAAGTGGCGGAGGGGCGGCCGATCGTCAATTCGGTGCCGTTCGAGGCGGAGTACATGGACGAGTTGCTGCCGGCGATTGCGGAGCACGGCGCGGCGATGATCGGAATGTGTACCAAGGGCGGGGCGGCGATGCCGGAGACCGCCCGGGAGCGTGTGGAGAACGCGCGGGACCTGATCGCGGCGGCGGGCGAACACGGAGTCAAGCCGGAGGACATCATCATTGATCCGGTGTGCCTGCCGATCGGGGCGAGCGACACGTATGGCCCCGGACTGATCCAGGCGATTCACATCCTGGCCGAAGAGGATGGGATGAACATGAGCATCGGGCTGAGCAACGTGTCGTTCGGGCTGCCGAACCGGCGGCCGCTGAACGCGGCGGCGTTGCTCATGGCCATCGAAGCTGGCCTGACGGCGGCAATCCTGGACATGACGCACAAGGAGACGCGGCACGCGGTGCTGGCGGCGAACCTGGTGCATGGGATGGATGAGTTTTCGTCGACCTGGATCCGGAATTACCGCGACGAGGAAGCCAGGAAAGAGCGCCTGGAGCAGCGCCGGGCGGCGAAGGCTGGCAAGGCGAAGGCACCGCCGCCAGCGGCGACGGGGCGCGCGCCGCTGGAGCTTTAGGCCGCCCACTCGTGAGCCGCGAAGGCTAGTCGTCGGTTAGAAGGTCGGCGATGGGGCCGAGGCCGAGGCCGTTGCTGGCTTTGAGGAGGACGGCGTCGGTGGGTTGGATGGTGTCGCGGAGGTAGGTCTCGAGGGCTTCGCGGGCGGCGGTGAGGGAGTCGGCGTCGTCGAGGGTGGCTGAGAGCAGTTCGACGCGTTCGTCGGGCATGCCGGCTTCGCGCGCGCCCTGTGCGAGCCCGGCGGCGTCCTGGCCTATGGCGATGAGGAGGTCGGCGCTGGCGGCGGCCTGGCCGACGCGGTGGTGGTCTCGGGCGGATTCGTCGCCGAGTTCGAGCATGTCGCCGAGGACGGCGATGCGGCGGCCTTCGACCGGCAGGAGATCGAGGGTTTCGAGAGCGGCGAGCATGGAGGCGGCGTTGGCGTTATAGGTGTCGTCGAGGAGGGTGGCGCCGGCGGGGGTGCGACGGAGAGTCATGCGGTGGGG
>WTFW01000115.1 GCA_011523785.1 Chloroflexota bacterium | reverse complement strand
GGGGTGGCTGGCGGGGCTGGGGCTGGCGGTCGGCGGCGGCGCGGCGGACAGCCAGTCGATCCGCGTGGGCATCGTTCAGACCGGCGACCACGTGCCTTCGCATCCGCGGACGCGGCCGCTGATCACGACAGTGCGATATCGCGAGCTGACGGACACGATCACGGATCTGCATACGCCGGGGACGATTGATGCGGTGGCGCAGGGCGCCGACCTGGTGGTGTGGCCGGAGGCTTCGGGCTGGGTTGCGCCGGACGATCCGAACGCGACGGCGCAGTTGGACAAGGTGCGATCGTTGGCCCGGCGGGCGGGCGTGCCGATCGTGTGGTCGTATTTCATCCGGATCGATCCGAACCACACGCGCAACGAGCTGGTGCTGGTTACGCCGGACGGCCGGATGTCACGCCCTACGACGAAGGACCACCCGGTGTACGCGATCGGGGAGCGAAGCGTGTCGGCGGGCCTCTATGAGACACACGAGGTGGCCGGGGCGCGGCTGGGGCTGGCGGCGGGGCCGGACGGGACATACACGGATACGCTTGCGCGGCTGGCGCGGATGGGCGCGGCGCTTGTCGCGGTTCCGACACACGACTGGGATGCGTACACGGCGCCGCACATCGGGCACCTGCGGTTGCGCGCCGCCGAGCACAGGCTGGCCGTAGCCAAGGCGGACTGGCGCTACGGGTCGGTGGTGATTGCCCCGGGTGGCGCCGTCGTGGCGGGCACGTCGCTGGACCAGGAGAAGGAGGAACTGCTGGTAGCCGACGTGCCGCTTGGCACGCCGGGGACGCTCTACACCAGGACCGGGGACTGGTTGGGCGTTGTTTCGCTTGGGACGCTGGCGGCGATGCTGCTGGGGAGCGCGGCCCTGGGTGTGCGGGACCGGCGGATCAGCGGCGGCCGGCGGGAATGAGCGACGCGCCCCAGCTGAAGGCGAGCAGGCCGACGAGGGCGAGCACCAGGGTGACGACGGCGGGATGCCAGCCGATGTCGTCGAGGGTGGCGGTGTAGGCGGCGGCCGTGTGCAGGACGCCGGCCAGCAGCACGTAGCCGGCGAGGCGGCCTGCCAGCCAGCCGCGGGCGAGCATGTAGGCCGTACCGAACTGCAGCGAGATCCAGGCCCACTCACGACTAAACGCGAAGGCCAAGTCGGCCGCGGGAAGATCAGCCTGCAACGCGTTGGTGAGCGTGAGTTGAGCGGCGAACAGGGCGTAGCCGGCGGTGGGGGCTATTGCAGCGGCGGTGACGGCGCGCGGGTTGGACGGCCGGGCCATGACGAAGCCCACGATCAGCAGCATGACCAGCTTGGCGAACTCGTCCGCGTAGCCGGCCACGATGGCGGACACCAGGCCAACCAGTGCGATCTGGTCGCGCATGGCGGACGCGCCGACGTTTTCGGCGACGATTTCAAGCACGGCGCGGGAGAGCTCATCGTGCAGCCAGATCTGAGCGAAGGGGTAGGCGACGACGCCGAGCAGCAGACCGAACCAGACGCCGGGACGCCCGAGCAACAGGGGAGCCCCGGCGCGGCCCCAGAACAGGCCGAAGGCCACGGCCGCCGCGACGGCGACCGGGTGGGGGGCGACCAGATAGTCGCGCAGGAGATCGGGGAGCGGGGCTAGCGTGTCAATTGGTGGGGAGAGGCGTGGGTGAACGCGCGGGGACGCGCGAGCCTCGAGCGGCGCTCGGGTCGAAAGTCTGACTGGTACGATTGCGGCAGCCTGCGGGCTCCGGCGCGACGCGCCCGGGGTCCGCCTGATCGTTTACAAGTGCAGAGTCGGGGCGCGCCATCACTTGGGTCGGTGGGTGAGTGGTTAATACCACCAGACTGTAAATCTGGCGCCTTCAAGGCTACGTAGGTTCGAATCCTACCCGGCCCACCGGACGCCGCGCGACGGCGCGTGGGTTAGTATCAGGCGTCCGGCGCGCCCGCCTCAACGCGGTCCCGTGGTGCAGCGGCCTAGCATACCTCCCTGTCAAGGAGGAGATCGCCGGTTCGAATCCGGTCGGGACCGCCCGGCGCACTCGCCGGACAGCGTCGTGGGCCCATAGCTCAGCGGTCAGAGCAGCCGGCTCATAACCGGTAGGTCCCTGGTTCGAATCCAGGTGGGCCCACCGGATGGACGGCGGGAATGGCGGAGTAGCTCAGAGGTAGAGCAGGGGACTCATAAGCCCTTGGCCGCAGGTTCGAATCCTGCCTCCGCTACCAGCCTGGCCGAGGTGGTGAAATTGGTAGACACGCAGTCCTCAGGAGGCTGTGAGCTTCTGCTCGTGCGGGTTCGAATCCCGCCCTCGGCACCCGAGACACGGCATCCCGAATGATGGCTGCCTGACTCCAGCTTCCGGAAGTCTTCCGGACTCGTCGCCGCCCGGCATGACGCATCCTGCACTGCTCGGTAATCCGCTACTTGTTTCCTGAGTAACGTCGGCACAGCGTCGATGGATCATGGGCGCAAGCCAAGCGATGCGTCCTGGGCGTTGGCAGAGTCTCACGATTCGGTGGTACAGGCCGCCGGAATGCGAGGCGGCACTCAGCCGGCGGTTTCGGATCGGGCGGTCGGATGTGATCGCCGAGGCGAAGCGTGGATTGTTCCCGATGAACTCGATCCAGCGAGCAGCCGCCTGGGTCGGGCGAGGCCGTTGCACCGGGGAACGCCGGAGTGTTGCCGCACGACGCCAGTCGGCGAGCCTATAGTGAGAATTGGAGAACCTTCGCAGCGCCGCGAATTCTGGAGTGGGTCCCGATGCCCGCGATTAACCGACGACGCTTCCTACGCGCCACCGCGCTGGCCGCTGGCGGGCTGGCGCCGGCCGTGATGGGACGAATCGTGCTGGGGGCCCAGCAGACGTTGCCGCCGAACGCGATCGAGACGGACGACGGGGCGTTTTTTCCGAGCAGCGACGGGATAACGGGATTCCATGTCCGGGATCTCCCGGGTGGGCCGAGTTTCTGGTCGTTTTATGACGCGGCCGGGGGGCATTCGTGGTACGGCCCGCCTATCAGCCGCGTGTGGGAGTACGCGGGCAACTGGTATCAGCTCTTTGCATGCGCGCTGTTTGCGCAGTCGAAGCAGGGCGGCGGATCGGGGCTGGCGCCGATCGTGGACCTGATTGTGGACGGGCCGCCGGTGTCCAGCCGTTTCTCCAACGCCACCAAGCTTGAGTTTGACGGATGGCCCCGATACGGCAGCGGGCCTCGCGTGTACGGACCCATCCAGGCATTTGTTGCCAGCCGACCCGCGTTGCAGACTGGCGCGGCTCGGAGCGATCCACGCAGCGCCTCCGGCCACGTCCGCAACCTATTCGCGAATGTTGGACTGGAGCAGGTTGGGGGAATCGTCCGACTTGGCGTTTTAGGCCAGCGCTACCGGGCGTACTTTGAGGGCCAGCCCAGCCGCTTGCCGGCGACGGCCACGGCGCCGGAGCGATTCTCCGTGGGCGCCCAGCCGGAGGGCGTCGCCGTGAGCGCGCCGGTGGGCACTCCGGTCGGCGCGCTGGGCAGCGCGTCCGGGGACCTTGCTGGGCTTACGGAAGGCCTTGACCGCGGGTTTGGCTGCACGCTGGGAAGCGAGCCCGGACGGGCCGGGGGCGTCGCCCACATGAACGGCCTGGGCCTGTCGTGGAGCCGCGAGCAGTTTTTGTGGAACACCCTGAAGGGCTACAGCCCTGCTGCCTTGCCGACGATTGCCACCGACCGGAACTTCCGAGTAGCCAAGGAGATCGTGGGCCTGCTGCAGTTCACGCCGGCCTATGCCGGCGGGGGGCTGTATGCACCGGCCAAATACAATCCCCCGCAGGGGTTGCACCTGCCGGCCGGACATTCGCTGAATCACTACGGCAGATTCGTTCATGGCATTGTGGAGAGCCGCAAGCCGCTAGCGGGTGGCTCGACGGCTTCAGGACTGAACCCTATCAGCCGGTGGATTCCGTGGAACGAACCGGACATCTGCCTCCCACGAATGCCGGGCTACGCGTGGGGCGGGGTGCCGCACGCGCGCTGGGTGAACCGCACCGGAGGGTCCGGCTCAGCCGGCGCGGGCGAGCTGGACGAGGCAGGGCGACGCCAGCGGCTCTATCGCCTGGTGCAGGTGGCGTACGACTCAATGACTGCCGCCGACCCGACGGCGCGGCTGATATTTCCTTCGCTGAGCCTGGTGGATACGACGTGTGACAACTCCGACCGGCGCATGGCGTTCTGGGACGGCTGGATCGCATTCCTGGCCGGCCAGCGCAATCGCCAAGCCCTGGTGCGCAGCAGTTTCTTCTTTCACGACGTCTCGCTGACGCTGCACAAGGAGCCGGAGCGTGTTGCCGAGATCGTTGGCAGGTACCGCACGGCGCTGGACAACCTGTCGGCAGCGGTGGGCGAACAGGACCCGCTGGCCGAGCAGCGCAAGATCATCCTGATGGAATTGGGGCTGCAGGACGACCCGGGGCTGGGCGCATATTTCGATGACGAGGACGTGGCGCACTTCATCATTCAGGCCGTGGCCAACGCCTTCGTCGCGGGCGCCGACGAGGTTGCGTTCCACAAGCTGGTGGACTACCCGCTGTCCAGCCTGGCGGGCAAGGGGGCGCGAACGGCGGTGCGGTACATGTCACACGTGACGCGGCAGCATCCCGATCGGGGCAAGTGGCCAAACATCAGTGGCGAGCGGGTGGCGAACGCTTACTTCGGACCGGTACGCATTGACCTGCCAGGCCCGGGGTTTGTGACAAGTGTGATTTACAACCGCGAGCGCCAGCCGCTCGACATGACGCTCACGTTCAACTCAACCGACTCCGCGGCTGACCCGGTCATCCACCTGGCCGACCACGCCGGCCGCGAGCGCAAGCTGGAGCCTGGGGTCTTCCGGTTGACCTTGCAGCCGCCGCGCAGCACGTTCAATGCCTACGGCAAGAACTGGGCCTGGGTGGGCGGCGGCACGCATGTCGTCCGCTACTCGGACTCCGTTGAGCTGTCGACGGACCCGGTGATCCCTGAAACGGCGGACTTCTGAAGGAATCCGGATCAAGCGCGAACGGCATGGGCACGAGTCGACGGGGCAATCTGGACGCCGCGCACGGTGTTTACGATTCGTCACGATTCGGGCGCTCGTGAGGTGATCGGACGGTTGGCTGCAGACCGGAATCGGCAGCCGAGTCGCGTGTGGAGATGTGAAGCAATGGATGTTGAGCGAGCGGTCATCAACGATTGCGAAGCGTTTTTCTTTCCAGCGCGCGGATCCACGCCAGGCCAGCCCGTCGGCTTGCTGCTGGCCGGTCTACGGTCGTCCACCGTTCTTGGGAGATTCAGCGACTGGACCGAGGCGTGGCAGGCGGCCGGCTATGCGATCGCGTCGTACGACTTCAAGGACGATCGTTACACCTGGGGCGCAGACGCGGGAGTCGCGACTTTCAGCGAGCTCTTGGAGGCGGCGCGGCAACGATGGGCCGTCCGGCGCCCGATCGTCTGCGGGTCGTCGCGCGGGGGCCTGACCGCGCTGGTGTGGGCGCATCGCAATCGGGGTGTGCCGGCGGCGTGGTTCGGAATGAACCCGGTGATGAACCTGGGGCCGTTCTATGACCTGGAAGGCCGAGCGACGTCGCTAAACGCGGCCTATGGGATTGAGAACAAGGCGGAACTGATTCGAGATGTGTGTCCGGTAGCGAACCCGGTGGATCTGGCGGCCGATCTCGTCCGGTTGCCCATGCGCACGTGGCAGGGGCGCGACGACGAAGTGACGCCGCCCAGCGAGCTTGCGAAGTTCGATGCGGGAGTTCGAGAGGCGGGTGGCTCGCACTCAATCACTTATGGACCGGGCGGCCATGCGACTGCTGACGGTCCGCGAGCCCAATTTGAGGCCAGCGCCCAGATTGCCTTCGCGCAGCAGGCCGAAGGTGGCGCCGCGAGAGCCTTGCGTCCCGGCTAGGCGCGGAAGGTGCGCTGGGGGCTGCTGAAGCCGTCCCGGTGGGTGCGCTGGCCGCCGACGAGACCGCGCCAGAGCCAGACGCGGCAGGGGGTGCCGGTGTCGTCGCGCTCAATGCGCACCCGAACACCGCGGCCCCACATGGCGTCGTCGCCGTAAAGGCGAGCGATGGTGGCCTCAAGGTCAGCGCGCAACGCGCCGACGTCGTCCTCGGACGTCACATCCACGGCGTGGCGATGCTCGGGGTGGTCGTAGAGGCCGCGGACGATCGGCTCGAGGTCGCGTTCGGCGGTCATGGGCAGTCAGGGTCTCAGCCAGGGTCGTGCCGGGAGGGATGGTAGCAAGGACGCCATAGGCGGGGTCGCTTAGCATGGCCGGGTTCCGACGTGGTTGGCGATGAGAGCCGGAGGACGGGTCGCGTGTATGACGCCAACAAGCGGCGTGTGCCGGTGGAGGTACTGACGGAGTTCACGCGCGACCTGCTGGAGCGGCACGGGATGTCGCCGGAGCACGCCGAGATCATGACCGCGAACCTGGTGGAGGCGGACATGCGGGGCGTGACCTCGCACGGGCACTGGCTGGTGTCGCGCTACTCGGGCTGGCTGGACGAGGGGTACATGAACCCAACGCCGGACGTCCGCGTGGTGCGGGAAACGGCGGCGACGGTGCTGGTGGATGGGGACTTCGCCCCGGGCCACGTGGCGGGCGCCGTGACGATGCGGGCGGTGATCGAGAAGGCGCGGGAGGCGGGCGCGGCGACGGGGATCACGCGCCGGAGCCGGCATTTTGGCGCGGCGGCGCATTTTGCGCTGATGGCGGTTCCTCACGACATGGTGGGGTATGCGACCACCAACGCGGGACCGACGATGTTCGCATTTGGTGGCCGCGAGCGGGTGGTTGGGAACAACCCGATCGCTTATGCCATTCCCGCCGGACGCGAGCGGCCGCTGGTGCTGGACATGGCGATGTCGATGTCGGCGAACAGCCGGATTGCGATCTTCGAGCGTCTGGGGCAGCAGATTCCGGAAGGATGGGCGCTGGACAATCGCGGGTTACCTACGACCGATCCCAAGGCGTTTGCCGACGACGGGGCTGGCGCACCCATCGGAGGACCGAAAGGCATCGGGCTGGCTCAAGTCGTGGATGCGATGACTGGGGTGCTTTCGGGATCGGGCTTCAGTCGTTCAGTGGGCCGGGTGGACGGTGACGACGGGGCGATTTCACACACGTTCCAGGCCACGGACATTGCCGCATTCATGCCAGTGGAAAGGTTCAAGGCGCGGATGGACTCGCAGATCGAGCAGTTCAAAGGATCGGCGCGGGCCGACGGCGTTGCGGAGCTGGTGGTGGCGGGCGAGTTGGAGTGGCGGACTTACGACGAGGCGAAGGCGGAGGGGGTGGCCCTGCTGGAGCCGATCATCGCCGATCTGAACGCCGTCGCGGCGAGCAAGGGGGCGCCGACCCGGCTGTAGCCGAAGAGGAAGTCAGGCTACGGCGACGGGCTCCGGCTCTGGCTCGTAGGCCTCGATGAGCTCGATGACCTGGCGGGTGACGCGGGCCGGGGTGGAGGCGCCGGCGGTGACGCCGACGCGCATGCCGGGCTTGAACCAGGAGAGGTCCACTTCCTCGGCGCTATCGACCAGATGGGCAGGGGTCTGCTTGACGTTGCGCACGACCTCGACGAGCCGGTGGGAGTTGGAACTGCGATCGCTGCCGACGACGATGACCAGATCGCAGACCTCGGCAGCCTGCACGGCAGCTTCCTGGCGGTCCTGGGTCGCCAGACAAATGTCGTTGTGGACTTCGACATGGGGGTATTTGGCAACGACCGCGTCGATGACGTCCTGCGTGTCCCAAATGCTGAGGGTGGTCTGGGTGGTGACGGCGAGGAGGTCATTGTCGAGGTCCAGCGCCTCGACGTCCTCGGGCGTGGATACCAGATGGACGTGGCCGGGGGCTTCGCCGATGGCGCCGTCGGGTTCGGGATGGCCGCGCTTGCCGACGTAGATGATCTCGTAGCCGCGGGAGGTCAAGTCAATGATCAGATCGTGGGTGATGTAGACGTCGGAACACGTTGCATCGATAACGGTGAGGCCCTTGTCAATGGCGCGCTGCTTGACGGCGGGCGAGACGCCGTGGGCAGTGAGGATCACGGTGCCGTGCTGGATCTGATCCAAGCCGGCCATGCGGTCATCAAAGTCGACCAGTTGCACGCCGTTCTCAGCAAGTTCGTTCACTACGTGCGCGTTGTGGACCAGGTATCCGAGCATGTAGACGGGGCCCTGGTGCTGGGACCCGGCCTCGTTGGCGAGGCGAATCGCATCGACCACGCCGTGGCAGAAGCCGCGGGGCGTTATGCGTAGGACGTCCATTGAGCTGTCAGCCAGTCACCGTGCAAGGCCCTCGGTATAAGAATTGCACAACGGCGGGGCTCGCGTTAGTCCCCGGCCAGGAGCTGCCGAACCACCGCCGGGTCGGAGGTCGGCAGCTTGCAGACGAATCCGTGGCAGACGAAAGCGGCGGCGCGGCCATCGAGTGACTGGCGGCCTTGGAGCAGCGGGATTCCGGCGCCATCGCCGTCGAGGGCAGTGGCTACCACCGTGCGGGGCCGGTAGGTCTCGCGAACGACGCCGAGCAGGTCGTCGCGTTCCGACCCATCGCCGACTACGGCGATTCCGGCGGGCTCGCCTACGAGAAAGTCGGCGGCGCTGAACCACTGGGCGAAGGCCGTGGGGTAGCTGGCCGCGCCCGGGCCTACGGCAGACAGCGCCCGCTCGGCGGCTTCCAGGTAGCGGGCCTCGCCGGTCAAGGCATGCATGCGACCGAGCACGGTGATTGCCATGGAGCCACCGGAGGGCGTGGCGTTGTCCTGCACGTTCTTGGGCCGGGTGACCAGGGTTTCGTGGTCGTTGCTGGTGTCGAAGAATCCGCCCTCGGGATCCTGGAAGTGCTGGAGCATGGCGTCGGAGAGTTCGCGCGCCGCAATGAACCAACGGTCGTCGAAGGTGGTCTGGTAAAGCTCCAGCAGCCCTTCGGCCAGGCAGGCGTAGTCCTCCAGATAGGCGTTGAAGCGAGCGCGACCGTCCTTCCAGGTGCGCGCGAGCCGGTTCTTGTCGCGCCAGAGTTCAGTGCAGCAGAAGTCGGCGGCGGACATAGCAACGGCTGTGTAATCGTCGCGCTCCAATGCGCGCCCCGCCTCGGCGAAGGCGGCGATCATGAGGCCGTTCCAGGCGGTGATGATCTTGTCGTCGAGACCCGGGCGGACCCGATCCGCACGGCGTTCGAACAGGCGCGGCAAGGCGCGGTCAGCCGCCGCCTGAATCTCCGAAGTGCTCACGTCGTGCTGGTAGGCCAGGACATCCAGGTCCTTGAGCCGACGCAAGACATTGACGCCTTCCCAGTTGCCGCCGGCGGAGACGTCGTATGTGTTCGCCACGAGGTCGGCGTCGGCGCCCAGCACCTCCCGGATCTCATCCAGCGACCAGACGTAGAACTTGCCTTCTTCGCCTTCGGAGTCGGCGTCCAGGGTGCTGAAGAAGCCGCCCTGGGGATGCGTCATCTCGCGCACCACCCAGTCCAGCGTTTCCTCGACGACGCGGCGGTGGGCGGCATCGCCGCCGATCTGCCAGGCGTGCAGGTAGACGCGCGCAAGCTGGCTGTTGTCGTAGAGCATCTTCTCGAAGTGGGGCACGTGCCAGGCGGCGTCGACGCTGTAGCGGTGGAAGCCGCCGCCGACGTGGTCGTAGATGCCGCCGCGGGCCATGCGATGTAGGGCGCGGTCGGCAATGTCCAGCAGCAGGCCCTCGCCGGTGGCAAGGTGGCGACGCAGCAGGAATTCGACGGCCATGGCCTGCGGGAACTTGGGCGCCTGGCCCCAGCCTCCGTTGGTGCGGTCCTCGCTGCCGGCCAGAGCCTGCGAGGCGCGGCGCAGGTCGTCGTCGGTCACGGGCGCGCTTGGCAAGTCGAGGCTGTCAGCCGCTTGAATGGCTTCCGTGAGCCGGCCGGCGCCCGACTCCAACTCGCCACGGCGGTTGGTCCAGGCGTCGTGCACGGCAGTGAGCACCTGCTGAAACGAGGGCATGCCGTGCCGAGGTTCCGGCGGGAAGTAGGTTCCGCCATGGAACGGCTTGCCCTCAGGCGTCATGAACACCGACATGGGCCAGCCGCCGTGGCGGGTGAGCAGCTGGACAGCCGACATGTAGATCTGGTCGACGTCGGGCCGCTCTTCGCGGTCGACCTTGACTGAGATGAAGTGCTCGTTGAGGACGGCGGCGGTTGCCTGGTCCTCGAACGACTCGCGTTCCATGACGTGGCACCAGTGACAGGCGGCGTAGCCGACGCTGAGGAAGATGGGCTTGCCGGCGGCACGGGCCGCGGCGAAGGCCTCATCCCCCCACGGGTACCAGTCCACAGGGTTGTGCTGATGCTGGAGCAGGTAGGGGCTGGACTCGGCGGCGAGGCGGTTAGGCATCAGGTAACGTTCGCGGGGTGCGTCAAGTGCTCAATTGTGAGAGCCGGGCACGCTTCCGCCAACGTTTGCATTCGCGAGGACCGCCGAACTGCGCACGGCCAGCGCAGATCAAGCCGCTGATCGCGCAGCCGAACCGTCGCGCTCAACACGTCCCGGCCGTCCAGCGAGAGCCAGCCGACGTGCACGACCTCAAGAGCAATGACTCCGCTGTAATCCGCCGTACCTGCCTGGGCGTCGTTCGGTGGCCCGGCAAGTGACGGACGACACTGCTTTCGGACACAATGGTCGTGACCGGTCAAGCGTGGCGGGTGGGGGCGAGGCGGACGCCGGGTCAGGGTTTGATCGTGCGGGAGACAGATGATGAGCAAAAACAGGTCGGAGCTGGACGACGTAAAGGAAACGAAGTGCATCAACTACGCCATTGACCTCCACCTGGGGACCGAGTATCGACCCGGCGTAGTTGAGCGTGCCCTTAATTGGCGAAAGAAAGCGTCTCCCGAAGCGCAACAGACTCTCAGATCGGCCATAAACAACAGTAACTTCAGCGTCCAGGGTTTTCGAAGCACAAGTGCGTATAACGCGCCTTCAGGTCTCTTGCTGAATCAGGTTGTAGAGCGCATGCCGACATCAAACGATCTTACGGGCGCCATCTTGAGAGTTTGGATTGAATCACAGGATGTGCTGCATGCGAATGTGTTCGAATATCGCAAGAAATCTGACTTGCCGATTCAGGAATATGTTGCAGGACGTGAGTTTCCGGGAGCGTGGGACTTCGATGAGTGGGACCATGAAACAGATGTCTTTGTCAAGGGTAACGGTCAGCACAGCGAGGACGACGCAGCTTTGATGCTGTGCTGCGTATCCGGAAACATGCCGCTGCTACCGCCTGACGACCTGGACGAAGAGACTGTCCTACCGGCAGACAGCATATTCACGCATTGGATTGAGTACCTCAAGCAGTTATCTCCATATGCTATTGATTGGCAAGAGACCGAGGATTTCATTTCCGCAGTCAGGGAAATCAGCCGGGAGAAAGAGCGGGAAGTCGAAGAGGCGTTGACGGCCGCGTTGGCGAAGAATCTTGCGTATATCGAAGAGACTTTCCTGGACGACTTGAAGTACCTGGAGGCGGATATCAACGCGTGGTCGGAGATTGACACGTCCAAGCTGGCCGACGTATCAACGACGCTGGATATCGTTGACCAGCTGGGCGATTCGCTACTTGCGTATTGCAGGATTCGACTCCAGGCCTCTACCCGGAGCGAAGAAGACGCCCGACTCGCGAAACGGTTAGAACTCGAGCCGCAGATCCTGTCTCTAATCGACCAGGTCAATCGTCACCTCTCCGGCGACTGGAATCCCGACGACGACACGTCGCCACCGGGAGGGCGGACCATTGTGCACTCCGATGACGACAGCCGGGTGGGCGATAGCGTAGCGGTAACGGAAAGTCCCGGCCTCGCATCAGAGGCACGTGCAGACGGTTCTGATTCGGTAGATCCGAGTGATGCGGCCGGGCAGTTGGATTCCACCTATGTGGCTCTGCAAGCCGACCATGCCGCGCTGCAGAACAAGCACGAGACGGTCGAAGCCGAAAGACAGAGTTATGAGCAGCAAGTCAAAGAGTTGCGACTAGATACGCAAAGCCTGAAGAAAAACGAGGATGATTTGCGCCGAAAGCTGTATGAGAGCAAGGAAAATTACAGAGCTCTACAATCAGCGTATGTCGCCATACGCCGATCAGAAGCCAGTCCAACTCAATCCCCAGGCGCAAATGGCGAGGATATTCCAGATATCAAGACGGCGGTGGAACTCGCTGGTCGAGCGTTTGAAGATCGGCTATTGATTGCGCTCAATTCGAAATCCGAGAAGAATCCGGGCTTCGAGGACACAACGTCTGTGTGGAAGGCGTTCGAGTGGCTGGCAACCGAGTACTACGACTCGCGTTGCAATGGATTCGATGGGATCGACGGATTTGACGAATCATGCCGTGAGGCCTGCGGGTTGTGGTATAAGCCTAAGCAGAGTGATACAGCCAAAGGTAAGTATCCTGATCACTATACAACGAAGGTTGGTTCAACGACTTATACTTTGGACGAGCATATTGGAAGAGGCAGTGGTGATCCAAGAAGTATGATTAGAATTGGTTTTGACTGGGATAAGGATATAGAAGTTGTCGTAGTCGGTTATATTGGTAGACATCCACGCACAGACGACAGCTGATGCCGTCGGTTCGAAGTGCTAGTTCTCAATAGAGACCTTTGCGTAATTCGGGACCGGTTGCTCATAGGCCCCTCACCCTGATCCTCTCCCCCATTGGAGAGAGCAAGAAGGTCCGCACGCTCGGGGCCAAGCGAGCGTTGCAGAGGAAGCTATGGGTGACGCTAAGTTCCGCCGTTGGCGAGGGCGAGGGCGGTTAGCGACCAGTCGCAGAGGTTTGAGAGTCGGAGGGGGAGTGGAGCGCCGTCTTCAAAGCCGGGCCAGACGGTCAGGTCCACACTGCCGTCGGGCTGCTGCAGTTCGAGAAAGCGTTGACCAACGGCCGCTGCATAGTCACGGAGCGCCGGGTCGGGCTGGTTGACGTTGAGTTGGAGTGCGGCCCAGCCGGTCTTGGAAGCGAAGGGCGAGTTCCACGGCCGCCCGTGGTGCGAGAGGATCACGCCGACGAAGGCTCGGGCGAGGTCAAAGTGGCTTCGGTTGCCTGTCTGCCGTCCCAGCCAGGTCAGCCCCGCAATCGAGGTGGCGAACATTGCGGGCCGGCAGGGCCCGCGCAGGTCAAAGTGATCTTGCCCGGCTACGGCGTCCGATTCGGTAAACAGATCGCCGTCGGCGTTCAGCCCAAAGAGGAAACGCCGTTCCCGGGCGGGCTGCAGCTCGAAAACGCGGGCCATGTAGCCGGCGGCCAGTTCGGCAGCTTCCAGCTCGCCGGCGGCGGCGCAGCCGGCGGCGGCCGACGAACTGTTGAGCAGCCCTTGCTCGCGGCCCAATCCCGTCTCGTTCCAGAAGCCGCCCAGCTTCGGATCTTGCTCCTGTATGGCCCGCCGGGCGACGCGTCGCGCGAGATCGAATCGCCCGAGCGCCGCGCTGCTCCAGGCCAGCCAGCCGGACTGGTACAGAAACGCGCTGGCGGGACCATTGAACTGATCGTCACGAAAAGAACCGTCGGCGGCCAGGAGGTTGTGTTCAATGTGGTTGAGCGCGCGCAGCGCCAGCTGGCGGCGGTCGCCACAGGCGAACACGTAGGGCAGCTTGAAATGCAACCCGGGGTCGTTGGGATCGATGCGACTGCGGCCGTCGTCGTCGACGTGGGCGGCAACGAAGTCAAGGGCGCGGTCAGCCGCCTGTCGGAACTCGTTCGCCGTGCTCGTTGTCATCACTGGCACCCCCGCAGGTCTAGCATCTCAGCCTACGTCCAGACTGGCCGTGCGGCCTACCTCGTGACGGCAGGGTAGTGAGTCGCCTTGAGATTTGGGCAGCAAAGACCCGCGTCGGAAGGCGAGAAGTGAGGGCAAGGGAGCGAGGAGTGAGAGAAGACCGGGAGAGGGAGGAATAGCGGTGGCAAATCGGAGGACCAACGAAGTTTGCAAAGGTCGCTCTCGAGCCGGAGCAGGCTGTCAGCGGCCAGCAGCGTTGGTTACGGCCGTCAGCCCGCCAGGCGGTCGACGGCGATCACCACGCCAGCCGCGGCCGCGGCGGCGGCCAAGACAAGACCGGCCAGCCAGCGGGTTTGGGCTGCCATCGCCCTGGTCAGTTCGGCGATCTCGGCCGTAAGCCGGAGCTCCAGGTCTTTGAGGTCGGCCTTGGTTGCCAAATGTTCATATGCACCCTCAAGGCGGGCCAGTCGCTGCGTGTCAGTCGCCATCAGTTCCTCCGTGCGTGAGGTCGGTCCCTGATACCCACGATGCAGGCGACAGCGGGACCGTCCGCCAGCGACCAGCCGTGCCTGAGGAATTCTACCCGCCGTGACCCGCCGGGCTATCGGTTACGGCTGTGATTCGTACCGAGCCCAGGGCAACCTCCGGCACTTCGGGTCCCACGAGCCGTGGGCGGCACGTGGTTAGTGGCTCGGATGCGCCGGACGTACCAATGCTATTGGCGGCATGCGGGAGCACGAGCGGAAGACTCCTCGGCAAGCTCGGTGCAGGCTCTGCCGTTCTCCTCGGAGGGGGTGAAGAGCGAAAGGGCTCCTGAGAACGGTGGCGCCTGGTGTGATCGTTGCCCGGACAACGCCTCACCGTGAGGCGAGGACGAGGGGAGGGAAGTGAGAGACGACGGGGAGAAGATGCAAGACCGCGGATTAGTACAGGGAGTGGGGTCTGATCATGAGCCACTCCCGACGGTCGCCCGTCGCTGCCGGACGATTCGAGCTGCCGCATCCAGATCGTCCGGCGTCGTGATCTTTAGGTTCTCGCGGCTGCCTTCGAACACTCGGACCGGCAGACCTTCGGCTTCCAGGACCGAAACGTCGTCGGTATAGAGATCGAGCATGGCGGTTTGCCGCTCGTGGGCGCCCAGCAGGTCCGCAAAGCGGGCGAACTGCGGCGTCTGAGCGTGCCACACGGATGACCGCAACGGCGTGCGAACCACTAGGCGTTCACGGTCGACGATCTTCAGCGTGTCCGTGGCTGGAACCGCGGTCACGGCCGCGCCGTAGACGCGCGCCATCCGGAGGCCGTCCTCGATGATCGAGGGCGTCACCAGGGGTCTCGCTCCGTCGTGCACGGCCACGTACTCCGGCGGCTCGCTATCAAGAGACCCTTGCTTAACCCGGTGATCTAGCCCGGAAGACCCCTCACCCCCGGATCGAGTCCGGGGCAGGCTCCAACCCTCTCCCCCAGGAGAGGGAGCAAGAGCATCCGGATCTTCAAAGACGACGGGCGTTTTGCGAGGGTCTCTATCAAGGGCGCGCAGTCCGTGTAGAACTGACTCTGCCCGGGAAGAGCCGCCGCGCACGAACGCTCGCACTTTGGCCAGTCCCGCCTGCGCCACGGCTTCGCGAATGCTCGTCTCGTTGTGTTCGGAGACTGTGACGACCACGGCGCGGATGCCCTGGCAGGCCTCGAAGGCCCGCAGACTCCAGACGATGACAGGGTCGCCTTCCAGGTCCGCCAGCAGCTTGTCCGCGCCGCCCATGCGGGCGCTGGAGCCCGCGCCCAGCACTACCGCGTCGGCGCTCACGCCAGCGCCGCGTCCAGGGCCTGGCGCAGGTTGGCCACGGGCACGGCCGTGGTCTGGCGGCCGTTGGTCGACGCGCCGGCCGGGATCACGCAGTGGGTGAAGCCGAGTCGCGCCGCCTCGTCAACTCGCTGCGCGGCCGATGGCACGGTCCGCAGCTCGCCGGCCAGGCCCACTTCTCCCACCGCCGCCGCCCCGTGACGCAGTGGCTGGCCGCTATGGCTGGAAGCCACGGCCAGCGCCACGGCCAGGTCCGTCGCCGGCTCGCGCAGGCGCAGCCCGCCCACGACGTTGACGTAGACGTCGTGGGCCGCCAGACCAACGTCGGCCCGGCGCGAGAGCACGGCGAGCAGCATGTTCAGCCGATTCAGGTCCAGGCCGTTCGCCAGCCGCCGCGGCAGGCTGTAGGTGGTGGGCGCGACCAAAGCCTGGATCTCGACCAGCAGCGGACGCGTGCCCTCCATCGCCACGGCCACCGCGGAGCCGGGCGCCGTTGCATCCCGGCCCGCCAGCAGCATGGCCGAGGGATTGGTCACTTCGCGCAGCCCGGCCCCATCCATCTCGAAAACCGCCACCTCGAACGTCGGGCCGAAACGGTTCTTTACCGATCGCAGCAGCCGATGTGCGTGATGATCGTCGCCTTCCAGGTAGAGCACGGCGTCCACGATGTGCTCCAGCAGACGAGGACCGGCCACCATGCCTTCCTTGGTGACGTGTCCCACGATCAGCACCGGCGTGTGGGTGGCCTTGGCGTATTGCAGGAGCCGTAGCGTGGACTCGCGGACCTGGGTCACGCTGCCGGGCGCGGAGGCCAGCCCGTCGGCGCGGACCGTCTGGATGGAATCGACTACCAGCATCCCGGCCCGCAGCCGTTCGGCCTCGGCCAGCGCTCCGTCCATGGCCGTCTCGGCGTATACGAACAGCCCGTCGCCAGCGATCCCCATGCGCTCGGCACGCATGCGGATCTGCGCGGCCGATTCCTCCGCAGCCACGTACAGGCAGGGTCGTTTGGGCGAGGCCAGATCGGCGGCCAGCCGCAGCACCAGCGTGGACTTGCCAACGCCGGGATCCCCGGCCAGCAACACCAGCGAGCCTCGCACTAGCCCGCCGCCCAGTACCCGGTCCATTTCGCCCATGCCGGAGGGCAACCGGTCGTCGGCCGAGGTGTCGATCTGATCCAGGGCCACGGCTTGCGGCGTGGAACGCGATCCGGCGGGCCCGTCCGCCACTCGCCGCTCGGCCAGCGAGTTCCAGGCCCCGCAGACGCTGCACTGCCCCATCCACTGTCGATGCTCCGCCCCACACTCGGCACAGGCAAACAACCGGCGAGGTTTGGCCACGGGCGGTCAGTCCGGGATCAGGCGTCCCGCATGGTAGCGCCGGGCGAAGCGTGGCCCGGTATCGACAGCTGCTTCTCGGGCTCTTCGGTTGGCCGCGCGAGTCGTTGACCTGCCGTGGGCGGTGCGATGAGAGTAACCTTGCCGGGCGAGACAGGAATGGCTCGGCGGTCGGGCGGGTCGCGAGCGTCTACAGGTCTCGGAGGTCGCCAAATGCGAAGTCCCAGGGTCGTCGCACTGTTGCTTTTACTCAGCCTTGCTCTCGTGATTGCAGCTTGCGGCGAGGACTCCGGCGATTCCACGACCGGCGCAACGTCCCCTGCAACGCCAGCCACAGGCGATGCCGCCACCGCCGGTAAGCTTTCGGCCAACAACGCCACCGCCGAGGAGTTGGAGGCGGCGTTTGCGGCCGCGGGGATTAGCAATGCCGCAGCCTGGGCTCACGATGTGGAGCACCACCGCCCGTTCCCGGCGGACGATCCGGACTTCGCGAAGCTTCGCCGCGGACTCGCAGAACACAACGCCGCGCCCGATGTCGTGGAGACGATTGTCGGGCTACTCAAGCTGCCGTGATTCGGTCATTCGCCGGTGAGGGCGTCGCTGGGACGCTGCGGGGCGCGATGGCGTTACTGGTTGTGATCAGCATCCTGAGCGTCGCCGTTGCGCTGGCCTATGAGCGGCACTGGGAAGAGTTCTGGCAGGTGGTGCCGTGGGCAACCCTGGTTCTGAGTGGCCTGGCCCTCGTCGCGCTCGTGCTTCGCACGTCGCGGGCGACGATCCAGATCGCCCGGATTGTCGCCGTGCTCGTTCTGGTCGCTGCTTTGCTCGGCATTTGGCGGCACTTTGACCATAACTACGGCACGGCCGTCATGGATCAGGACTACGCGGATCGCTGGGCAGAAATGCCGGTCGTGGAGCGCGTGTGGACGGTAGCCAACGGTTCCGTCGGCCACGTGCCGGTGCCGGCCGCGGGGGCCCTGGTACCGGTTGGGGTGACGCTTTGGATGACGACGCTGGGTCTGGGCGAGCAATCCCGACGGAAGGCAGCGGCCCGCCGCAGGTCGACCTAAAGAGAGATTCTTGAATAACCCGAGACTGGTTGCCCGGAAGACCCCTCACCCCAACCCTCTCCCCCAGGAGAGGGATCAAGACGCGGCTGCACATTCGAGGACGTGGGGCGTAATGCAAAGGTCTCCCGGGAGAGGGACTAAGAGCGGTTGAAGACTCGAGAACGCGGGGAGTTGTGCAAAGGTTGCTTAAGACGGCGCGGCACACGTCAGCCCGCCATCGTCAGAAAAGCCTGGAGACCTACGCCTCCACCGGTTCGCGCGAGGTGATGGCCACGTCGTCGCCGTCGCGGTCCACGATCACCTGCGCGCCGGGTTCGAAGGCGCCGCGCAGGAGTTCCTCGGCCAGCGGGTCCTCGATCAGGTTCTGGATTACGCGGCGCAGCGGGCGGGCGCCGAAGTCGGGGTCGTAGCCCTGTTCGGCGAGCAAGCCCTTGGCGTCGGCGGTGACTTCAAGCTCCAATTCGTGCTCACTCAGTTGGAGCCGCACGCGCGCCAGTTCCAGGTCCACGATGTCCGCCACGTCGGAACGCGTCAGCGCGTGGAAGACCACGCTGGCGTCGACGCGGTTGAGGAACTCGGGCCGGAACACCTTCTTCAACTCGTTGAGCACCTTGGAGCGCATGTTGCGGTAGTAGGTGTCCTCGGTGGAGGCGTCGTCGCTGTGGAAGCCCAGGGTGGCGTTGCGCTTGATGTGCTGGGCGCCCACGTTGGAAGTCATGATGACGATGGTGTTGCGGAAGTCCACCGCGCGACCCTTGGCGTCGGTCAGGCGACCGTCGTCCATCAATTGCAGCAGGATGTTGAAGACTTCGGGGTGGGCCTTCTCGATCTCGTCCAGCAGGATCACGGCGTAGGAGCGGCGGCGGACGGCCTCGGTCAGCTGGCCGCCTTCCTCGTAGCCCACGTAGCCCGGCGGCGCGCCGACCAGCCGCGAGACGGCGTGGCGCTCCATGTATTCCGACATGTCAATGCGGATCAGCGAGTCCTCGCTGCCGAACATGAAGTCGGCCAGCGCCCGCGCCAGCAACGTTTTGCCCACGCCGGTGGGCCCCAGGAACATGAAGGCGCCGATGGGTCGCTGGGGGTCTTTCAGGCCGGCGCGCGCGCGGCGGACGGCGCGTGAGATGGACTCGATGGCTTCCTTCTGGCTCACGACGCGGCGTGCCAGTTCGTCTTCCATGTGCAGGAGCCGCTCGGACTCCTCCTCGCGGATGCGCGTGACCGGAATGCCGGTCCACATCGAGACGACCTGCCCGACTTCTTCCTCCGTCACGCGCGGCGACTGGCCCTCGTTGGACGAGGTCCACTCCTCGCGCAGGGCCTCGGCCTTGCCGCGCAACTGTTCTTCTTCCTGCCGCAGTTGGTTAGCGGCCTCAAAGTCTTCCGAGTCAATGGCCTTGGACTTCTCCCCCGCCACCTGGTCCGCGCGTGACTCGAGCTCGCGCAGGCCCTTGGGCGGCATGCCGTAGCGGATCTTCACGCGAGCCGCGGCTTCGTCCATCACGTCGATGGCCTTGTCCGGCAGGAACCGGTCGGTTACGTAGCGGCCGGCCAGTTCGGCGGCGGCAACCAGGGCGTCGTCCGTAATCTCGACGTTGTGGTGGTCGGCGTAGCGGCTGCGTACGCCGCGCAGGATGTCCACGGTTTCCTCGATCGAGGGTTCCTGCACCATCACGGGCTGGAAGCGGCGTTCCAGGGCGGCGTCGCGCTCGATGTACTTGCGGTATTCGTCCAGCGTCGTCGCGCCGATCACCTGCAACTCGCCGCGCGCCAGCGATGGCTTGAGGATGTTGGCGGCGTCCACCGCGCCTTCCGCGGCCCCCGCGCCCACCACCGTGTGCAACTCGTCGATAAAGAGCACCGAGTCGGTGGAGCCCTTGATCTCGTCGATCACCTTCTTTAGGCGCTCCTCGAACTCGCCGCGGTACTTCGTTCCGGCCACCAGCGTGCCCATGTCCAGGGTCAGCACGCGGCGGTCGCGCAGCGAGTCGGGCACTTCGCCCTCGATGATGCGCTGGGCGAGGCCTTCAACGATGGCCGTCTTGCCCACGCCGGGTTCGCCGATCAGGGCGGGGTTGTTCTTGGTGCGGCGGCTCAGGATCTGGATGACTCGCTCGACTTCGTCGTGCCGGCCGATCACCGGGTCCAGCTTGTCGGCGCGGGCGGCGGCCGTGAGGTCGATACCCATCTGGTCCACGACCGGCGTTTTGGACGAGCGCTTGGACGGGGCGGTGGTAGCCGCCTCGCGCGGGCGCTCGCCCTGGCTCTGGCTGACGACCTGTACGACCTGGGATCGAACCTTCTCCAGGTTGACGCCCAAGCTCTCCAGTACGCCGGCGGCGATGCCTTCGCCCTCGCGCACCAGGCCCAGCAGCAGGTGCTCGGTGCCGATGTAGTTGTGACCCAAGCGCCGGGCTTCCTCGATTGAAAGCTCGATGACCCGCTTGGCGCGCGGCGTCAGCGTGATGTCGCCGACGACCATGCGCTCGCCGCGGCCGATGATGAACTCGACCGCGCTACGAACTTTATTGAGCTCGACGCCAAGGTTCTTGAGCACCTGGGCCGCGATGCCCTCGCCCTCGCGCACCAGGCCCAGCAGCAGGTGCTCGGTGCCGATGTAGTTGTGGTTGAAGCGCGTCGCCTCGTCCTGCGCGTAGACCAGAACTTTCTTGGCGCGCTCCGTGAACTTATCGAGCCTGTCGTTCACGGCAACCTCCCAAAGGCAGAACCCCATGAGAACCTGGGCCGCAACCTCAGCCCTTTGGGCAAGATGGACGCCTGGGCACTGCGACGCCGAGATGCTAGTGGTGTCACGTGGGATCGCACCTCTTGCAGGCTCAGCCCCAGGCGTCTCAGAACGTCTGCGGCACCGCTCTCGTCCTCGTGCACCAAGCCCAGTAACAGGTGTTCGGTTCCAATGGAGTTATACCCCAGCCAACGAGCTTCTTCGCTTGACAGTTCGAGCACTCGTACGGCTCGCGGGGTCAGAGTCAGATCGCCCACGACCATCCGCTCGCTGCGTCCAACAGTTAACTCGACCGCGCCGCGAACCTCGTTCAACTCAACACCCAAGTCCTTCAGGACTTGGGCGGTAACGCTCTCGCCCTCGCGCACCAGGCCCAGCAGCAAGTGTTCGGTCCCGACGTCGCTGTGGTTGAAGCGCGTCGCCTCGTCCTGCGCGTAGACCAGAACTTTCTTGGCGCGCTCCGTGAACTTATCGAGCCTGTCGTTCACGGCAACCTCCGGTAGCGGCGACCCAGAGCTTACGAACTGCTCTTGGTCTCGTCGCTCGCCTCTATTGTGGCATCCATGTCGTCGGATTCCGTAGCGATTGCCGCATCCGCGTCGTCGGACCCCTCGGGCACATCGCCATTCGCCTCGTCGGAGTCCTCAGCCTCTGCGACCTCCAGATCGTGGGAGTCCTCAGCGACAGCGGTGTCCGCGTCATCGAAGTCCTCGGCGACTTCCGCATCGGGGTTCTCCGCCACCGCGGCCAGTTCGCCTTCGACCTCTAGCTCGTCGTAGTCCTCGTCCGGCGGCGGATAGATCTCGACCGGCGTCAAGCGGATGCGGCGGCGTTGCGCGTCAATGCTGAGGATGCGGAACTGCCCGATGTCGCCTTCGTTCACCATGTGCAGCGCGGCGTTGCCGAGGTCCGACGAGTGGGCCAGGCCTTCAACCCCGTCCGCCAGCCGCACGAAGGCCCCAAAGGGGGCGAGCTTGGTGACGGTGCCAGGGACGACTTCGTTCTCCTGGAAGCGCGAGGTCAGGTCGGCCCATGGGTCGGTGGTGGCGCGCCGCATGCTCAGGGCGATCTTCTTGTCCACGCGGTCCAGGGCCAGCACGTAGACGTCCACTTCCTCGCCGGGCCGCAGGATTTCCTCGGGGCTTTCCACGCGGCTCCACGACAGCTCGGAAATGTGCGCCAGCCCGTCGGCGCCGCCCAGGTCGATGAATGCGCCAAAGCTGCAGATGTTGCTGACGAGGCCCTTGCGGACCTGCCCGACCTGCAACTCGTCCAGCAGCACTTCGCGCCGCTGGGCGCGCATTTCGCGCTCGGCGACCCGCTCGGAGAGGATCAGGCGGTTTCGTCGCCGGTCGAGCTCGATGATCTTGACGTAGATCTTCTTTTCGACCAGTTCGGAGAGCTTGGCGTTCAGTTCTTCTTCGGTCTCGTCGGCCGGCCCGCGCCGCAGGCTGGTGAGCTGCGACAGCGGCACGAAGCCGCGCGGCCCCACGTCCACCAGCACGCCGCCCTTGTTGTATTCCTGGACGGTGGACTCGATGATCGTGCCGTTTTCGAAGAGTTCCTCGGTGGCGCGCCAGACCTTCTCCTGGGCCGCCCGGCGTACCGAAAGCACCGCAGGCCCGTCGCCCTCCGGCCGAACGACATACACGAAGGCGACGTCGCCAACGCTGAACTCCGGCTTGGGTTCCTCTGAACGGGAGTCCCACAACTCGCGTTGCGGAACCACGCCCTCAGACTTCAGCCCGATATCAATCAACAGTTCATCGGGGTCGACCCCAACGACCAGGCCCTCGATTACGTCGCCTCGGGAGATTCCCTGCATTGAGCCGCCCGGCTCATTGAGCAGGTCTTCCATCGACTCCAGTTCTTCGATTGGCTCGGGTTCGGCAACCGAGACATCGGCTGGCGCCGCGGCGTCGTGAGTCGCAGTCAAGCGGAGGGGCCTTTCACAATATGGGGGGATATGCCGCCGACTTGAAGCGGCGACTGTGTCAAGTATATCAACGGCAACGGAAAGGTCGGCATGGTCGTCGAGACGCCTACGGCATCACCATGCCGCCGTCGTAGCTGATGTTCTGGCCGGTCATGTAGTCGGAGTCGTCCGACAGCAGATAGGCCACGAATCCGGCCACGTCCTCGGGCGTCTCCACCCGACCCAGAGGAATCCGCGCGATGGCCTCCGCCATCACTTCCCCCGGCTGCTTGCCCAGCAGCCGGGCCCGCTCGCGGTCGATGTACTCCCACATCGGCGTGTCCACCACGCCCGGGCTCACGGCGTTGACCCGGACATTCAACGGGCCCAGTTCCAGCGCCATCACCCGCGTCAGCCCATGCACAGCCGTCTTGCTGGTGTTGTAGACATTGGTGGCAAACGACGCCTGACGCGACGAAGCCGACGCGATGATGACGATGCTCCCCCGCTTGCGCGCCGCCATCCGCTCGGCCACCGGATGCACGAAATAGAAGGTGCCGTCCAGGTTGACCGACATGACCTGGCGCCACCTCTCGGGCGTCAGGTCCAGGAACGGCTGTACCCGCATCACCCCGGCGTTGGCCACGGCACCCGTCAGGCCGCCCAGTTCGTCGTCGACTTTGTAGACCCAAGCGCGAACGGCGGCGTGGTCGGTCACGTCAAGTTGGGCTGACAACGCCGTCCCGCCGCTGCTCCGAATCTCCTCGGCCACGGCGGCTGCCGAGTCGCCGTCCACGTCCGAAACCGCTACAGCGCATCCGTCAGCAGCCATACGTAAGGCCGTGGCCCGGCCGATGCCTCGACCCGCGCCGGTTATCGCGACAGCTCCAGCCATTGGCTTGCCCGCTACCCGTCCAGGGCCGGCGGCACGCCCACCGAGGCGCCGGTAGTCAGGGCGCGTACGCCCGCGTCGATGATGGCCACCACCTCGCGATTGAACCGGAAGCTCCCGCGGCCTTCGACCGGCAGGCCCTCCCGCACGCAGTGCGCGAAGTAGGCCACCCCGCTGCGACGCTCGGGGGGCGGGGGTGGTGTCTCGATCAGCTCGCCCGCGCGTCGCGTGTCGCCGTCGAAGATGCGCAGGTCAACGCCATCCGCGCCCGGCGTCAGCACCAGCACGCCGGTTTCGCCGCTTACCTCGATGTGCAACATGGTTCCCTGCGGTCCCGGGTATCCCACCTGCACGTGCGAGGTCTGAATTGTCCCCAGGCCGCGTGGGAACTCCAGCACCGCGGCCGCGCTCTCGTCGGCCCGCGCGTTGCGCTCGGTCACCGAGGCGCCGCGCGCCGCCAGCCGGCGCGGCCGGCCCATCCACAGCAGGCAGGGCGCCGCGCCGTAGCCCGCGTAGTCGACCCACGACCCGCCGCCCTGCGCCGCGTCGAACAGCCACTGGAACCAGTCGGGCTGCTCGGCCTTGCGGGTGGCGATGGGGTTCCCGCCGCGAAAGACGTACTGCCGGGGCGTCCCAATCGCGCCGTCCGCAATCAGCCGCGCGCCGGTCTCGAACGCCGTCTGTCCCAGCGTCGGCCAGTTGATCAGCGCCGGAATCCCCGCCGCCTCGGCCGCTTGCACCATGCGGTCGGCGTCGGCCAATGCGCTCGCCATCGGCTTCTCGATCAGCACCGGCAGCCCGCGCGCCGCGCAGGCGTCCACAATGTCGGCGTGCTGGGTGTTCGGCAGGGTGGACGTGACGACGTCCAGGTCTTCCGCGTCGAACATGGCGTCCCAGGTCTCGTAGATCGCCGGAATGTCCCACTCGTCGCTGGCCAGCGCCCGCGCGCTGGGGAAGCTGTCCGCCGCCGCCACGACCTCGGCGTCCTCGATCTCGCCCCACTGGCGGACCAGCGTGGGCGTATGGCTGTGACGAATCCCGGCGATTCCGACGCGCAACGGCTTGGGCATGGGCGGGCTAGCCCTTCGAATCGGTCGACGCAGCCGAAGTCTGCGACCCGACTCGCCCGGATGCAACTTGCACGGACTCGTCCAGGCGCACTTCTGGAATCAGCCCCTGGTCGAACTCGGCAATGCGCTCCGGCCCCAGCCGTTCCAGTTCAGTGCGACACCGCAACGCCGCCGCCCGCAAACTCCGCACGTCCACGCCCCGGCAGGCCGGCTCGAAGGGCGCCAGCCGGTCCATCCCGTAGCTCAGCACGTTGCGCGCGCCGCGGAAGTTCTGTCGCTCCAGGTGATAGAACCCCACCCCGATCTGCAGGATGCCCCGGTACAGGTCCCGCACCGGCCCCGGCTCCGCCAGCCAGGCCTCCTCCAGCGCCTCGTGCTGCTCGAAGAACTCCCGCGCGTTGAACAGCCGGATGCCTTCCAGCACCTTCGGCGGCAGTGGACCAACGCAAGTCTCGGTGCCGCTGAGCGAACGTTCGCCAGCGGCGCTGCTTTCCGGCACGGCTGCTCTTCTGGCCTGCCAATCGAGAGGTCGTCAGAGCCTATAACCGGAACCGCTGCCGGCGGGGCTATAATTCGGTGGTGAATCGGAGGGGTGTCCGAGTGGCTTAAGGAGGTGGTCTTGAAAACCACTAGGCGGGCAACCGCCTCGTGGGTTCGAATCCCACCCCCTCCGCCAAATCCTTTCTCCGCGTCACCAACGCCTGGAGGAGTCGCATAGTTGGTCTAGTGCGGCCGCCTGCTAAGCGGTTACCGGGGGTGCTCCCCTCGGTCGTGGGTTCGAATCCCACCTCCTCCGCCAATCTCGGTGGCTAGTCCTCGCCTCAGCTCTGAGTAAGCCATATGCGGTGGGGCTTTGCTGTGGACCCTACGTTGCCTCGCTGGACGCTGCTGCGACACCTAGCACACGAGGCCTCGACGGTGAGACCGGGCGCATCTGTGGAATCTCCGGCAGCCCGACAACGGCGGATCTGCGGCGCTTGGTCCGGCGGAGTTGACGGGAATTCAATTCGGAATACACTGAATACAGGTATTCGGATTGTGCGGAGCGGCCACCTTGCCAACCTCAATTCGGCTGTCGCCTGAGTCCGAGCAGCGCCTGAACTTCCTCGCCTCTCAAACCGGACGCTCCAGGGCCTTCTACCTGCGCCAGCTCATCGAGTCCGGTCTGGACGATCTGGAGGACTACTACCTGGCCGCCGATGTGCTCGAGCGCGTCCGCAGGGGTCGGGAACGCCTGCATTCCGCCGACGACCTGAGAGACGATCTTGGCCTGGGCGGTTGAATACTCCGCTACGGCCAAAAGTCAGCTCCGCAGGCTCGACCGCCGGATGGCCCGGCGGATTCTCGACTACATGGATGCCGTCGCTGCATCCTCGGCGGACCCGCGCGAGCGTGGCAGGGCACTTTCCGGTCCCATGGGCGATCTATGGCGCTACCGCGTCGGTCGATGCCGCGTCATCTGCGACATTCAGGACGACGTGCTTCGAGTCCTGGTCCTAAGGGTCGGCGGCCGAGATCAGGTTTACCGCTGAGCATCGATACGGCTGCGCTGCGGATTTATCGTCGATACCGGCCTCACGCCTCAAGGGTTGACGAATGCCTGAACCGCAGCTGCATTCCCAGCGCACGGGTAATGCGCATCACCGTCGCAAACGAAGGGTTGCCCTGCTGCGACAGCGCTTTGTAAAGCCCCTCGCGCGTCATGCCGATCTCACGAGCCAACTGGCTCATGTTCTGCGCACGCGCGAAGTCGTTGAGCGCGGCGCGAATCAGGCTGCCATCGTCCGGATCCTCGTCCGCACAAGCCTCAAGGTAAAGCTGCATATCCTTCTTGTTCCGCAGGTGATCGACCGCATCCCACTGAGTAAACATTTCAGCCATAAATCGCTTCCATTCCAGCGTCAGGCTCGGACAGCGAACGCGTGCCGAAGGCACGGGGTTCTGCTCGGCGGGGCAATCGCCCGCTAGACCATCAGCCCTTCCACGGGCATCAGTCGCTTGGCGACCGGGTCGACGCCCATGAAGACTCCCTCGAGCGCCAGCGCACCAAGCAGCGGCAGGGTCCCCTCTTCGTTGAACAGGACGAGGGTAACGACCTCGCGCCCTTCGATCCGAACCCACGTTTGGCCAACGTCCATGAGCCGGACCTCGCCCTGCCCGAATTGAAAGCTCTGCTGAGTCATTGGCGAAACGCCCAGATCGCGCAGCACCGAAGCTGGAACCGAAGTTATCGACGCGCCCGTGTCGACCAGCGCGTCCAGTGTCGTCCAACGCTCGCGTTCCTGGTCGCCAATGCCGATGGGGATGCTGAATGTTCCCATGGGTCGATGGTGTCAGACCGTGGACATCGGAGCAACCCGTCGTCGCCGACTCCACAGAGCCACCACGTAGCACCTGCCAGTGCTCAGACGTCTATGCCTTGTAGCAGGCCACCCGCTGCCCCGCCCCCTTCTCCTCCAACGGCGGATGCGGGTTGTCGCGGCAGGAGTTGTCGGCGATGGGGCAGCGGGTGTAGAAG
>WTFW01000009.1 GCA_011523785.1 Chloroflexota bacterium | reverse complement strand
TTAACCCCGATGACCCTGACGCCGGCTTCACGGATGACCCGGCGCATGGGACCGCCGATCCCGCAGCCGACATCGATAACCGTCATGCCCTTGCGCAACTCCAGCTTGTCAATCATCAGCCGCTGGTGCCGGATCTTGGATTCCTCCAGGCTCTCCGTAGGCGACAGCGGCGCGAAGTGGAGCGATGCGCCCCACCCGAACACCATGAATTCACTGCAAAGGTCGTAGTATTCCGCGACGGTTTGGGTGTGGTCATAGCCCGCCGCGCCGGCATCATCGGCAGTCGCCCGGCGCGTCCATCCATCAAAATGGGTTACGCGCCGATGCGGGTCCGACCCACGGTAGGCGGCCTTCAGCCCGTTGGATAGATTGCGGAGCTGCCTGAGCTCCTCTGACAGCGGGAAGCGCATACCTAGATCAGGGAAAGTCCAGAGCCTGGGTACACAAGAGTTGCCTGCTTAGAGCGTGTCTATCATAACCGCGTAGGCTTCGGTATTCGGCTGAACCAAAGACAGCACTTAGCCGCATCAGAATCAACGACGCCGCGGCCGCCGACCGCGCGCTGGCGGGATCGCCACTCCGCAAGGCCCGCGGGTGTCGATTAGGACGAAGCCTGTTCCTCTTCGTGGCGCCGGTACACGTCGTCGATGGCGATGTCCAGGTCGGACCATTCGCGTTCGACCATGGAGCGCAGCCGCATGTTCTGGTAGGCGCCCCAGATCGTCATGGCCGGCGGCACCAGGACCACGGCGACGATGAGCGAGTACGCAATGGTGATCGCCGCGGTAATGCCGAACTGCTGCGATCCGGCCAACGGCGAGGCCGCCAGCACGCCCAGGCCGAGAGCCGTAGTCATCGCCGATCCCAACAGGGCCGACCCGGTTGTGGCCAGCGTCCGCACGGCAGCCTCCTCCGGATTGCGCAGGCGGGCGAACTCCTCCCGGTACCTATGGATGACGTGGATGGTGTAGTCCACCCCGATACCGATCGAGAGGGCGGTGATGATTGAGGTGATGATCGTGTAAGGGATGCCGAGCAACGCCATGGTTCCGAGCACGCATATCAGCACGAGCACGATGGGACCGACGGCGACGATTGCCAGCGCGGGCTGCCGGAGCGTGATCCAAAAGAAGATGGCCAGGACCGTCAGCGCCGCCGCGACCGTGGTGGCGATGGCCTCCGTCTGTCGCGCCGTGATCGAGTCGGTGACGGTGATCGAAATGATGCTCTGCGACGTCGCGGTGATCGCGTCGTCATCACCGCGCCAGAGATCCTCGAGTTCCTGCTGGAGCACCTTGGTTGCCTGGGTATCGCCGCCATAGCTCTGGAACTGCAGCAGCATGGTGTCGATGCCCTGCGGGTCGTTGACGAGCAGGCGTGAGAGCGCGGGGTCTCTGGCCTCGATCCGGTCGAGCACTTCCTGCATCAGGTGCGGATCGAGCCGCACGCCCGCCGATGCCTCGCGGAACAGCGCCGCGATCTCGGGGTCGTACTTGTCGCCGGGCAGGCCACTCTGGGTGGTCCAGTCACGCACCAGCAATTCGTATGAGCCCTGGATGGGACCAGCCGCGGTTGGCGGACGGCGGGTCTCGTCTTCAAACGCGTTGGTGAGGTCCTGCACGTTGAGCAGGGTGCGGGTCTGTGTCGCCTCGGCCTTGATGAGCACGCTGGTCACCTCGGCCGAGCCGCCAACGGCCGCCTCGAGGGTGTCCATGTCCGCGTGAACTTCGCCGCCCCGCGGGAGGATGTCCTTGATGCTGAATTCTGACTTGAGGTCCCGGACCGCAATTCCGAGCGCGACGGTGATCGCGAGTACGACCAGGATGTACGGCAGGGGCCAGCGGGTCACGCTGCGGCCGATCACCCCGGCCAGACCCTGAACACCCGGCAAGGCGTTGACGATCGGACGGGCGGGCTTCAGCTTGCCGCGCGCCTCGCGCCGCCGGTCGATGATGACCCGGCTGGCCGGAACCAGCGTCAGCATGACGATCAGGCTCATGCCGACGCCCATGCCGGCGACAACGCCGAAGTCGCGAACGATGCCGATTGGGGAGAAAAGGCTGGCCAGCATGCCCACGATGGTGGTGATGGCGGCCAGGACTAGCGGAACCGTGACGTGGCTCAGGCCCCTGCGAATGGCCGTGAGCACATCCCGACCCTCGACCCGCTGCTCGCGGTAGTGCGAGATGGTCTGAATGGCGTAGTCCACCGTCAGCCCGATCACGATGATCGGGACCAGCGAGGTGAGCGAGTTCGGCGGGCCAATGAGACCCAGCGCGTTGGGGCCGAGCCAGCCTTCGGCGCCGACAATCCAAATGATGGAGGTGAGGAGGCCGGCCAGCGTCAGCCACATATCCGACAGCGCGCGCGTGAAGAGCAGAAGCAGCAGCGCGATGAGAAGGAAAGCCACCCCGATCAGCGGCAGCATGCCTTCCTCGATGCCCGCCTTATAGGCGTCCTCGATTACGTAGAACGACACGCTGGTCGCCGTTAGCGTTCCGTCAGATGCGGCAGCCAGCTCGTTGATCGTCCGTTCGGCATCCGCCACCCGCTCGTCGCCGGTGTCGAGCAGGCGAATGTTGCCTATCGCAATTTTGGTGCCGTCGGTGTCAGTACCTGTCATGAGGGCGAGAAGCGGCTGGACTTCCGGAAGGACGCGTACGGCGTCGATTTGGGCCTGGGTTACCGACGCCAGGCTCTCGGCTTGAAGCGCGAACTTGATCAGGGAGGAGGGCGCAAAGACCGGATTCTCGGGGGCCAGGAGCTGTTGCACGTCCGGATCGCTGACGATGTCAGTGAGCAGGGCGTCCATCTGGGCCAGCCCGCCCGGCGTGAGCGCGTCGCCGCGGAACAGGAGGGTTGTAGCGCTGATCTCACCGTGGTCGCCGAAGAGATCGTTGATCTCGTCCATGGCGTCGGTAATGGGGCTGTCGTCCGGCAGCGTCTCCTCCGTTGAGGGGAGGGGTGCGCGCACCGCGCCGCCGGCGCCGAGGGCGATGGTAACGATGAAGACGACCAGGAGGGTGATCCAGGGTCGGGCCGTGACGAGCGAGCTGAATCTGGTGAGGACCTGGTTCATATCGTGTGGATTCCAGCGGGCCGGAGATCGGCGCGGGACTCTCCCGGTGCGGTCGGCCGCGCGACTAGTGTTGATGCAGAGCTACGCGGCATAACTCTGTCCTTCATCTCTGCCAAGACGGCGGCAATGAGGCATCGCACCCGCCCGACGATGTGCCAGTCGGCATGATACGTCTTCACCACCACGGCTTCGCAAGCGAGTCCGAGGGACCGAGGACCAACTAGGCGAGTCAGGAGCGGGCCGCAACTACGCTGGAAAACAGACTGACAATGCATAAGGCTTTGGCTCGGACTGCCGTCAGTCCACCACGCATTGGGGAAACCTATGTCGAAGACTAAGCCCATTCCCGACGGGTATACGGCCGTGACGCCGTATCTGATCGTTAAGGACGCAGCGGGGTTCCTGGAGTTCCTGGCGGATGCGTTCGGGGCCATGGAGCGGACGCGGATTCCGATGGGCGAGGGCCTGATCGGTCACGCCGAAGTGGAGATCGGCGGCGCGGCGGTGATGCTGTCGGACGCGTTGCCGCCCGACTTTCCGCCGACTAGCTCGCAGATTCACCTGTACGTGGAGGATGTCGACGAGGTCTATGCGCAGGCAGTGGGCGCGGGGGCGACCGCCGTGGCCGAGCCGGCCGATCAGTTCTATGGCGACCGCATCGCGCGGGTGAACGACCCATCTGGCAACCAGTGGGCGATTGCGAGCCACGTCGAGGACGTGGACATGGACGAGCTGATGCGCCGGATATCGGCCATGGGCGACGGATAGGCCCGACCGACGGCCGCGCCCATGAACGGACCTGCCGATGCCTGATCCGAGACCCGTGGAGCGG
>WTFW01000196.1:2289-4053 GCA_011523785.1 Chloroflexota bacterium | reverse complement strand
ATGTCCTGGACCCAAGTCTCCCCCCGCATCTACCGCTTCACCGACACCTGCAACGCCTACTGCATCACCGCCGGCGACCGCGCCATCCTCATCGACGCCGGCTCCGGCGCCCTCGTCGACCACCTCCACGAGATCGGCGTCAACCAGGTCGAGTGGGTCCTCCACACCCACCACCACCGCGACCAGTCCTGGGGCACTCCCCGCCTCCGCCAGCACGGCGCCAAAGTGGCCGTCCCCGAACACGAACGCCACCTCTTCGACCAGGCCGAACTCTTCTGGCAACACAAGCGCGTCTACGACAACTACAACGACCGCAACACCTTCTTCACCCTCGCCCAAAACTGCCCCGTCGACGCCGACCTCCAGGACTACGAAACCTTCACCTGGCGCGACGTGGAACTCCAAATCATCCCCGCCAAGGGCCACACCCACGGCAGCAGCATGCTCATCGGCCAGGTCGACGACCGCCGCGTCGCCTTCACCGGCGACCTCCTCTGTGCCGGCGGCGTCCTCTACCAGTACCACGCCCTCGAATACGGCTACGGCGACCAGCAGGGCGCCCTTTTCACCCTTCAGTCACTCCAGGCCCTGCGCCGCCACGCCCCCAACCTGGCCCTCCCCTCCCACGGCGACTCCATCCAGGACCCGGTCGGCGACTGCGCCCGTCTCGAAGACCGCCTCATGGCCCTCGCCCGCCTCGGCGGCGGCATGCGCTTCCTCGGCGGCAACTGGGACCACGGCCTCGACATCCTGCCCGACCCCAAATTCATCCAGGTCTCCCGCCACCTTCTTTGGGGCGGACCCCACACCTGCTCCAACTTCTACGTCCTGCTCTCCGAGAGCGGCAAAGCCTGCTTCATCGACTACGGCCACGCCTTCTGGGCCCACATGGCCGTCGCCCAGGAACGCGAAGACGGCGACACCATGCGCTTCGTCGTCCACCACCTCGATGAGCTGCGCGACACCTACGGCGTCAACGACATCGACATGGTCCTCGTCACCCACATCCACGACGACCACACCGCCGGCATCCCCTACCTCGTCCGCCACGAGGGCGCCCGCGTCTGGGCCCTCGACGAAGTCGCCCAGGTCCTCGAAGACCCGGCCGGCTGGTGCAGCACCCCCTGCACCCTCCCCAAACCCATCCCCATCGAACGCAAGCTCACCGACGGCGAACGCTTCCAGTGGGAGGAGTACGAGTTCGAAGTCCACCACGCCCCCGGCCAAACCGAGTTCCACTCCGTCCTCGCCACCCACGTCGACGGCCAGAAAGTCGCCTTCACCGGCGACAACATCTTCCTCGAACTCGCCCCCGGCTACACCGGCCACATGACCACCCAGCTCTTCCAGACAACCGTCCTCCGCAACAGCCTCCAGCTCTGGATGCACCGCCGCTGCGCCGACGTCATGGACCTCGTCCAGCCCGACCTCGTCTGCCCCGGCCACCGCCAGCTCATCCCCTGGGACCCGCGTCGCGCCGCCGAATACCGCGACTTCATCGCCCGCAAAGAGCGCGTCGTCCGCGACCTCCTGGACGATCCCGTCGACCACGGCGTCGACCTCTGGTGGGCCCGCCTCGTCCCCTACCTGCGCTCAGTCCAACCCGGCGAGACCTGCACCTACCGCCTCCTCCTCCGCAACAACGCCGAGCACCCCGCCCGCCTCGAAGCCCGCCTCCTCGTCCCCGACAACTGGCAAACGTCCCAGGCCTTCCAACCCCTCGACCTCCAGGCCGGCGCCCGCGGCGAACTCATCCTCACCGCC
>WTFW01000196.1:0-2189 GCA_011523785.1 Chloroflexota bacterium | reverse complement strand
CATCCTCACCGCCGAACTCCGCATCAACGGCACATCCCAAGGCCCCATCCCCGAAGCCCTCGTCACCGTCACGCCCCCCTGACGTACGGGCGGCGTCTCTGACCCGCCCGTCTTCCGCGCAGAGTTGCCAGAACCACCCCGCCGTTCGTGGTGAGCCGGGCCAGAGTCTTTCGGCGGCCCGTAGAGCCTGCCCTGAGCTTGTCGAAGGGAACCACACAGGCCCAGGCAACCAGGCCAAAGCCTTCGTCGTATCCCCCGAGCTTAGGGGCGGGTCCCCGACCCGCCCGTCTTCCGCGCACCCGACTATCCCAAAGCACCACGCCGGGCCGTGACCCTCTTGGCGGGGGGCGCCGCTCTTCACCCTCTCCGAGGGGAGAGGCAGGTTCCGCCGTCTTCGCCCGAATTCAGTAAGGGGTTTTCCGGGCACCCACCCTCCGGCTACACAACACCTCGCAATTGGAAAGCGAAGGAGTGTGAACCCTTCCCTCCAGCAAGCCACAATGAGCCCTCTACCCACCTAAAGAAGCAACCCCTATGCAAATCCTCATCATGGGTTCCGGCGGCGTCGGCGGCTTCATCGGCGCCCGCCTCCTCCAAGCCGGCCACCACGTCACCTTCGTCGCCCGCGGCCCCCACCTCCAGGCCATCCGCGACCATGGTCTCTGCATGGTCAGCGAAACCGGTACCCGCCACGTCCACCACGTCAACGCCGTCGAGCGCCCCGAAGAGACCAACGCCCAACTCGACCTCGTCATCTTCGCCGTCAAGTGCTACGACACCCAGTCCGCCGCCCAACTCCTCCGCCCCGTCCTCAGCGACCAAACCGCTGTCGTGACTCTCCAGAACGGCATCGACAGCGTCCCAACCCTGTCATCCATCCTCGGCCCGCGGCACGTCATCGGCGGCGCTACCTGGCTCACCGCCCACATCCTCGAACCCGGCGTCATCGAGTACCAGGACGCCGAAGTCCGGGCCACCATCGGCGAACCCGCCGGCGGCATCTCCGACCGCGTCCAGACCATCGGCCAGGCATTACGTACCGCTGGCATCGAAACCGAAGTCAGCGACGACATCGACCACGTCCTCTGGAACAAACTCGTCCTGCTCGCCGTCCTCGGCCCCGTCACCGCCGCCTGCCAGCTTCCCCTCGGCCCCATCCTCGCCACCGAGGGCATGCTTGATCTCTTTCGCACCATGTTCAACGAAGCCATCGCCGTCGCCCGCGCCCAGGGCATCCGCCTCCCCGACTCCACGACGGACGACCTCATCGCCCTCCTTCAGTCCCTCCCGGACGACAACACCACCTCCCTCCAGGTCGACTTCGCCCACCAGCGCCGCGTCGAACTCGACTACACCGCCGGCGCCGTCCTCCGCCGCGCCCAACAATCCAACATCCCCACCCCCTCCCTCCAAACCCTCTACCTAACCCTCAAATCCCGCGCCCAGTCCTTCGGCGGTCTCTAATCGCGCACACCCTTGCTGCCATTCCGATAAGGCCACAGGCGGACTCAGCCCGGGAATCGTGCCCGAGTCAGTCGCGATCTTGGCTATCCCAGCAACGCGATCAGAATCCCCGTTACCGTGCCCAGCACGTTGATAACCACGAGCAGAAGAAGACCCGCGAACCACTTCGTCAATCGCGTCTCAAGGTTCGCAAGGTCGGCCTTAGTCGCCAGGTGGTCGTACGCCCCTTCAAGTCGGGCGAGATGTTCCGCTTCTGTTGACATCGGATCCTCCGTGTCGGAGGTCCCTGGACCCCGCCCTCGGGCGCCATGGGCCAGAGTTGAACAAACATCCGCCCATACAGAATTCTACCCGCGAACCTCCACCATCGGCTAAGAACCGCCGGCACACCTCACGTACCCGATTCGCCGTCGCTCCCCGCTCTTCGTGCGAGAGGTCTGGGGTTAGGGTCTCCTGCGCAACCAACCCCTAAGAGCTACCAACCCCCTCCATACCGAATACCCGTCCGAACCACCCCCGTCTCCTCTCCCCGAAACATCGCCTCCGCCGTCTCCACCACGCTCCGCACATCATGCCGAGGCTCATACCCCAGCAACCCCTTGATCTTCCCCAAATCAAACTCAAAGAAATTCGACTCCGGCAACCGCGCGTCCACCCAGTCAAGCCCATAGCGCTCCGCCAGCCACGGCACATGCTCCTCCCACCGGAACACCGCCGCCCCGCCC
>WTFW01000211.1 GCA_011523785.1 Chloroflexota bacterium | reverse complement strand
CGACTAGGCAGCGGTCAAATAGTTTCCAGCCAGCCCCCGCCGCTGGGACAGCCCCTAAAGCCGCACCAGCCGCCCGCTCCCGGCGGACTCGTAGGCCGCATGCACGACGCGAAGGGCTGTGAGGGCTTCGGCGCCGGTGATGGGCGGCGGTTCGCCCAGGCAGGCGCGCAGCGTGCGTTCGATCCACGGGGTGTAGTTCCGAAACGATGGGCCGCTATAGGCAATTCGGCGATCAGACATACCGGCATGGTCCGGCGAGTTGGAATGCCACTCCAGGACGTGTCGATCAGCCTCGCCGAAGCGTAGCCAGCCCTCGGATCCCCAGAGGCTCAAATCGATCTGGTACGGCTTGTCTAGCAGGTAACCGGAGATCAGCGAGCCGTACGCGCCGTTGGCGAAGCGCAGGTTGACCAGCGCCAGGTCTTCGACGTCAATGGGCGCGCCGCCCACCACGCCCGTCATGGCCTGGACTTCCACCACCGGCGACTCGGTGATGTAGGTCATCATGTCGAGCCAGTGGATGCCCAGCCAGACCAGGTGCCCGCCGCCGGCCAGCGCGCGCTTGAACGTCCAGTCGCGTTCGCCGTGCGCGGGCCAGATGCGCGTCTGATCGGCGATCACGGCCCCCCGCAGCGCATAGGCCCGGCCCAGCGCGCCGCTGGCGAAGATGCGGCGAGCGTCCTGGACCCAGGGACTCAGGCGGCGGGCCAGCGGAACGATCAGGTGCCGGTCGTTCGCCTCGGCCAGGTCGACCAGTTCCGCGAACTGGTCCGGATGCGTGCAGGCCGGTTTCTCCACCATGACGTGACACCCGGCTTCGAGACAGCGACGTACCGCCGCCGGCGCATTGGCGGCAATCAGCGAAACGATGGCAAGGTCCGGCGCGGCCTCCGCCAGTCCGTCCGTCAGTTCGTGATACGTGCCCAGCATCTTCGGGCCGAGTGTCTCGCGCGCTTCGGCAAAGGTCCCCCCGGACTCGTCCACGACCGTCACCGAGTCCACCAGGTCAAGATCGCGCAGCGCCTGCAAAAAGAACGCCCGGTGCCCCTGCTCGTCGGCCTCCATCACCAATGCAACGTGCATGCGAGCTCCGAGCCTGACCTGGCGCGCGACGGTCCAGTCTAGGCAGCGGTCGTCACGCCCACCTGAAAGGGGCCGTTGCTAGACTGAAATCTCGCCCCCCGAGGAACCGCATGTCCGCGCGTCCCATCCTGTTGGTCACCGGTGGCGCCGGGTTTATTGGCGCCAATTTCGTGCATCACGTGCGGGCCGTGCGTCCCGACTGGGACGTGCGGGTACTGGATGCGCTTACCTACGCGGGGGATCGGCGCCGGCTGGATGGCGCCGGCTGCGACCTGACTGTTGGCGACATTGCTGAGACGGAGACCGCGAAGGCCGCGCTGGACGGTGCGTCCTGGCTGGTCAACTTCGCCGCCGAGACTCACGTGGACCGCTCGCTGCTCGACGCCGAGCCCTTCCTGCGCACCAACGTCACCGGCACCTACCGGCTCTTCGAGGCGGCGCGGCAGGCGGGGGTGGCCAAGGCCGTGCACGTGAGCACCGACGAGGTCTACGGCGAAACCCGCGGCGCGGCCTTCCGGGAAACCGACCCGCCGGCCCCGCGCAACCCCTACTCCGCCACCAAGGCCGCTGGCGACCTGATGGTGCTGGCCACCTGGCAAACCCACCGGTTCCCGGTCTGCATCACCCGCGGCGTCAACACCATCGGACCCTGGCAACACCCCGAGAAGGCCGTGCCGCTGTTCACCATCAACGCCATGCGCGGCCAGCCGCTGCCGCTGTACGGACGCGGCGAACAGCAGCGGGACCGGCTGTACGTGGAGGACCACGCCAGCGCCATCCTGACCGTGCTGGAACGCGGCGAGCCCGGCGAGATCTACAACGTTGCCGCCGGCAACAACCGCGACAACCTGAGCGTGGCGCGGCGCATCTGCGAGCGCGTCGGGGCACCGCGAGACCTGATCCACTTCGTGGAGGACCGGACCGGGCACGACTGGAACTACGCGCTGGACAACAGCAAGCTCCGGTCGCTTGGCTGGTCGCCCGGGTACGACTTCGAGGCGGCCATGGACGCGACGGTGGACTGGTACCTGGAGGCGGAGGACTGGTGGGCGCCGATCGTGGACGGCGAGTTCCAAGCCTACTACCAGCGCCAATACGCCGAACGGCTGGCAGGTGCGGAGGCCTTCCGCGGCTAGGGGGCTCCAACAGGCTCCGCCCGGGCAGGTGCGGCTCCCGCGCTACACCTGGCGGGAGGCCTGGCGCTGGATGCGCTGGGACGTGCCAACCCGCGTCGCCTTCCTGATCGGCGCCCCGCTCATCTGGATCGCGGTGGCCGGCATCGACCCGTCGGCCATCGGCCTCCAGCTGGGCCTGGGGCTGCTGGACTGGGTGCTGGTCGGCTTGTGGTCGGTTGGCGTGATGCTGGTCACGCTGAGCTACCGCCGCTGGCTCTGGCCGGTGCGGGTGGCGGGGGACCGTTCGGCGCTGCTGCTGAACCTGCCGTTCTTCCTGGTCCTGAATCCGGTGGCCGAAGAACTGTTTTTCCGAGGCGCGGCCCTGTTCGGTCTGGCCAACCTGATCGGCATGCCCTGGTCGATCGTGGTGACGTCGCTGGTCTTCGGCCTGCACCACGGGCTGGACCGGCAGTTCCCGCGCTCGTTCCTGGTGCTGGGCACGCTGGGCGGCCTGCTCTTCGGGATCTCTGCGGCCCACTTCGAATCCGTGGCGCCGGCCATCGTCCTCCACATCGCCGCCGACGCCGTGATCTTCGTGGTCGCCGCGCCGATCCTGGAACGCCTGGGCGTGGGCCTGCGGCTTCCGCAGCCGCCGTCGCCGGCCCCTGCTGCGCCCGCGCCGGCGGATCAAGCGTCGTAGTCCCGCCGCGCGGGCCCGTTGCTAGACTGATTTCCCAGACCCCGTAGCTCAGTTGGACAGAGCGTGTGGTTGCGGACCACAAGGCCGGAGGTTCGAGTCCTCTCGGGGTCGCCCAACAATTCGAGGCCTGAAGGCGTTGCCGAACCCGCATGACTGACGACCGAATCCCGCGTCGTCGTATTGGCGATTCCGACCTTGAAGCGGGCGCTGTCGGCGTCGGCACCTGGCAATGGGGCGATCGGCGCTACTGGGACGATCACGACGGCCAGGAACCCACCGACATCGACGCCACGTACGACGCAACGATCGGCCGCGGCGCCGACTTCCTGGATACCGCCGAGCTCTACGGCTTCGGCGAGTCGGAACGGGTGATCGGCAAGCTACGCGCGGACGATTCCCGCCCAGCCGTCGTGGCCACCAAATACATGCCCTCGCCCACGCGCTGGCGCGTGCGCTCCGTGGACGCCGCCATCGACGGCAGCCTCAAGCGCCTGGGCGTCGACCGGATCGATCACTACCAGGTCCACTGGCCCTACAGCGTCATCCCGCACCGCCGCCTGCTGAGTCAACTGGCTCGGGCCGTGCACGACGGCCGCCTGGCTTACGTCGGCGTCAGCAACTTCACCGAACCGCAGATGCGGCGCGCGCACGCGGTGCTGGCCGACGCGGGCGTGCCGCTGGTTTCCAACCAGGTTTCGTACAGCCTGCTGCGGCGAGCGCCGGAAGTGAACGGCGTCCTGGAAGCCGCCCACGAACTGGACATCACCCTCGTCGCCTACAGCCCCCTGGCCCAGGGACTGCTCAGCGGCAAGTACGGACCGGGTGGCCGCCAGCCGCGGTCGAGGCCGATGCGTCGCGTGCTCAGGGCCAAGACGCCGGAGACGGTGATGCCACTACTAGAGACTCTGCGCCGGATCGGGGATTCCGTCGGGGCCACGGCCGGCCAGATCGCCGTAGCCTGGACGCTGCGGGACTCGGCCGTGCTGCCCATCGTGGGTGCGCGCACGGCCGGCCAGGCGGAATCCAATGCCGACGCCGCAATGATCGAAATCGACGACGAGGCCCTGCGCGAGTTGGACGCTAAATCCCGCGCGTACCGCACGGCCGGCCCGCTGGCGCGCCGACTTCGAGGCTGAGGGCCTCGCAAAGCAGGAAAACCCACTAACTCGCCGGGTGCGGGGCGCGTATCCTGAGGGCGAGGGCTCAAGGGGGAGCGCAAGCATGTACGACGCTCGCAAGGGACTAGGTCCCGTGCTCAGGCGCGAGTCGCGCCCGGCATTGGCCGGCCTGATTGCCGCCGGCGTGTCATTTGGGATCACCGAGATCTTCGCCGCCCTGATTTCGGGCGGACCGTCGCTCATCATCGCGGTGGGCTCCGGGGTCATTGATCTATCGCCAAAGTTCGCCAAGGAATTCGCCATCGCGGTATTCGGCACCAACGACAAGCTGGCGCTGCTGATCTCGATCGTCGTCATCGGTCTTGGGCTGGGTGCGATCGTTGGCGTGGCCGGGATGCGGAGATTCTGGATCCCGCAGCTTGGCTTTGCGGTCTTCGGAGTCGTTGCCGCCATTGCTGGGATCGCGGAGCCGCAACTTTCGCCCGTGCTGGCCCTGATCGGCGCGCTGCTCGCCACCTCCGCCGGCATTTGGACGCTGGCGCTGCTTCTGAAGCTCGTGCAAGCGCAGGAAATGCCACAGCCCGTTCGCGACCCGCGGCTGATGGGGCTCGGCCGCCGCTCCTTCATGCGCATGGCCGGGGCATTTGCGATCCTGGCGGTCGGAACCGCGGCCGGCGGGCGGGTGATGCTGGAGCGCGCACGCACCATCGCCTCGACCCGCCTGGACGTAATCCTTCCCAAGCCGCGCGACGCCGCTCGGCCGGTGCCCGAGGGCGCCATGGTCGACGCCGCCGGCATCGGGCCGATCATCACGCCCAACGAGGATTTCTACCGGATCGACACCGCCCTCAGCATTCCCCAGGTCGACCTGTCGACCTGGACGCTCAAGATCGAGGGCCTGGTTGACCGGCCCTACGAGCTGACCTACGACGAACTGCTGGACTTGGCCCGCGTCGAACGCCACGTCACCCTCTGCTGCGTCTCCAACGAGGTGGGCGGCGACCTGGTGGACAACGCCAAGTGGCTGGGCGTGCCGCTGACGGAGCTGCTGGATCGCGCCGGCTTGCAAGCGGACGCCAGCCAGATCGTCGGCATGTCGGTGGATGGCTTCACCGCCGGGTTCCCGGTGGACACCGTCTACGACGGGCGCCAGGCGCTGGTGGCCGTGGGGATGAACGACGAGCCGCTGCCGCCCAAGCACGGGTTCCCGGCCCGGCTGGTCGTGGCGGGTCTTTACGGCTACGTCTCAGCCACGAAATGGCTGGACGCGATCGTGGTAAACCGGTGGGAGGAATTCGACGGCTACTGGATTCCGCGCGGCTGGTCCAAGGAAGGACCGATCAAGACGCAATCGCGGATCGACGTGCCGGGCAATGGCCGCACGCTGCAACCGGGCCTGCAACCTATTGCCGGCGTAGCCTGGGCGCAGGACCGGGGCATCACCAGGGTCGAGGTCAACGTCGATGACACCGGCTGGCAGGAAGCACAACTGGGCGAGGCGATTTCCAAGGACACCTGGCGCCAGTGGGTGTTGCCCTGGGACGCCACCCCGGGCAGGCACGTCATCGCCGTCCGCGCCACCGACACCTCGGGCGAACCGCAGACGGCTGTCGTCCAGCGCTCCGACCCCGATGGCGCCACAGGTCACCACACCATCGTCGTCGATGTGAGCGGCTAGGGGGCGACCGGCTGGAGGAGAGAGCTAGCGGCTCCCTAGAAGCGACGGCGTCTTAGTCCCTCGAATCTCACGCGCTTCTCAGGACCCTCTCGTAGACCCGTCGCTGGTCGTCCAGCCAGTCAACCATCTCGTCCCAGTTGCCGCGGTCCGTTGAATCCACCATCAGGCGGGTCGCGCACCAGTGATTCTTCACGTCTCGAAGCTCCTCGTCGGCCAGCGCGACTTGGAGCGCACTGCGAAACGGCTCAATCCGCGGTCGGACTTCAGCTTCCGTCTCGTTTCGCTGACCCGTCAGATATACGCCAACTCTGTCCTGTGCCAGGTACTGGGTAACGTTAAGGTCAGCTTCGCTTGACCTGTGCGGGACGTAGCTATTTGCGTAGCCAGGCCTCAGCCGGGGAGCGTCAGGTCGCCGATTTGCAAAGTGCGCCCAAAAGTCGCGTCGGAATCGCCCCAGCTCAGTCAGCCCGGAGTCAGCCTCAATCTGGCGGTCCCACTCATTCGGTCGCTCAAGCACATTGAACACCGGAGCGAGCGGAGAGGTGCCGATCTGCACGACGCCGACTCGAACGGCAAAGAATGCAAACGGGTCGCTTGTGTGCTCGTTGAGCCAACGGATGGCCGAGATATGAGCTTCATCGAAGGCGGTCGCAACCCACACCACGATCTGCGCTTCCAGTCCGGCAAGGTAAGCCAGCACCTGACCTAGGTGCTGCAAATTCGCGTTTTCTAGCTGGTTTTCGATCAGTACACGGGAGTCGTCATACGGTACGCGTGCCAGGATGTCCGCGCGGTACGGACCAACTTGAACTTCCGTGCCTTCGAGCTCAAGGCCAATGCCGAGTTCAGCTGAGAGAGCGTCTAGATTCTCTGAGAGCCAGGGCGTGAAGTCATGAGCCTCGTGTGTCCATGCTTTCCGCACGTCAACGTGACGGAGCGTTTCCAGATCCGCCGTAGCCATTAGCCGCTCCTCACCCAATCGAGTCGACTGCGCCAGCCGACACACTCACCGGCTGGTCGCAAGTCGACGGAAACTGACGCCTCCGCACGTCGCCTGCACTACTCGCCTCAGCTGGCCGTGTTAGGCGTAGTCTCCGTGCGCCCCGGTGCCGCTGGGGTCGGCGAGTTCGTCGGCGCCGCAGAGGTAGCGCCACCAGTCGGCGCGTTCCTGGGCCACGGCCGAGGATTCGCCGGTCAGGTTGTGGGCGTTCTTGTTCATGCGAAAGAAGCGCCGGATTTCCTCGCTGTCCCAGCGGGGCGACCGGCTGGAGGAGAGAGCTAGCGGCTCCCTAGAAGCGACGGCGTCTTAGTCCCTCGAATCTCACGCGCTTCTCAGGACCCTCTCGTAGACCCGTCGCTGGTCGTCCAGCCAGTCAACCATCTCGTCCCAGTTGCCGCGGTCCGTTGAATCCACCATCAGGCGGGTCGCGCACCAGTGATTCTTCACGTCTCGAAGCTCCTCGTCGGCCAGCGCGACTTGGAGCGCACTGCGAAACGGCTCAATCCGCGGTCGGACTTCAGCTTCCGTCTCGTTTCGCTGACCCGTCAGATATACGCCAACTCTGTCCTGTGCCAGGTACTGGGTAACGTTAAGGTCAGCTTCGCTTGACCTGTGCGGGACGTAGCTATTTGCGTAGCCAGGCCTCAGCCGGGGAGCGTCAGGTCGCCGATTTGCAAAGTGCGCCCAAAAGTCGCGTCGGAATCGCCCCAGCTCAGTCAGCCCGGAGTCAGCCTCAATCTGGCGGTCCCACTCATTCGGTCGCTCAAGCACATTGAACACCGGAGCGAGCGGAGAGGTGCCGATCTGCACGACGCCGACTCGAACGGCAAAGAATGCAAACGGGTCGCTTGTGTGCTCGTTGAGCCAACGGATGGCCGAGATATGAGCTTCATCGAAGGCGGTCGCAACCCACACCACGATCTGCGCTTCCAGTCCGGCAAGGTAAGCCAGCACCTGACCTAGGTGCTGCAAATTCGCGTTTTCTAGCTGGTTTTCGATCAGTACACGGGAGTCGTCATACGGTACGCGTGCCAGGATGTCCGCGCGGTACGGACCAACTTGAACTTCCGTGCCTTCGAGCTCAAGGCCAATGCCGAGTTCAGCTGAGAGAGCGTCTAGATTCTCTGAGAGCCAGGGCGTGAAGTCATGAGCCTCGTGTGTCCATGCTTTCCGCACGTCAACGTGACGGAGCGTTTCCAGATCCGCCGTAGCCATTAGCCGCTCCTCACCCAATCGAGTCGACTGCGCCAGCCGACACACTCACCGGCTGGTCGCAAGTCGACGGAAACTGACGCCTCCGCACGTCGCCTGCACTACTCGCCTCAGCTGGCCGTGTTAGGCGTAGTCTCCGTGCGCCCCGGTGCCGCTGGGGTCGGCGAGTTCGTCGGCGCCGCAGAGGTAGCGCCACCAGTCGGCGCGTTCCTGGGCCACGGCCGAGGATTCGCCGGTCAGGTTGTGGGCGTTCTTGTTCATGCGAAAGAAGCGCCGGATTTCCTCGCTGTCCCAGCCGTCGGTGTTGAAGATGCCGCGCTGCGGGACCCGCGGGTTGTAGCGAATCTTGAACATGAACCGCCACTGATCGATCTCGTTGGTCTGCGCACAGTGCCAGAGGGCCTCGTGCATAAAGACGATGCGACCGGCCTTGCCTGACAGGCGCTTCTGACCGGCGATGTTCTTGTAGCGCGCCACGTCCGGGCCGAGCACCGAGCGCATGTGCGAACCGGGCAACACCAGCGTGGGGCCCATCTCGTGCGGAGTGTCGTGGGCGAAGTAGGCGGTAAGAATGTCAAACGACCACGGATGCACGCCCGGCAGGCGCACCTGGCGCCGACCGCCGGCGTCCACGTGCCACTGCTGAGCCGTTGCCTGGAGCGGTCCGGTGCAGTGCAGCGCGGAGTGGCTGGCCACGTGGCCGGGCCCCAACAGGCTCTGCAGCACGGCCTTCACGCGCGGCAGGTTGTGCACGGCGCGCACCGCGGCCGAACGTTCGTAGAAGCCGTGCGGGTTGTCGGTGATGTGCCAGCGCACCTCGGGTATGGGGCCGCTCTCGCCGACCGACGCCAATTCGTCGGCGTGGACGGCTTCGCTCAGTTCGTCCGGCACCAGGTCATCGAACTCGATGAAGCCGTCGATGACGAAGCGCGCCATCTGGTGCACGTCCAGGAGTTCGGTCTGCGGTACGACCTCGGTCTCTGCGATCGCCATGCCTGGGCCCCTTCCGTTTCGGCGCTCCAGCAGCGCCGGTGACGACTACCCCTCGACTTCGACGTTGCGCTCCAGCCAGAACTCGTTCGCCAGTTGTCCCGTTCCCGTGGCGGCGCTGCGCTCCGGTTGGGGGCTCGCCTGGAAGACGCGCCAGCCGTCGCGCATGGCGTCCAGCACGGATTCGTACGGCGCCTGGTACTCGCTGCCCGTCTGCATCTGGACGGCGTCCGCCGGCAGCGCGCTGTCGTAGAGCGCCCAGGCGACGGTCTGCGACCCCAGGTCGCCCGACTGGAGATGCAAGATCAGAATCTGCTGCCGAACTGGCGACATTCCGTCCCCTTGCGGCGAAGCGCGCGGCTCATAGTACCGAGGCGGCTCGAAACCGCGCCTCGATATAATTGGGTGGCGGGCCGACTGGGGTGGGGCGCATGGGCTTGCACACACTTACCGAGGATCAGGTCGCGTTTTACAACGAGCGCGGGTACCTGCGGCTGCGAGATGTCTTTTCTCCCGACGAGGTCGAGTTCCAGTCAGTTGAACTCGAACGCCTGATGCTGGAGTGGGCCCAGCAGACGCCGGGCTGGCGCGGCCCCTGGCGCAAGGCCTACATGACCGCCGAAGAAGACGAGCGCGCTCGCCTCACCGCCATGCACGAGCTCCAGAACTACTCCGAGGCGTTCGCTCGCGCGGTGGTGAACGACCGCCTGACGGGCGCCGTGGCGGACCTGATTGGGCCCCACGTGGAACTGCACCACACGACGCTGCACGCCAAGGCCCCGGACATGGGCACGCCGTTCCCCATGCACCAGGACCACCCGTTCTACGAGCACGAGGGTCCCGACTACGTGGACGCCATTGTGCATATCGATACGGCCAACGAGCAGAACGGCTGCCTACAATTTCTTGAAGGAAGTCACAAGCTGGGACCGCTCCAGCACATCCGAGGCCCCGAATCGAGCCCGCACTTGCCCACGGACCAGTACCGCCTGGAAGACGCCGTGTCGGTTCCGGCCGACGCCGGGGACGTGGTGTTCTTCAGCTACCTGACGATTCACGGCTCGGCGCCCAACCGCACGGACCAGTGGCGGCGACTGGTGAGGTTTGGCTACCGCGACCCGGACAACGTTCAGACCTCGGGCCAGGGATTGGGGCGAGACGGACTGATGGTGCGCGGCCAGAAACGGAATCGGGCCGCGTGATCCATGAGATGCCGTAGCCCCGTTCACGCGTCGGAACGACTCACCGGCTCGGCAAGGATGTCCCAATGACCAGCCGGCAGCGCTACACGGCGCTGGCCCTTGTGGTAGTCGCGGTGATCGGCGCCATCGCATTGATTGAGATCGTGGTGTCGCCGCCCGACCCGACGGTTGGCGTTGGGCTGCCGGGCGCCGACGAGGCCCAGACGGGCGCTCCAACGGCCGAGCCTCCGGTGCCTGGCCCGACAGTTGCAGCTGCGACTGTGGCGGTCACACCTCGCGCGCCGGTCACCAGCGCGCCTAACGTGGAAACCAGTGCGCCCACACCGGACCCCACGCCGCAGGTGGTCGTCGGGCAACTCCCCGAGTTGCCGGTCATTGGCGCCGCGCCCGAATTCGCTGGGATCACCGCGTGGCTCAACAGCGAAGTGTTGACGATGGACGAACTGCGCGGGCGTCCGGTCCTCATCGACTTCTGGACCTTCGGCTGCATTAACTGCATCCGCACGCTGCCCCACGTCCGCGCCTGGCACGACGCCTATGCTCCTCACGGGCTGGTGATCGTCGGGGTGCATACGCCCGAGTTCAGGCACGAGTACGTGGAAGCGAACGTGCGCGAGTCGCTCCCGTCGCGCGGCGTCATCTGGCCGGTGGCCATGGACAACGACTACAAGACGTGGCGCGCGTACCAGAACCGCTTCTGGCCGCACAAGTTCCTGATTGACCAGGAAGGGCGCATCCGCTATCACCACATCGGCGAGGGCGCCTACCAGGAAACCGAGAAGGCCATCCGCGCGCTGCTGGCCGAAGACGGAACCGACCTTTCGCACATGCCGCTATCCAGCGCGTCCATTCCGAACAAGACGACGCCTTCGTCGTCCACCGGACCCCGGTCGCTCTTCGCGGGAAGCGGCTTCGCGTTCGGTTCTTTCCTGGGCAATCCGACTGGGACGCCTGAGGATGGGGCGCGCGTGTTTATTGACAATGTCGAACACAATGCCGAGCGCCTCTATCTGGACGGGCGCTGGGACTGGGTCCCAAACGCCGCATTGGCGCAGCCCCAGGCCGACCAGGCGGCGCGCCTCAGCGTTCCGTTCCACGCCCAATATGTGGCCGCGAGCTTCGGCGCCTCCGGCGACGCCCCCGTTCGAGTAGTAGTCACGCTGGATGGCGCACCGATTCCGACCGACCGCCGGGGCGGCGATGTGTTGACCGAACCTGACGGCCAGACGCACCTGCTCGTGGACCAGTTCAGGCTGTACGACATCCTTCGTAATGGCGCGGAAAGCGTGGGCGAACTGCAATTCACAATTGCCGAACCCGGGTTGGCCATATACGCCATCTCGCTCACGTAGGTTTCGGCCCGCGGGTGTTGGGCGTGTAGCGTGGATCAGACACTCAATGTCGGCCTGGCGTTTGTAGCCGGGGTCGCTTCATTCATTGCGCCTTGCACGCTGGCTCTGGTTCCGGCGTACCTTGCCTACCTGGCGGGGTTCACGCTGACCGATCCGCGCACCGCCAGCCCCCGGCGGCTGCAGGCCGCCACCGTCCTGAACGTCGCGCTCTTCGCTGCCGGGTTCACGGCCGTGTTCGTCGTGCTCGGGTCGTCGTTAGGTGCGCTTTCCAGTTTTGCCGGGGATCAGGCCGTCTGGCTCAACCGGATCGGGGGGCTTCTGATCATTGGCTTCGGCTTGATGACGCTTGGACTGTTGCGAGTTCCAATACTGGAGCGGGGCTTCACGGTGGACGACCGGTTCGCCCGCCGCCTGCGTTACGCGGGTTCCTTGATCGTGGGCGGCACATTTGCCGTGGGCTGGATCCCCTGTGTCGGGCCGATCCTGGGAGCGATCCTGGTGCTGGCGGCCACCACGGCCTCCGCCGTGTCCGGCGCCGTACTTCTGACGTCGTACTCGCTCGGAATCATGCTGCCCTTCGTGCTGGCCGGCGTGTTTTCGGGCTGGACGCGCGTGCTGCTGCGGCGCTACGGCCGGGCGCTGCAGGTTGCCGGCGCCAGCGGCGGCGTGCTCCTGATTGCTCTGGGCGTGATCGTCTTCACCAACCTAATGCCGGTCATCGCCTCTGCGGTGCCGATGGGCGTGCCTCCAATCAGCTAAATGCGTGGTCAACCCGACGACGCGAAGGGGTCTTGCGCCCGCTTGTCGTACGATGAAAAGAGGAACACCGCGAGCGTGCGGTGTGTCGCGCTCTTACCTGAGGTCCATGCCACCAACGAATGACGCGACAGCGGGCGGCGACGCGGGCGCGCGCCGGCGTCGAGTCTTGGCCGCGCACGCTGAGCTGTTCAACGAAGCGCTGACCGAGGAAGCGGATCGCCTGCCAAAGCTGGCCAACGTGGTGGAAGCGCTGGCCATGGCTTCCGACGCCCAGCCGCTGGAGCCGCTTGCGCCGGTGGGCGGCCACGTTGAGGGCGCCGTGCGGCTGGAACGCGTGCGGCGCCGCATTGCGCTGTGGTTTGACACCGACGATCACACGGCCCTCGCCGAGGCTGCGCGCGAACGCCAGGTCGACATCCTTGTCATCGTCCAGGGCTTCCCACTGCAGATGGCGGTGGACGCCGAATGGGCCGGCGAACTGGCGCTGCTGGACGGCCGCGACCTGACGCTCCTGCTGGAAGGCCGCTGGACGCTCGGGCAGGCAGTGCGATTCAAACACAGTGAGCAGGCCGCACACGGGCGCTTTATTTCCCTGCGCGTAGCCCCGCCCGCCGACCTGCCGGACGAACCGGAGTCGCAATTCAGCCCCGAAGACGGTGAAGTCCTGCGCTCTAATGTCGATGACATGCCGCCGGCTTACGACGAAGCCGACGCTGGTCGAATCGACGATCCGAGCATCTGGGACGTCGGATCCGGGGGGGCGGGCGATCCGGAGCCAGCCTCCGCCACGATTCGCTCCAATATTGAGTCGCATGAACAGTCGCTCGCCGAGACCGAAGCGTTTGAACAGTCCGAGGTGCGGCGGCTGCGCCTGATTCGCACCGGATTCATGCTGGCGGCCTTGTTTGCCGTACTGATTGCGGTCGTGATGATCCGCGGCCGGCAGGACGCCGAGGCGGCCAGCCTGGATCGGGCGACCGATACGGCCGTGCGGGCCGCCCGACTGGAGTTTGAGGCCTATCAATCGCTGGACTCGAGTGCCCTTCGGTCGGTGTACGACGAAACGCAGGCGCAGCAAATCGAATCGCAGGTACAGCAGTTGCGGGCCCGAGGGCTGTACATCGAGAGCGAGTTACAGATTCAGGTGCTGGACGCCAGACTCGACGGTGAAACCGCCGGTGTGCTGCTTCGTGAACAGGGCAGCGCGGCTACTCGTCGGACTTCAGACGGCGAGACTATTCAGCGCGGGCCAGTGAGCCAGGACATTGGCTTCTTCCTGGCCCGCAACGCCGACCAGCGGTGGCGGGTCGTTCAACGCGCGCCAGTCGGTGGCTGAAACCAGCCGGGCCGAGGCCGCGGCCGGTTGGCCGCGCCCCACCGCGCTGGATATCCTTTGAGCAGCAGCAAGAGCTTCCCGGCGACGTAGCCAAGTGGTAAGGCGGGGGTCTGCAAAACCCCTATCCTGGGTTCGATTCCCAGCGTCGCCTCCAGAACCCGCCCGCTCAGATCTCTGCCGACGGTGCAGGATGGCCCCCGGCGTGGAGCCGTGACGCCTCAGCCGGCGCTGGCCGCCTGACGCACCCGCCGCCACACGCGATCCACAAATGCGCGTGAGAGATCCGGATCCCAGGCCATCGCGTCCGGATCGTCGGCATGCGTGTGCAGCCAGGCCAGCACGATGTGGCGCTCGTAGTCGTTGCCGTCAGACCTCGACGGGCTCGCATTGCCAAGGCGTCGCAGGGCGGCACGCAGCGCGGGACGACGTGGACGCGCGATGGATTCGATTGCGGCAATTGCGCCATCCTCGATTCGTACGAGTTCCGCCGCGCCCGGCGTAGTGCCAGCCGTGATGGCCAGCATTGGCGCGGCGCCCAGGCCGCCGCGCACCGGGTGGCGCAGCACGCGAGCGCGTCGGATGCGGCGCGCCACGGCGCCACGCTCGGCGGCCTCCGTCTCGGCCGCGTCCACAATCCGCAGGGCCGCCTCACGGCTCACGCCCAGAAAGGCAACGGCCGCGTCGCGTCGCCAGACGGGCACCTGCTTGTCGACCGACCGTCGTGACGGCAAGTCGAAAATCCGGCGCGCCGCGTCGCTCGCCAGCCGTGCGTCCCTTGAGGTCGGAAACGGTCCAAGATAGTCAGCCGCATCGTCCCGCGGAACGGCAGCGGCGTGGGTGGCCGCGGACTCGGCCGGTCCTACCCGGACGAACCGGCGGCCCATTCGCCAGCGGCGGTTCCGGTTGTAAGTTGGGGCTAACGCGGTGATCAGTTCGGCTTCACGCACCAGGGCGCGTAATTCCGAGCCTGTAGGTTCCCACTCGATGGCATCGATCTGGTCCAGCATCCCGTCTCGACGCCGCACGAACCCCGCCGAGTCGGTGAAATGGCTGCGCACCCGTCGCTGTAGGGACGTGGACTTGCCCACGTACAGCGGCCGGCCGGCCGTGTCGCGAAAGATATAGACGCCAGGCGAGGGCGGCAGATTGCGTGACGACCAGCGCGCCAGTTCGCGCGCGCGCCCCGGATGTCGGCCTTCCGGCCCGCCCCGGGCCGCCAGCCGCCGCAGATCCTCCAACGTTCGAACCTCGCGGTCGTCGGCTTTGTCCAGGAGAAACTGAAACAGCTGGGCTGTAACCCCCGCGTCGTCCAGGGCCCGGTGGGTGGGCGAATCGGAGATTCCCGCCGCCTCCAGCACGGTGGCCAGACCGGTCCCGGGCAGATCGGGTAGCAGCGCCGCGCTCAATTCCATGGTGTCCAGGCCGTCGCCTGCAAACAGCGCTCGACCCGCCCACACGGCTTCACGGTTCAGGTAGCCGAGGTCCGTGGGCAGGTTGTGGGCCACCAGGACGCCGCCGGCCTGGAACTCGCGGAACTCATCCAGCACCGTTTCGACGGGCGGCGCGTCGACCAGCATCTCGTCCGTGATGCCTGTGTACCGCGTCACGAACTTCGATACGCGGCCCGGTATCCGCGCCAGCGAGGCGTAACGCGAGGTTTCCCGGCCCGCTCGAAGGCGGAGAGCTCCGACTTCCAGCACCCGGTGCCGCCCGCCCCTCCCGCCGTTGGTCTCGATGTCAAACACGACGAACTCGGTTTCGTCGATGGCGTCGGAGCGCTGCAACCACGCCGCCAGCCCCACATGACCCACAGCCACGGTTGCCAGACGGTCGTCGGCTTCCAGCAGCGGCGCCAGGATGCGCGCGCCGACGTGGGCGCCGCCGGCTTCCACGTGCAGCACGGCGCGGGCCAGTTGTTGCAGCGTCATGGGGCGACCGGCTTCGGCGAGGGTAGTGACCACCGCCTCGACCAGGACGCTTCGCCGGCCTGGCGCGTCGCCGTCCAGAGCCTTGGCCTGCGCGTTCACTCGTCGGTTGAGCGGCCGCCAAACGCCAGCGACCCGAAGGCGCCCACCGCGGCCACGATTACGGTCCCAAGCAGGGCGGTACCGATGTCCACGATGGTGAAGTCGTCCACCAGCATGGTGGCGGCCCAGAAGACCAGCGCGCTGATGACGAAATGCGACAACCCGAACGTCAGCAGCTTCAGCAGGCAGCTGATCGGCTTGAGAACCAATTCCAGCGCCGGGCGCACATAGGAGTTCAAGACGGCCAGGGCCACCGCCAGGCTGAAAACCGCCAGCCAGAATCGGTCGCTGCCCCGATCCGGCAGCACGATGCCGTTCTCCAGCAGTTGCGTAACCGCCAGCACCGCGAAGAAGTTCGTGACGAGCCGGGCCAGCAGGAAGCTGATTTCGCGACTAAGCCACCGCATGCGTCAGGGGCTGAACCCGGCAGTGCCTTCGTGCGTCCGATCACGTGCCGGCTGCGTCACCGCGCCGGCGACGGGTGGCAGAGCGAGGCGCTTCACCCGCCACCCCTTTCCACAGTCCTGGCCCGCGACAGTTAAGGCTAGCCCGCCTCCGGCTCCGTGACCTCCACGCCCACGATTTCCTCCAGGCGCTTGAAGGTGGCGGCCGCGTCCAGGTCACCCCAGCCCTGCGCCCGGATCTCCTGGTAGATCGCGTCCGCCTGGGCCGTGGCCACCAACGGCACGCCGCTTTGACGCCCCACATCCAGCGCCAGCCCCAGGTCCTTCAGCAACAGGTCCACGGCAAAGTTGGCGCTGTAGTCCTGCGGAAGGACCAGGTTCGGGATATCCACTTCCATGCAGCGGCTGGCGGCGAACGCGCCCATCAGTGTCTCGTAGAGCTGGCGCGGATTCAGGCCGTTCTTGACCGCCAGCACAAAGGCCTCGGCGTTGGCCTGGCGCACGCTGGCGATGATCATCTGGTTGGTCAGCTTGGCGATGCAGCCGGTGCCCGCGGGACCGAAGTGCTCGATCTTGCCGCCGATGATGTCCAGGATTTCGCTGCCCTGTGCAAACGATTCCTCGGTGCCGCCCACGAACACGGCCAGCGTCCCGGCCTGCGCGCCGCCCGGGCCGCCGCTGACCGGGGCGTCCAGGTAATTCACACCCTTGGCGGCGGCGGCTTCGGCGCACGTCCGTGCGGTGTCGGGACCGTTGGTACCGAAGTCGATCCACAGCTGACCGGCACGGGCGTTCTCGATCGCGCCGTCCGCGCCCAGCAGCAGCTCCAGCGAGACTTCGGGGGTCGGCACATTCACGCAGACCACGTCTGACTGCGCGGCCACCTCGGCCGCCGTGCTGGCGGCCGTGCCGCCGTCGGCCACGAAGTCGTCGACCTTGCCGCGGCTGCGGTTATGCACGATCAGGTCGTGCCCCGCCGCGCGCAGGTTGATCGCCATGGGCATGCCCATTTTCCCGAGACCGATGTAGCCGATTCGCATGTCGGTGTGTCCCCTCGCTGCCGTGCCTGGCGCTAGACCTGCGCCCAGGCGAGTTGGAATGTGCGCTTGCAGTTGCCGATTATCGCGTCCGCCGACTGGTCCGGCGCGGGCTTCATCTCGAACGAGACAAGCGGCATCGGCGTAGGCAGGTCGCGCTCGAAGTAGCCGCTCTCCATCAACGTCTTCAGGTACGCCGTCAATTCGGGCACGTCGTTCTCGCCCGCCGGGTCCCCGAACACCGGGTGCTGGTCGCCGTACTGTGGGTGATCGCGGTCGCGCATGATGCAGTTGCCGATGTGCGCCTGGATCAGATGCTCGCCGGCCGCCCGCAGCGACGTCGGCGGGTCTTCGTCCAGCAGCGGCAGGTGGCTCAGGTCCAGGCAGAGGCCGAAGTTCGGCGTGGACGCGCGGACCATCTCGCTGACGCGCACGCACAGGTCGATTGGGCCGAGCAACGAGTTCTTCTCAATCGCCCGGTCGAACTGCTCCAGCGCGATCCAGATGTTCTGCTGGCCGGCGTAGTCGCACAGTTGGGTCAGCGACTCCACGACACTCGTGACCGCGGCTTCTTCGCCGCCGGGTGCCGGCGCGGAGTTTGGGCCGTCAAGCAACGTCACCATCGCGATGCCCAGTTCGGCTGCCTCGTCGATGGCGCCCTTGACCTGGGTCACCGCGTCATCCCGCGCTTCGGCGTCGGTTGAAGCCAGGTTCAGGCCGCCGCTCAGAATCAGGGGATGCGCGCCGTAGCCCAGCGTCAGGTGCGCGGCCTCGGCCAGCCGGCGCATGGCGGCGCGCTCGGCAGAGTCGTTAATGCGTGCGATTTCCAGCGCGTGGAAGAACCCGTCGGCCGCCAGCGCTTCGGCGGCTTCCACGGCGGGTCCGTCGCCGGTCTGGAGGTCGGGATGCAGCATGAACTGCACGATCCCGATGTGCATATAGGCCTCTGGCGGTCGATTCACGTTGGCGACCCTCACTTAGGCGGGCGAGCGGACGGCATCGCTATGGTGACGCCGGTCCGTCTCGCTTGTCGAATCCTCGGAGAAGCGCGGCGCTCAGACGCCAACCGCCGCGGGCTCGAATTCCGGCAGGAACTCGCGCACGGCCTCAAATGCCGCGTCAATGGCCGCGTCGTCCAGCGACGTCTTCGGCGGCGCCACCCAGGGCTCCATGATTCCCAGCCGGCTCAGCACGCCCTTGGCCGTGGCCTGCATGAACGGCGAGGCTCCGCTCAGCGCGCGCAGGAATGCGTGCTGTCGGTTTTGGGCTGCTGCCGCGGCGTCCAGATCACCGTCACACCAGGCGTTATAGATCGCCGTCACCAGCTGCGGCGCCACGTTGGGCGCGGGACCGGTGGTGCCGGCGGCCCCAGAGTTAAGCGCGTGCAGCAGCGTCGCGTCGCCGCCCACGATCACTCGAAAGTCGTCGCCGCGCATGGCGTCCAGGTAGTCCAGCAGGTTCTGGGGGCTGCCCGAGCTGTCCTTGGTGCCCTGCACCCCCACGTCGCGCAGCCGCAACAGCGTGGCCGCGTCCACCGACACCTTGGTCATGCCGGGAATGTTGTAAAGGAGAACCGGGACCGGCGATGCGGCCACGAGGTCCTCGAAGTAGCGGACGACCTCGTCGTTGCTCATCGGGAAATAGAACGGCGGATTGACCAGCAGGCCGTCGGCGCCCAGGTCGCCGGCCTGGACGGCTTGTTGATGCGTGCGCTCAACGCACGGCTGCCCGCAGGCCACGATGACCGGGACTTCGCCGTTGGCTTCCTCAACGCCCGCGCGGATGGCGACCGCGCGCTGGTCGTCGTTGATGGCCGCGAATTCGCCGGTCGTGCCCAGCAGCACGTAGCCGTGACAGCCCGCGTCGAGTACCCGTCGCGCCAGCCGGCGCATGGCGGGGCCGTCCACCGCCAGGTCCGCGGTCAACGGCGTGAGCAAAGCTGGAATCACGCCGTGCAGGCGTTCCTGGAACCGGGTCATAGTCTGGGCGCCCCAATCGAGTCGGTGGCTCGAAGTATAGGGCCGCCGCCTCAGACGTTCGCCCGCGTCTGCCCGCCGTCCACGTTCAGACACGCGCCCGTCACCAGGCTGGCCTGCTCCGATGCCAGGAATGTCACGACCGCCGCGACCTCCTCGGGATGACCGAAACGCCCCATTGGGAAGTCCTGCCGCAGAAACTCCGCCATGCCTTCCGGATCAGCCTGCACACGCTGTTCCCAGCCGCCGCCGGGAAAGATGATCGACCCGGGCGCCACCGCGTTGACCGTAATTCCCTCCGGCGCCAACTCCCGCGCCATGGTCTTGGACAGGCTGTTCATGGCCGACTTGGCGGCGTTATACGTCGGCGGACCGCCTTGCTCGCGCCCGTAAATGGACGTGATGTGAATGATCCGCCCGGCCCCCTGCGCCCGCATGTGCGGCAGCGCCGCGCGACTGGCCCGGATGGCGGGCCACAGGTTCACATCCAGCGTCGCGGCCCAGTCGTCATCCGTCGCTTCCCCGAACGTCCCGCCGCCTGTCGATCCACCCACGTTGTTCACCAGGATGTCCAGCCGACCCAACGCTTCCACGGTCTGCTCAACCGCCTGTGCCGACGCCGGCTCGTCGGCCATGTCCAGCACGAACCCGGCAGCCTCCGCGCCCGCCGCCTCGATCTCTCTTACGGTCTGCTCCAGCCGCTCTCGCCCGCGCGCCGTGATCGCCACGTTGCAGCCCTCAGCCGCCAACGCCAACGCAATCGACCGCCCAATCCCCCGGCTGCCACCAGTCACTAACGCGACCTTGCCGCTCAGTCCTAAGTCCATGGCGTCACTCCTTTATTTGCACCCTGCAGTAGGCGACCAGCGCCGCGGTTTCGGCTTAGCCAGCCAGGCAAGCAGATCGTCGAGCGATAGCGCGTTGATCACGTCCGCGGCCCGCAACCAGGCCCTTCGAGCCGTCAACACGCCGTAGCGCATGTTGGCCAGGCTGTCGGGATGGTGGGCATCGCTGTTGATGGAGATTGGGGCGCCCAGTTCGGCCGCGCGGCGCGCGGTCGTATCGTCCAGATCCAGCCGTTCGGGCGCCGCGTTGATCTCCAGCGCCGTTCCGGTAGCAGCGGCGGCCTGCAGCACCGCTTCCACGTCAAACGTATAGCCGTCGCGCAGGCCGAGCATGCGCCCGGTGGGATGCCCGATGATGTCCACGTGCGGGTTCTGGATCGCCGCGATCAGCCGCTCGGTCATCTGCTCCGGCGGCTGGTTGAAGTTGCTGTGCACCGAGGCCACCACCACGTCCAGGGACGCCAGGATCTCGTCGCTGAAGTCCAGGCGGCCGTCGGCCAGGATCTCCACCTCACTGCCGTGCAATAGGCGCACATCCGACGACGCCTCGCGCTCCCATGCAATCTCCTTGGCCTGTTCCGCCAGCCGCTCCGGGCTCAGCCCGTTGGCCACCAGCAGGCTGCCCGAGTGATCGGTCACCGCGAAATACGCAAGCCCGCGACCTCTGGCGACATCCACCATCTGGCCGATTGACGCGGCCCCGTCGCTCCACAGCGAGTGCCCGTGCAGCTCGCCGCGGATGTCGCCAAGCTCGATCAGCCTCGGCAGCGTCGCCGCCTCGGCCGCCTCGATCTCCCCCCGGTTCTCGCGCAGCGCCGGGTCGATCCAGGGCAGGTCCACCGCCGCATAGACATCCTCCTCGGTCGCTGCCGGTCGCCGCTGCCCGATTTCGGAGTCCAGGAACCCGCGCTCGTTCAACGACAGCCCCCGCTGCAGCGCCCGCGCCCGGATCTCGATGTTGTGTTCCTTCGACCCCGTGAAATACGCCAACGCCGCCCCGAACTCGTCCGGCGCCACCACCAGCAGGTCCACCTGGAACCCGCCGCCCACCAGGACCGCCGTCTTGGTCCCGCCGGTACCCACCACCTCTTCCACGTCCTCGGCCGCGATGAAGTGCTCCATCACCGGCCCGGGATCCGCCGCGGCGGCCAGGATGTCCAGGTCGCCGATCGTCTCGCGACCCCGCCGCAGGCTCCCCGCGTACTGCACGGTCTGGACCCCCGGCGCGGCCTCCACGTGCGCAATCAGCCGCTCGGCAATCGGCAGCACGTCCCCCAGCCGCCGCCGTGCAATCCGCTCCCGGAACCTTCCTAGTTCCCTTAGCAGCCGCGCCTGCCGCTTGGCCCCAATCGTCCGGATACCGGCAAGCTCGCCCGCGCGTGCCGCCGCCTCCAGCGCATCCACGCTGTCGATCCCGTGCTTGTTATACAGCGTGGCCGCCGTCTTCGGACCAAGACCCGGAATCAACAGCATCTCGAAGACGCTGTCCGGAATCTCGGCCCGCATCTCCTCGTACTCGTCCACGCGGCCTTTCGCCACAAACTCGCCCAGCACCCCCGCGATGCCCTTGCCGATGCCCCGCACCTTGGAGATCTCGCCGCTCTCCACCAGCTCCCCCACGTCCGTGGTCAGCGAATCCACCCGCCGCGCGGCGTTCCGAAACGCCCGCACGCGGAACGTATTCGCCCCGCGAATCTCCAGCGCATCGGCAAAGCCCTCAAGCAGATCGGCGGCCGCCTTGTTCAGCATCCTGCGGAGCCTTACGGGTGGTGCGGGCTGCCTGCATTGTGACCGATGGCGCGCGCCCCGCGCAGGCGACGTAGCATTCGCCTATGCAGTGGTTGGATGCGCTCGCGCCCGAACTGGAATACCGCGGCCTCGTTGGCCAACGCCGCGCCTTGCTTCATCGTGTGCACTACAGCTGGCGCAACCGCCTGCCGGCCGACACCTGGATGCGTCTCTGCGCGGCTTCAGGCGTGCGCGTGGCTTTTCGCACCAACAGCCCCATCATCGCCATTCGCGCCGAATGGCTGTCCCAGCAGACCAACCGCGCCAATGCCGAAATCGACCTCTATCAGAACGGCGAGTTCTACGGCCAACTCCGCAGCCAGGGCCTGGGCGCCGCCGACGGCGTGGTCTACGACGGACCAGCGCGCGACCGCGGCGTCGAGCTGTTCATGCCGCCGTACGGGGAAGTCAGGTTCGCGGGCGTTGGAGTGGCCGACGACGCCCGTGTCCAGCCGCCGCAGCCGCTGGACGGCCCGCGGCTGGTGTTCTACGGCGACTCCATCACCCACGGCAGCACAACCGTGCGCCCGGGCACGACCTATCCAGCGCGCATCGCTCGGGCCCTTGGAGTGGACTTCGTGAATCTGGGCGTGGGCGGCTCCGCGCGTGGCGAGCCGGCCATGGCCGAGCTCACCGCCTCGCTGCGCGCCGACGTCATCGTGCTGGCCTACGGCGTCAACACGTTCGGTTCGAGCTATGAGGAGCCGCGCGCCTTTGAACGTACCTATGACACCTTTCTCGCCATCCTGCGTTGGCATCAACCCGAGGTCCCCATCCTGATGGTCACGCCCCTCTTTCACACCGCCGAATTTGAGCAGACCACCCGCGGCGGCGCCAAGTTGGAGGAATACCGCCGCGTCATTCGCGAAGTCGTCTACCGCCGCCAGAGCTTCGGCGATTCCAACCTGATCCTGCTCGAGGGCCACGGCCTCATCGGCCCCGGCCAGGGCGACCTGCTGGCCGACCACGTCCACCCCAACGACGCTGGCTTTGGCGCCATAGCCGACGGACTGGGCGCTCAGATCCAACGCGTGCTCAGCTTGACTGAGCCTCTGGGCTAAGGAGGCTGCCGCGAAGCCCTTTCGAAGCAGACCCCGGAGGGACCGCATGAATCGTTCGACCCGCCCGCCCCGCCGCCCTACGCTTAGGCCGCCGACCCACTTCCAGAGGCGCGCCGCATGTTGAGGCTCAGCATCCTCACCCTGTCCTACCGCCAGGCTTTCGACGACGGCCGGATGGACCTGATGAGCTTCCTGGACACCTGTCGCGAACTGAGCGTGGAGGGCGTGGACCTGCATGACTCCGCCTTCCCCGCGGTGGACCGCGCTTCCCTGCTCGCCGTGAAGCGCGAATGCCTGGACCGCGGCCTGGACATCCCCTGCATCGCCATATCCAACAACTTCGCCCGCCCCGCCGAGGAGCTCCCGGCCGACGTCCAGCGCACCAAGACCTGGATCGAACGCGCCGCCCTCCTCGGCGCGCCCCAGGTCCGCGTCTTCAGCGGGAAGCCGTTTTCCGAAGACGACCGCGCCGCATCCTGGGACCGATGCGCCGACGCCCTGCGCGACTGCGCTGAGTTTGGCGCCGAGGCCGGCGTCGTCGTCTCTCTCCAGAACCACAACCACAATCAGATCGCGCCCGACGGCGAAGACGTCCTGCGCCTGATCCGCCAGGTCGACCACCCCAACCTGGGCCACGTGCTTGATACCGGCCAATACGCCGGGTCCCCCGGCGCCTCGGGCTTCGCCGACGACGAGCAGCGCGAGCGTCACGACTACCTGAACAGCATTGCCCTCACCGCGCCGCTGGCCACCGCTGTCCGCGCCAAGCTCTACCGCATCGCCACGGGCCGGGAAGAGTCGCTCGACTACGACACCATCTTCCAGACCATCCGCAGCGTCCGCTACAACGGCTGGATCAGCCTCGTCTACGAAGGCCGCGACGATCCCGTCGAGGTCATTCCCCTCGGCGTCCGCTATCTGCGGGAATACTTGCCGGCGGCGTCCACCTAGAAGCCGTGGGCTTCGGCGGGGCCGAATTGTCCGCCGCAACCGGCGCGCCTAGCATGGCGTGAATACGCAGCTTCCAGGGAATCCCTCAAATCGCTGACCAATGCGCCCCCATCGGTGTGCTCGGCGCCGGCCTCATGGGCCACGGCATTGCCCAGGTCTTCGCCCTTGCCGGGCACCAGGTCACCGTTCTCGACGCCAATCCCGCCGCCTTCGACGCCGCTCGCAGCAAGGTCGCCCGCAACCTCGAACTAATGATCGAGTACGGCCTGGTTACTTCAGACCATGCCGATGCAGTCCCGGCGCGCCTCAACTTCACCACCGACCTGGCCGATGTCGGCGACTCCGCCCTCATCATCGAGGCTGTCACCGAGACCGTGGAAATCAAGCGCGCGGTGTACGCAGACCTGGCGCCGCATCTAGCCCCGGACACATTGCTGGCTTCCAACACTTCCAGCATTCCCATCCGCCTCATGGCCGACGCCACCGGCCGCCCCGACCGCTTCACGACCACGCACTTCTTCCGCCCTGCCTACCTTTGCCCGATGGTTGAAGTCACCAAGGGTGAACTGACCAGCGAGGCCACGGTGGAAACCGTGTTGGACCTCCTGCGCGGCGCCGGTCTGCGGCCCGTGCGGATCAACGTGGACCTTCCCGGCCAGGTGGCCAACCGGCTGCGGCAGGCTCTCTTTCGGGAAGCGCTGGATCTGGTTGACCGGGGCGTCATATCGGCCGAGGACATTGATGAGCTCACGGCATTCTCGTTCTCGCCGCGCATGCCGCTCATGGGCGTCATGCGCGATCGCGACCTGGCGGGCCTGGAAATCGCCCTCAACGGCACCGAGAGCGTCTGGCCCGACCTGTGCAACGCCGACAGCGGGCATCAGGTCCTGCGCCGGCTGGTCGAGGCCGGACACTTCGGCCTCAAGACCGGCCGCGGCTTCTTCGACTGGTCCGACGTCGACTTCGCCGCGCAGTGGGAAACCCTGGAGCGCCAGCAACTGGAGATCTACGCCACCCTGCGCAAAATCGGCGCCTGGCCGGTCTGATCAGGAGCTTCCAGCTCCGCATTCGCAGGGGTACTGGCCTCTCGGCACGAAGCGTCCCTTGTTTGCGCGGTATCCTTTCGCGGTCACTGTCGGTCAGGCACTCGGAGGCAGAGCATGCACCTTGCGCGTTACAGCGTGGACGGCGAAGTCCACCACGGAATCGTTGAAGGCGACACCATCGCCGAAATCTCGGGCGACCTCTTCGGCGACCTGGAGCGCACCGGCAACACGGTGGCCCTGGCCGACGTGCAGTTGCTCACGCCCACCTCGCCAACCAAGATCGTCAACCTGGCGGGCAACTACCTGAGCCACATGGGTGACTCGCCGCCCTTCTCGCGACCGCAGCCGTTCCTGGCGCCGCCGTCGTCCGTGCTCGATCCCGGCGGAACCATCGCCTGGCTGGAGGGCTGCAAGGACCTTCACTACGAAGGCGAGATGGCGGTCATCATCAGCAAGCGCTGCTCGCGTGTCAGCGAGGACGAAGTCGGGGACTACATCCTTGGTGTCTGCGCCGCCAACGACATCAGCGAGCGCATCTGGCAGAACGGTGAGACCAACGGCGAGCCGGACAGCCAGTGGTGGCGCGGCAAGGGCGCCGATACGTTCTCGCCCTTCGGTCCGTGGGTCACCACCGGCCTGGACCACGGCAACCTGGAAATGACCACGCGCGTCAACGGCGAGGTCGTCCAGCACACCAACACCAGCGAGCTGATCTACAACGTGGAACAGATCATCAGCTTCGTCTCGACGTACATGACCCTCGAGCCTGGCGACGCGATCTTCACGGGAACGTCCGGCACAACCAAGGCCATGAAGAGCGGCGACGTGACGGAAGTCGAGCTGGAAGGCAACGGCATCCTCAGCAACCCGGTGGGCTACCCCGAGTAAGGCTGGGCAAGCCGCCGAGCGGTCGCTCGGCACTGGTGATGTGAACGAAGCAGCCGCGGGGTTCCTACGAGCCCTGCGGCTGCTCCTCTATCTGGCTCAAATCGTCGGCGAAGAAGTCGAGCTCCATCAGCGCATTGGCTGCATGTCGTCCATTGGCGGCCCGCGTTCCTCGTGCGATGTGGACTCCGCCTTCATAGCATTCCGCCCCATCTCGTCGGACCCGCCGAAGATGATCGGCAGGCTCAGCGCGATCAGCATCACCAGCGCCCAGATCGCCGGCGCCGAGGTCTGCAGCTGCCGGCGTCGCCGTCGCGCTCGCGCTTCGAGTCGCGTGCGGCGCGGCTGCCACCACGGGTTGTGCCGGGCTTCCAGATAGTGGAATCCCACGCCGAGCACGGCGCCGTAAACGAGGTGACCAACCAGCGAGGCCGTCCGAGGCGCCGCGCCGTCCGCCGACCAGTCCGGTGTGTGACCGGTCAGCACCGCGAACAGCGTGTTTGGCCCAACAACCCACAAAAAGAAACCGAATGCGACGCCCCAGCCCACCGCTGACCCGATGCCGTAGGTCTGCCGCCGAAACAGCAGGCCGTATACCGCGCCCCAGATCACCGAAACAATGGCGTGCACCAGCACACCGATTGCGGCGTTGTCGGCCCGCATCAGCTGGGCAATGCCCTCGAACGAGCCAAGTCGCGCCAGCATCACGGTATAGAACAGCCCGCCCAGCAGTCCGGCGGCTGATCCACGCCCCAGCGCCCGCAGCCCCTCCGTGCCGTAGCCCTCGTCATCGTGTGAGGTCGCTTCGGCGAACAGAACCCTCCAGGTCACGCTCAGCCATTGATAGGCCAAACCCAGGATTCCGCCAAAGAGCAGATACGCCAGCAGGCCGGGGAAGGCATCGTGAGCGAAACCCATGCCCCAGGGCAGCATGCCCCTCGTGGCCAGACCGACGATCGTCATGGGAATGAGAATCCAGGCCAGGAACCCGAACACGAACCCGCGCACCAGCGCCGCGCCCGCGCTGTCACGAACTGTCGGCACGGTCGCCGCGAACGCCAGCCCGGTCCCGGCGCCAACCAGCAGCACCCCAAGCCAGAGCGAGCCCGACGGATCGTGGCTGTCGATGCCCACAAACTGGCCGAGCAGCCCTTGGTCCACCAGCGCCTTGCCGGTCAGCGCGGCCCCGACCACGCCGGCCAGAACGCCTCGCGCCACGGCCCCGGTTGATGGTCGTTCGAAGGATGAACGCTGCCAGATCAGCAACGCCATGCTGGTGGTGACGCCGTACTGCAGGTGCCCTAGCAGCATCGGAAACGTCTCTTGCGCCGAAGTCAGGTCCCAGGCCAGCGCCTCGCGTCGGATCAGCAGCGGCGCCAGCGTCAGCGGCCCGATGATCCACCAGACCGCCCCATAGATCAGCCCCCAGAACAGCAGGTCGCCCGCGCTGTGCTCCTGGCGTCGAATCAACGCCGCGAACCCGGCGCCGATGATGCCCGCCACAACCATGTGCACGATCCAGCCGCCGACCGCCGACGGCGGCAGCCGGACCAAAGCGGCGATGGACTCGATGACGCCCAGGTGCCGCATTACGAGGCCGTAGACGATCCCGCCGACTTGTCCTGCGAGGGCGCCGGCCAGCAGCCAGGCCAAGAGGTCGTTGCGCCGCATCACGTCGAGCGCTCCCGCTCCGCGGTTGGCTGCACAGCGGCGTCGTAGCGACCGTCCGCCGCTGTCGTCATCACGATGTCGCGCGGGAACACCAGGTCCAGCGCCCAGTCCAGCGCCACCCGCGCCTTGCGTTCCAGTCCCGGCAGCTTGCTGAGATAGATCGTTCGCCACATGAACCAGGCCAGCAGCCCGGAGAATTTGTGCCCCCAGAGCTCCGCGGCCGCGGTTCGATGCCCCAGCCCCACCAGCGACCCACTCGCTCGGTAGCGGAACGCCTTCAGCTGGCGGCCGTCGATGCTCGCCACGATGTTCTGCGCCACCCGCTTGCCCTCGCGCAGCGCGTGCTGCGCCGTCGGCGGGCAGGGTCGGCCCTCGTTCGTGAGGTCCGGAATCTGCGCCGCGTCGCCCACCGCCCAAACCCCTGGCGTGTCAGGCGCCTGCAGCGTCGCGTCCGCTACCACCTGTCCGGCCTGGTTCCTTTCGCAGCCCAGGGAGCGCAGGATCGGATTGGGCTGATTGCCCGCCGTCCAGACAAAGGTCTCGCACGGGATCGTGGTGCCGTCGTTCAGGGTGACGGATCCCTCGGCCGCCGCCGCGACCCGGCAACCGAGCCGGAACTCGATCCCGCGGGCGCTCAGCTTCTCCAGGGCGTAGGCGCCAAGCTCGGCGCTCAGCTCCGGCAGGATGCGGTCCCGCGAGTGCACCAGCACGAACCGCGCGTCGGCCGGGCCAAGGTTCTGGAAGTAGCGCCTGACACTCGTTACCAGGTCGAACAGCTCGGCGATCGTCTCCGCGCCCGCGAACCCGCCGCCGGCGACGACGAACGTCAGCAGCCGCTGCCGCACCACGGGGTCGGTCTCGTGGTCGGCGCGTTCCAGCTGCGAAAGCACCCGGTGGCGAAGTCCCACGGCGTCTTCCAGCGTCTTCAGCGTGATCGCGTGCTCCGCCAGGCCCGGCAGGCCGTAGAAGTTCGGGACCGA
>WTFW01000001.1 GCA_011523785.1 Chloroflexota bacterium | reverse complement strand
CTCCATCACCATCTCCATCGGCCTCAGCTACAACAAGTTCCTCGCCAAGATCGCCTCGGACCTGGACAAGCCGCGTGGCTTTGCCGCGATTGGCCGGGCAGAGGCCCGGGCCTTTCTGGCAGCCAGACCGGTCGGCCTGCTGTGGGGGGTGGGTCCGGTCCTGCAGCGGCGCCTCGCCCGAGACGGCATCACGCGGATCGGGGAGCTGGCCAGCATCGGGGAAGAGGAGCTGGCCGCCCGGTACGGCAGGATCGGACGGCGGCTGTGGTCCTGCGCCCGGGGGGAAGACGACCGTCGGGTCAATCCGAACCGCGCGACCAAGAGCGTCTCCTCGGAACTCACCCTCGACGAGGACATCGCAGATGCCGGGAGACTCCGCCTGATCCTGTGGCGGCTCGCCGAGACGCTGGCGCGGCGTCTGCGGAAGGCCGGTCTCGCCGCCGGTGGCGTGACACTGAAACTGAAGACAGCGGGCTTTCGCACTGTGACCCGCTCCCGTCGCCTGCCCACGGCCACGCGATCGGCGGACCGGATGTTCCGCGTGGCCGAGCGGTTGCTCGTCCGCGAGGCTGACGGGCGCGCGTTCCGCCTGATCGGCATTGGCGCCCGCGGCCTGGTGGAGATCGGACGGGCTCCCCAGGCCGATCTGTTCGATGCTGATCCGGGTGACGGGGACCTCGACGATGTGGTGGACGCGTTGCGTGACCGATTCGGCGAGGAAGCCATCGTTCGGGGCCGCGGCTTCGGCGTGAAGCTCGCCCGACAAGGGCCCTCGAAGGTGGAGTGAGCCGCAAGCGCGGTGCGTCTCGTTGTCGGGCTTCGACCTGATGGATGTCACGCGATGACATCAACTGGGCTGTCAACTATAGTTGTCACGTGCTCACAGTCCAAGAGACCGCTTCGTTTGACAAGTGGTTGCGCAAGCCGCCTGACCGCCGTGCCGCCGCACGGATCGCATCGCGGGTTCAACGGCTGGAGCACGGCCACTACGGGGACGTCAAGTACCTCGCCGACACCAGCCTGGGAGAACTTCGTCTCGACTAAGGCCCCCGGCTACCGCCTGTATTTCTGGAGGCGCAACGCAACGCTGATCCCCCTGTGCAGTGGCCACAAAGACACGCATAAGTGCGACATCGAGCGCGCCCGGAATCTGGCAAAGGGGCTTCGGAATGACCGTCGACAAAGCTGACCTTGAGATAAGCCGCTTTGATGCAGCCGAGTATCTGGACTCTCCCGAGGCGCAGGCTGAGTACCTCGCTGTGGCATTCGAGACAGGCGATGCTGCCTACATCAAGCGGGCGCTCTCCACACTCGCCCGTGCGCGCGGGATGAGCGAACTGGCCAACGACGCTGACGTCACTCGCCAGGGGCTGTACAAGGCCCTGTCCGAGAACGGCGACCCGCGCCTATCGACGCTGCTTCGTGTCATCAACTCCCTGGGAGTTCGCCTCAGCATCCAGCCCGGCGACTAGTGCCCGACCATCAGGGATTGTGCTGGCGCGAAGCTGGCGGCGTGGAAGTCGGTGCGGCAGATCGCGCGCCTATCCACCGCGCTGGTCGTTACGGGGGGACCATCACATCCAGGCCACGCTCTCGGGCGTGGTCTGCATAGTGGTTTGACCAATGCCGTGTGGTCGACTCCGGCGCGACTACCCGTCCAGCCCCACGGCAGCATCGCTCAGGGCGGCGCGGCGCGGACGGCTGGGCGATGCAGCCATCTGGCGAGGCTGGCTTCGGTCCTAACGGCCGAGGACGGTGTCAATGCCGGCGAGCAGCAGACCGAGCTTGGCCGACGAAAGTCGGCCCGCGCGTTCTTCGAGGAGCGACCGGTCGAGCGCGACGATCTGCGTCGCGTTCGCGACGGAATCTTTCGGCAGCCCCGTCATCGCGGCGGTCAACCGCACGTTTCCCGGTGCGTCCGCCCACCGAAGATTGCTCGTGAGCGGAATGCACACCGCCGTGGCCAGTCGGCTCCGGTTCAGCGCATCGCCCTGGACGACGACGACCGGCCGGCGAAAGCCCGGCCCCGAACCCGTCGGCTCGGGTAACTCGGCCCAGCACACATCGCCCTGGGAGATCACCATTCGGTGTCGGCGAGCACCCGCCTGCCGGCCGCGGCGAGGAAGGCGTCATCGTTCCCTCCGACCTCGCCGCATACCTGGTTCATCGCGTCGGTGACCTCGTCTTGCGCATGGCGCGCGAGATATTCGTCGAGCGCCGCCGCGTAGACTTCGCTTCGGGACCGACGTCCGCGGGAGGCCAGTCGCTCGGCGCGTGCGAACATGTCGTCGGGGATGGATACGACTGTTTTCATACCCGCAGTAGGACTACTTCCCGTGGCAGACGGTTAAGGGGTTCTGGACAAGGTTTCGCACGCTCACGCAACTTCCCCGAGTTCGGCCCGGAGTTCTTTCACGAAGTCGCACCCCGGAAGCATGTCGCCGGTGTCTCGCCCGTTCCAGACCTGCCGCACATGCGGCGTCGGCCGGCGTGGGTGGCAGGGCCGAGCGGGCACGGCGACGGAGGACGGCGCGCGGGCCTGAAAGATCGTGCGGCGGCTCCCGGCCTACCGGTATGCGTGGGGCCGTCGCCGCTCGCGGCCGGACCGGCGGTTGTTTCCGTCTCAACAGACTCCGAGCCATGATCGGTTCAGATTGCAGCTCCTGCCCTGATGCCGCTGAACCCATTTCCATCGACCGTGCTGTTCCCCATCCGGGATACGTCGACGCGGCACAGGGACGTCACCGATGACTAAGACCGCGATGATCCGAGTGCGCGTTGGACCCGAACTCAAGCACAACGCCGAAGTGATTTTCGTTCAACTTGGCCCATCGGCCGAGGCTCTGCGGCTGATCACGGACGACCCTAGGCACACAAGAATCTATGAGACGATAGGATTCGCCCACCTGAGACCTGGAAATCTTGCCATGTCGGCATCCGTTGAATGGAGCTCGGCCTGATGCTCAATGGCAAGGGCGGCGAGATGCGCGTCCGTGGTCAGGCTGCCGCCTGACCCCACTGCTTGGAGAAGATCGAACAGGATGTCGGCATGACGGTCACCAGGATGGACAAAGACTGATTGCGGTCTGTCGAGCCAAGTCCGAACGCGCGCACAAACGCTGCCCACGTCCAGGGGATTCTCAAGAATCCTCGGGTTGGTGGCGATGCGGATGAAGCCTAGGACAGCGACCCAAGGGAGGCCGACGCTTCCTGGGCCATTCATCAAGGTTTCCCACCAGGCCCGCGCTGCCCCATGTCGGCGGGATTGGGAGTCGTGCGCGTACACCAGGAGGTTGACGTCGGGAATGATCACCGGTCGAGGCGCCGGGCTACCTCACTGGCTTCCAGTTCATCGACAAGCTGATTGAGCCGGTCAACGTCGACGCCCGGTCGGAAGCCGAACGCATGCGGTTCCACTTTGAAGCGAGGGGGCCGCGCTGGCTTGCCACGGATTCCCAGACCGACGCGCAACGCATCGTTGACGACGGCCTTCATACTCCTGTTTGTGCGCCGTATTTCGCGTTGGAGGAGCAACTCTACATCGGCGTCAATGGTCAATGTGGTGCGCATCGTTGGCATCATGATGTGTACACTTACTGCTGTCAAGATGCTTCCAACTGCGGAAGGAGTTCGCAGCTCGTCAACTTCGGCTGCCTGGCGAGGTGTCGCGCGCGTCCATTCCAACCGAGCCCCGGGGTCGCAAGAGCCGATTCCAGCTATCCGCAGTCCACCCTCGCGCTGTCGCCGGACGTGCATGGACCGGGTGTCCGGCGCAGGCATCGCGAGGTCCTCAGACCACGCCCGTCGCACGACGCGATTGGGCGCAACCGCCGCAACTGGCGAGCGGTCCCGCGGACGGCGCTTGCACTGGCCCGGTGCGGCTCTACCCTTGTGGGCGAAGCCCGATTGTCGGGCGCAGGAGGAGAGCACGCTTGCGGAGACAAACTAATCGCTAGGGGCCCCGCGCGGCCGGTCGCACCGACACGCCGAGGGCCGCGGATCAATCAGGAAATCAGGATTGATCCAGTTCGTCTGATCGACTTCGATGGAACCATGGTGGGCGTCGTCCCGCTCGAAGAGGGACT
>WTFW01000140.1 GCA_011523785.1 Chloroflexota bacterium | reverse complement strand
GGGTGGGCTGCGACGGGGTTGGCGCAGCGGTTGGCAGCGCCGTTGGCGACGCAGCGGGCGACGGCAACTGGGCGGGGCCAGGCGTGGCGTCGGGCTGGGCCGGGGCGTTGACGACAATGTCGTTCTGGCCCTCAGCGAACAGGAAGCTAATGCGCGTGATGGGTTGGACCGGACGCTCGCCGTTTTCGAGCTGTAGCCCGTGCGAACAGGCGGCGAGCGCGAACAGCCCCAGGCCGAGAGCGAAGAGGCGGAGGCGGCTCATGCGCTGGCGGCCGTCGCAAAGGCTTGGCGAGCGTTGCGAATGAACTGTTCGATCTTGTCGTAGTCCTTGCGCTGGCTGGTTTCCACGCCGCTGCTGACATCGACGCCGTAGGGGCGCGTGGCGCGAATAGCGGCGGCGACGTTATCCGGCGACAGCCCGCCGGAAAGGAGCACTCGATAGGCCAGGGCCGCGTCGCGGGCGAGCGCGTAATCCCAACTCTCGCCGGTTCCGCCGGCCTGGCCTTCCACAAGAGCGTCGAGGTGGAGAAGCGGGACCGAAAACCTCGGTAACTCGCCGAGGTCGTTGGGCAGGCGGAGGGTCTTGACCGCGCGTTCGCCGAAGGCCTGGCAATAGGCGGGCGTCTCGGACCCGGAGAGTTGCACGCGGTCAAGGCGGCAGGCGTCAATGACTTCACGCACCTCGGACATGGGCGCATCGACGAATACGCCGACGCGTTCCACGTGGGGGGGCGCCGTGTCGAAGATGGCGCGGGCCTCAGCAAGAGTTCGGCGGCGTCGGGCGGGAGCAAAGATCACGCTCACCATGTCGGCACCGGCCGCGACGGCAACGTGGGCGTCGGCGGGTTCCAGGAGTCCGCAGATCTTGATGAGCATGCGATAGCTACTCGCCGGCCTCGACCAACATGCGGAGCTGCTCAAGTGGATCGTCGGCGGTCATGATCGACTCGCCGACCAGGACGCCGCTGACGCCGGCCGCAGCCAGGCGCTCGACGTCGTGGGCGGTGTGGACGCCGCTTTCGCTGACGATGGTGATTTCTTCGGGAATCAGCTTGCAGAGTTCCTCGGTGACGGCCAGATCAGTCGTGAACTCGCGCAGGTTGCGGTTGTTGATGCCGAGGATGCGAGCGCCGGCGAGGAGGGCGTCGTCCAACTCTTCCTCGGTGTGTACTTCGACGAGGGCTTCCATGCCGAGCCGATGGACAAGCCTGAGTTGGGCCGCGAGGTCCTGATCCGGCGTGAGGCCGGTGATGAGCAGCACGGCGTCGGCGCCGTAGGCGGCGGCTTCGAAAACCTGGTAGTCGGTGATGACGAAGTCCTTTTGCAGGACCGGCAGGTCCGTCGCGGCACGAGCGGCGGCCAGGTCGGCGTGGTTTCCGCCGAAGAAGGGCTCGTCGGTGAGGACCGAGATGGCGACGGCCCCGCCGGCCTGGTAGCGGGTCGCCCAGGCGGCGGGATCAACGTTCTCCGCAAATACGCCCGCAGAAGGCGAGCGGCGCTTGATCTCGGCCATGACCCCGACGCCTTCCTGATCGAGGGCGCGCCAGAGCGAGCGTGTGGGGGTGCGCCGGGCGAGGCGGGTCTGGAGGTCGGCGAGCTGTGCGTGCCCGGCACGGGCCGCTACGTCCAGGCGCTTGCGGGCGACAATATCGTCGAGGATCACGTCCTACGCTCCGTCGCTCCTGTTCGAGACTTCAACGAGACGGTCGAGACAGGCGAGAGCGGCCCCGCTTTCGATGGCGTCCGACGCCCGCGACACGCCGTCTCGCCAGTCGCTTGCAATGCCGGCGGCAACGAGAGCGCCGGAAGCGTTGGCCAGAACGACGTCGCGACGAGGGCCGGAGTGGCGCCCGACCAGTAGTTCACGCGTTGCGGCGGCGACGGCCGCGGCATCGTGGGTCTCGAGGTCGGAGGCGTTCACAACTGGCAATCCGAAGTCGGCGGGCGTGAGTTCGTACTCGGTCACGGCGCCGCCGCTGACATCGAAGACGCGGGTTGGACCGGTGAGGGAGATCTCGTCCACGCCAGCGTGCCCGTGCACGACGAGGGCGCGGCCGATTTCGAGCAGGCGCAAGGCCTCGGCGATTGTGGGAACGAGGGCGGGATCTCCCACGCCAAGCAGGCGGCGCTGGGCGCCCGCCGGGTTTGTGAGCGGCCCAAGGATGTTGAAGACCGTGCGGATACCGATTTCGCGCCTGAGCGGTCCGGCGAAGCGCATGGCGGGGTGAAAGGCCAGGGCGAACATGAAGGCCACGCGGGCTTCGGCGAGCGCCTCAGCGGCGAGGTCGGGCCCCGCCATGAGGTTGACGCCGAGCTGCTCGAGTACGTCACCGCTGCCGGCCGGCCGAGTGACGCCACGGTTGCCGTGCTTGGCGACGACGGCGCCAGCGCCAGCGGCGACGAATGCCGCAGCGGTCGAGACCCCGACCCAGCGGGTGCGGCCGCCGCCGGTACCACAGGTGTCGACGAGCGCGGCGCTGTCGACGTCGACGCTCAGGGCATGGCGGGACATGCTGGCGGCGAAGCCGGCGATCTCAGCGGCAGATTCACCCTTCAGGCGCAGACCGGTGACCAGGGCGCCGAATTGGGCCGGGGTCATCTCGTTTTCGAGAATCGCGTCCATCAAAGCGGCGGCGGTGTCGCTCTCCAGGTCATCGCCGTCGACGACGGAGCGGATGGCGTCGGCAATCATGCGGCCACCGGTATTTCGGCCAACTGGAGGAAGTTCCGCAAGAGGGCGGGTCCGGCGGCAGTCAAGATGGATTCCGGGTGGAATTGCACGCCGTAGATGGGGTGCGAACGATGCTGCATTCCCATGATAAGCCCGTCGGGGCTCTGGGCCGTGACTTCCAGATCGGCGGGCAGGCTGTCGCGGGCGACGATGAGGGAGTGGTAGCGGGTGGCATCGAATGGATTCGGGAGATCGGCGAAGAGACGGCGGCCGTCGTGGGCGATGGGCGACGTTTTGCCGTGCATGAGCACGGGAGCACGGACGACCTGGCCGCCGAAGGCCGCGCCGATGGATTGGTGGCCGAGGCAGACGCCGAGGGTTGGAATGCTTGGACCGAGCTCGCGGATGAGATCAACGGAGATTCCGGCCTCGTGGGGGGTGCAGGGGCCGGGTGAGATGACGATGGCGTCGGGCGACATGTCCTTGACGTCGCGAACGGAGACCATGTCGTTCCTGTGGACCGTTACGTCGGCGTGCAGGACCTGGAGGTACTGCACGAGGTTGTAGGTAAACGAGTCGTAGTTATCCAGGACGAGCAGCACGAGCCGCCTCCTCCGCGAGTTGGATGGCCTGCAGCACGGCGCGAGCCTTGTTGACACACTCCTCGTATTCAGTTGCCGGCACCGAGTCGGCCACGATGCCGGCGCCGGCCTGGACGTGGGCACGACCGTTACAGGCGAGCAGCGTCCGGATGGTGATGGCGGTGTCCATGTCACCGGAGTGGCTGATGTAGCCGACGGCGCCGCCGTAGGGACCGCGCCGCAGGTCCTCCAGTTCGGCGATGATTTCCATGGCGCGAATCTTGGGCGCGCCGCTCAGCGTGCCGGCCGGGAAGCAGGCGCGGAGGGCGTCGACGCCCCGAAAGCGTGGGTCAAGCTGACCGCTTACGTCGCTGACGATGTGCATGACGTGCGAAAAACGCTCGACAATCATGAGGTCGTCGACATTGACCGTGCCGGGCCTGGAGACGCGGCCAAGATCGTTGCGGCCGAGGTCGACAAGCATGACGTGCTCGGCGAGTTCCTTGGGATCGGCCAGGAGATCGCGCTCGAGTTCGGCCTCCTCTTGCGGCGTCGAGCCGCGGGGACGCGTGCCGGCGATTGGGCGAGTGCGGGCATGTCCGGCCACTGCCTGCAGGAGCATTTCGGGTGAGGCGCCGGCCAGCTGCAGGTCGCCGCAGTCCAGGAAGAACATGTAGGGCGAGGGGTTGACGCGCCGAAGGTGCCGATAGACCTGGAAGGCATCGACGTTTAGCGGACGGCTGAATCGAATCGACGGTACGACCTGGATGATGTCGCCGGCCGCGACGTATTCCTTGGCCCGGCGAACGCAGTCTTCAAATTCGGCCCGGGTCATGCTCTGGGAGGGGCCTTCGCCGTTGGAGGT
>WTFW01000081.1 GCA_011523785.1 Chloroflexota bacterium | reverse complement strand
CGGCACGCCGGTCTGCTGGGGTGGGCGTTTCGAGTCCGGCGCGCCGCGCTATCCGCCCATCGCCGGCGGCCCATTCGTTGCCGTCAGCAGCGGGGAACTGCACACCTGCGCGCTGCGCGCCGACGGCACGCCGCTCTGCTGGGGCGACGACACGCACGGACAGGCCTCGCCGCCAGCAGACGAAGCGCTGGTGGCGATCAGCAGCGGCGAGCAACACACCTGCGGGCTGCGGGAGGACGGTGGCGCCGTGTGCTGGGGATCGAATCGCAACGGCCGGTCAACGCCGCCGGTCGGTGAGCAGTTCACGGCCCTCAGCAGCGGCTCAAGCCACAGTTGCGCGTTGCGGTCGGATGGATCGGTGGCGTGCTGGGGACGCAACGACCAGGGGCAGGCTTCGCCGCCAGAATCCGAAGCGTTTGTGGCGATCGGCAGCGGCGGCGAGCATACCTGCGGCTTACGCGATGACGGGTCCACCCTCTGCTGGGGCGCGAAAGACCGATTCAGCAGCCGGGACAAGCCCTGGCCGCCCGAGGATGAGCGCTTTGTCGCCCTGAGTGTTGGGCCGAACCATACCTGCGGGTTGAGGGCGGACGGCACGTTCTGGTGCAGCACGGACTTCGATCAGTGGTCCGGGGAATACGAGCACGAGCGGTTCGTTGCCATCAGCAGCGCCCGCGAGCGCCTCTGCGGCCTGCGGGAAGACGGTTCGGTCGCCTGCATTGGCGACTTTCGTATCTACCTTCCGGTCAACCAGCCGTTCGTGTCGCTCAGCAGCGGGGCTCGGCACACCTGCGGGCTGCGCGAGGACGGCGCCATCCTATGTTGGGGTCAGAACAACCGGGGCCAGGTGTCGCTCGAGGAACGGCACGGAACGTCATGGCGCGGCGAGCGATTCACGGCCGTGACCGCCGGCAGCCGCGTCGCCTGCGCTCTTCGCCAGGACGGGACGCCGGTGTGCTGGGTCGCGCCGGACTCCAGGTGGTCCTCGCCCGACGACGTTCCGGTGCCGCCGGTTGAGCAGCTGACGTCCATTAGCGGCGGGTCCGGGTACGTCTGTGGCCTCCGCGAGGACGGGACACCCGTGTGCTGGGGACGGGACTGGAACGGTCGAGCCGTGCCGCCGGAAGGCGAAGTGTTTGCGGCCATTAGCGCTGGCTCCGGGCACACCTGCGCGTTGCGTCCGGACGGCACGCCCGTGTGCTGGGGGAGCAACGATGACGGATACGGTCGGCAGGCCGGTCGGGCGTCGCCGCCGGCTGGTGAGCGCTTCACGACCATCAGCGTCGGCGCCTTCCACACCTGCGCGCTGCGCGAGGACGGAACCCCCGTCTGCTGGGGGAGCAACGAGGACGGAAACGGCAACCCGGTTGGCCAGGCGTCGCCTCCCAGCGGCGAGCGGTTCACGACCCTCAGCAGTGCATCGCTTCACACGTGCGCCCTGCGCGAGGACGGGACGGCCGTTTGCTGGGGTGAGAACCGCGACGGCCGGTCGTCGCCACCGGAGAACGAGTCGTTCGTGGCGATCGACAGCGGCGACGAACACACCTGCGGTATCCGCGCCGACGGCTCCGCCGTCTGCTGGGGACAGAACTGGAATGGCCAGGCCTCGGCGCCCGCGGGCGGAACCTTTGCAGGCATCAGCAGTGGCCAGAACTTCAGTTGCGCCCTGCGCGAGGACGGAACCGCGACGTGCTGGGGCGAGGGGTACCCCCGCCCGCCTGACGTGACACCGCCGTACACCCCGCCGCCGCCGCTGCCCAGCCCGCTGCCAGCGTTCGTGGAGGTCAGCTGCGGCAGCTTCCACACCTGTGCGCTCAGCGTGGATGGTCAGGCGATTTGCTGGGGCGGACGGTCCGGTCTTCGGCCGGTGTGGCCGCCGGAGGGTGAGCGGTTTGTCGCGCTCAGCGGCGGGTGGAGTCACACGTGCGGGCTACGCGAGGACGGAACGGCCGTGTGCTGGGGTGTAGGCGTGGCCGTCGCCGAGTCGCCACCCACCGGCGAGAAGTTCACCGCGTTGAGCAGCGGCTCGAGCCACACCTGCGGCTTGCGCGACGACGGGACGGCGGTGTGTTGGGGCTTCGACGACGACGGTCGAACCGCGCCGCCGGCCAGCGAGCGGTTCACGATGCTCAGCAGTGGCGGCGGTCACACCTGCGGCCTGCGCGCCGATGGGACGGCGGTCTGCTGGGGACGCGACGAAGACGGCCAGGCCTCGCCGCCCGCCGACGAGCGCTTTACGGCAATTGCCAGCGGCGGCGACCACACCTGCGGGTTGCGTGCCGATGGGACTGTCCGCTGCTGGGGCGACAAGTCAGCCCCTCACGTGACACCGCCGGTGGACGAGACCTTTGTGGCCATAAGCAGCGACGACCACCGAACTTGTGGGCTGCGTGGCGACGGAACCGCGATGTGCTGGGGATCCTTCCGACCCGGCGAAGACACGTCGCCCGACGACGTGCGGGTCACCTCCATCAGCCTGGGTCGAGCCCACACCTGCGGCCTGCGCGCGGACGGAACGGTCGCTTGCTGGGGGTCCGATGACGAGGGCCAGGTGTGGCCGCCGCGATGAGGTTGGAGAACATGCTGATGGTCCGCCTGAAGGTCCGCCGCGCTGCCGCTCGTGGGGCGGGCTGGCGACTCTGGTCGTCGTGTTTGGCGCCGGCGATTCGTCTGATTTCAGACCTTCGCCGGATGAGCCCGCCGTTGCGTTTCGTCGTGCTGGCCGCGGTGCTCGTTGCGCTGGGTGTGAGCCTGACGACCAGGCCGGCGCAGGCGCACAGCCGCACTCCGCCGTGCGAGAGTTTCGGTCTCCGCGGCATTCACTCGATGAATGCCCAAAACTCGGTGCAGTGGACGCCGGGTGGCTCGGAACTGATCTTCGTCCATCACGACCAGCTCTACCAGGCGACTGCGGACGGGACACGCGTGCAAGGCACGTTTGCGGTTCCGTACGAGGCCCACATCGAGTCGCGGTCGTATATCAAGGTCTTCCTGTCCCACGCCGACATCTCGCCTGACGGGACCCGGGTGGCGTACTCCGTCTGCTGGGACTCCTTTACGTTCTGGGACAGCCCGCCACGGGAACCGCCGGACGAAGAGTCCCGCGCGGTAAACGCTCCGATCGGCACCGTGTTCTTCGAAGTCGCCGTCTGGGATGCGACCACCGACGAGGTGGACTACCTGGCCGTGGGCAGCGTGCCGGTGTGGTCGCCCGACGGCGCCCGCATTGCGTTCCTGTCCGATTACAACTACGCCGACCCGCCGGCCGACAGACGGACAGGCGTCGAGGCCGACCCGGGGCTCTTCAGCATGGCCGCGGACGGCTCCGACATCCAGCGCCTGGCGCCGGCGGACCATGGGGACGTCGGCCTTCCGCCCCGCTGGTCGCCGGACGGGCGGCTCCTGGCCTACGTGCGTGGCGTGGGCTCGGCGGAGCCAGTGGTGTACACGGTGGGCGCCGACGGCTCCGATCCCAGGCAGATTTCGGCCGCGGCCAGTCTTCCCTCCTGGTCCCCCGACGGCGCGCGGCTGGCGCTGGCGTTGCCCGACGGCGAGGAGGTGGCGTTGTACACCATCGCGGCGGACGGATCGGACCCGCGGCGGCTGACGACAATCGAGGGCTGGCAGAGCCAGGCGTGGAACGAAGTCCGGTATGCGGAAGATCCGTCGGCTGCCTGGATCGAGACCGTGGCCTGGTCGCCGGATGGATCGAAGATCCTCTATACGTGCGGATGGGCGAGGGTCTGCGTGGTCGATCCGGATGGGAATCCCATTGGAATGTCGCCCGAGAACCTGGGCGATCCACACGGGCCTTCCTGGTCACCCGACGGGTCGCGAATCGCGATTGGCATACGCGCTGAAGTTGACAGGTATTCGCGGCGTGTGCCCGAGATTCTTTACACGATGCTGCCCGACGGATCCGACGTGCAGGTCCTTGTGGTCCTGGGCGTCGGGCTTGTAGCCGAGAGCTCCAGAGACGCGGATCTTGCGACGCGACGCGCGGCCTGCAACGCCGGGTACGTGGTCCCCGAGCCCGGTGCGAGTCCCGGCCTTGTGAGCGACTGCCAGACGCTGACGAACCTGCGTGATTGGCTGTTCGGCGGCGTGGCCACGAACTGGAA
>WTFW01000099.1 GCA_011523785.1 Chloroflexota bacterium | reverse complement strand
GTTATGGTTAGGTCGCACAGCCGGTCGGCGAACGCCGCGGGAGGTCGCTTGGGTGGCTAGGGGCGAGACGCGGCGGCTGGCGCGGGACTCGCGGCTGTTGTTTCTGGACCTGGACGATGTGCAGTCGTTGCAGGGGGTGGTGCAGGCGGTGTGCCGGGCGGAGAAGCATGCGGATAACCCGGTGCTGCCGCTGGGGGACATGCACGAGTGGGACGGGATGCAGGCGCGGCCGTGGGAAGGCCGGACGATCCTGTACGACGAGGAAGACCGGCTGTTCAAGTGCTGGTACGCGGGCAGCGACCTGAGCATGGCGCGCTGGTGGTGGACGGGGTACGCGATCAGCGACGACGGCGTGCACTGGGAGAAGCCGAAGCTGGGGCTGCACGAGTACCGGGGGCGTAGCGACAACAACGTTTGCCGGCAGGGCTGGGGACCGCTGGTCAAGGACCTGGACGACGTGCCGAGCCGCCGCTACAAGATGATCGTCAAGAGCAACGAGCGGCCGGACGACTGCTGGATCAGCGTTTCGCCGGACGGGGTGCACTGGACTGACGAGGCGTCGATCCGGCTGCCGGAGTGGTACGTGCCGGATCCGGACATCGTGGTGCTGATCAAGGACGATCAGGATCCGGATCCCGACCGCCGGTTCAAGATGGTGTGGCAGGGGCTGGGTCCAAGCAACAAGCCGGGGCCGCCGATGGTGCGGACCAAGTACCTGGCCTGCGGGCCGGACGTGGAGCAGCTGACGGCAATAGCGGATAACCCGATCCTGGACCCGATCGACGGGATGGAGCAGGAGAACCACTACCTGGCGCTGGCGCCGTACGCGGGGCAGTACGTGATGCCGTACGAGTACGGGTGGTATGCGCCGAACCGGACGGGCGTGCACGGGATGTTCTGCTCGGACATCCGGCTGGCAGTGAGCCGGGACGGGGACCACTACACACGGATTCAGCCGCACCAGCCGCTGATTGCGCGGGGCCCCAGGGGGACCTGGGACGCGGGGGCGCTGATGCTGAGCGACAAGGTCGTGGAGCACGACGACCGGATGTGGTTCTTCTACGTGGGCAACGGCGAGGAATGGACGCAGTGGCCCGCCGGCAACGTGCCGGAGCACTCGCACTGGATTGGCACGGGGGAGGTCGGGTCGAACCGGGTGTCGCGGATGGGACTGGCGACGCTGCCGAAGGACCGGTTGACGTGCCTGGAAACGACGGACCGGGAAACGCCGGGATGGGTGGTGACGGAGCCGCTGCGGATCGGCGAGCGGGACGGGCGGCTGGCGTTGAACGTGAGCGACGTGCAGCAGATGCGCAGCTTTGCGGACGTGGAGGTGCTGCCGGCGGACGGGGATGACGCGTTGGCAGGGTTCACGAAGGACGACTGTGAGCCGTTGCATCGCGAAGGGCTGCGGGAACCGGTGAAGTGGCGGGAGCGGGGGCTGGCCGACTTACCTCAAGAGGCCGTGCGGCTGCGGGTGAACCTGTATGGGGCGGCGCGGTTGCACGGGATCAGCCTGCTGTGAAGACGATGCCTGAGCGACGCGTGCTGTTCCTGGATTTGGCGGACGTGCAGGCGCGGCACAACGTGGTGCAGGCGGTGTGCGAGGCGGAGAAGCACACGAACAATCCGGTGCTGCCGCTGGGCGATCACCACGAGTGGGACTCGCTGCAAGCGCGGCCGTGGGAGGGGCGGACGGTGCTCTATGACGAGGAGGAGCGCCTATTCAAGTGCTGGTACGCGGGCAAGGACGTGGGCGTGGAGCGCTGGTGGAACACGGGGTATGCCGTCAGCGATGACGGCGTCCACTGGGAGAAGCCGACGCTGGGCCTGCACGAGTACCGGGGACGCAGCGACAACAACATCTGCCTGCGGGGCTGGGGTCCGGTGGTGAAGGACCTGGAGGAGGACGACCCGGCGCGGCGCTACAAGATGATCGTGAAGGGGCCGCCGCGGGAGCGGATGATCCGGGCCGGGTACTCGCCGGATGGGATTCACTGGACCGAAGAAGCGCAGATCGACCTGCCGGAATGGGACGGGGGCGCGCCGGACATCGTGGCGCTGATCAAGGACGAGCAGGAGGCCGATCCAGGCCGGCGCTGGAAGATGATCTGGCAGGCGGTGTTGCCGAATAACAAGCACGGGCCGGAGCGGGTGCGGGTGAAGCACATTGCTTTTGGGCCGGATTTGGAGCACTTGACGGCGAGCGCGGACAACCCGGTGCTGCATCCGAACGACAGCACGGAGCAGGAGAACCACTACCTGATGCTGGCGCCCTACGCGGGGCAGTACGTGATGCCCTACGAATACGGCTGGTACGTACCCAACGGCACCGGACGGTTCGGCATGTACTGCGCCGACATCCGGCTGGCGGTGAGCCGGGACGGGGAGCACTTCAGCCGGGGGCAGACGCACCAGCCGCTGATTCGGCGGGGCGTGCGCGGGGACTGGGACAGCGGGTCGCTGGTGATCGCGGACAAGCTGGTGGAGCACAACGACCAGATGTACCTGTACTACTGCGGGAATGGCGAGGACTGGACCAGCTGGCCGGGCGGGAATATTCCGGACGACTCGCACTGGGGGAACACCGGGGCGCTGCGGATGTCGCAGATGGGGCTGGCGACGCTGGGACGGGACCGGTTTACGTGCCTGGAGACGGTGGACCGGGAGACGCCGGGGTACGCGGTGACGCGCGCACTCACGGCGGAGGAGCGCGGGGCACGGCTCTCACTGAACATCAGCGACGGGCAGCCGCTGCGCAGCTGGGTGGAGGTGGAGGTCTTGCCGGCGGAGGGTGACGAGCCGCTGGCGGGGTTCAGCCGCGACGATTGCCGGCCGCTGGGCCGGGATGGGCTGCGGGAGCCGGTGAGCTGGCGGGAGCGGCGGTGGGACGACCTAGGCCCGGATGCGGTGCGGCTGCGGATTCACTTCTGCGGCGCGGCGCGACTGCACGCGCTGAACTTCAGCGGCTGAGGGCGGGGTCCGATGACCATGATGAGCGGCGGTGAGGCTCTCGTTCAATCCCTCGTGCGAGAGGGGGTGGACGTAGTCTTCGGGATTCCGGGCATCCACATGTCCGGGATCATCGCGGCGCTGCGGGACCATCCCGACATCCGGATGATCACGACGCGGCACGAGCAGGCGGCAGCCCACATGGCCGACGGCTATGCGCGGGTGAGCGGCAAGCCGGGAGTGGTGCTGGTGGTGCCGGGCACGGGGGTGTACAACGCGGCGAGCGGCCTGGCGACGGCCTACGCGCGCTCGTCGCCGGTGCTGGCGATTGCGGGACAGATCCCGCGGGGGCAGATCGGCAGCGGCCTGGGCACGTACCACGAGGTCCTGGGGCAGGCGGATATCGTGGGGGCCGTGACCAAGTGGCGGCACGCGGCGAACACGCCGCAGGAGATCTCGCCGGCCGTGACGGAGGCCTTTCGCCAGATGCGGAGCGGCCGGCCGTATCCGGTGCTGATCGAGATTCCGCCCGAGGCCGGGGTGGAGCGCGACGAGGTGACGTTGCAGGACCCGGCGCAGGTGCCGCGGATCGTCCCGGGCCAGGACCAGCTTCGTGAGGCCGCACGCCTGATTGCGGAGTCGCGGCTCCCCGTCATCTACGCGGGCGGCGGCGTGGCGCGTTCAGACGCCGAAGCGGCGCTGGTTCGCCTGGCCGAAGCCACGAATATCCCGGTCGTTACGTCCTGCGGCGGCAAGGGCACCATTCCGGATCGGCATCCGCTGGCGTACGGCTCGTGCTTCGCGCACCACGGCGAGTTCGACCAGATGAACCAGCTTTTCGAGGTTATGGAGGCGGCGGACCTGGTTATCGGCATCGGGACGCGCTTCTCCCTGGGCAATCCGGCGGGGGAGGCCGCCACGCTGATTAATATCAACATCGAGGAATCGGAGCTCACACGCGTCCAGGCCAACACCCACCCGCTGCACGGCGACGCCAAGGCCACGATCGAGGCGCTGCTTCCCCTGCTCGACGCGGCCGGCGCCGGGAACCGCCCATCACCCGTGGAGGCCGTGGTGGCCGCGCGACGGCTGATCGCCTACCGGGACATTCACCTCAAAGAGCCGCACTACCCGATCCTGGAGACCATGCAACGCAGCGTTCCGGAGGACACCC
>WTFW01000114.1 GCA_011523785.1 Chloroflexota bacterium | reverse complement strand
GGGAGAGGCAGAATCGGCCGTCTTCGGCCGAATTCGGTGAGGGGTCTTCCGCGCACCCACCCTCGAATCACGCAAGAAGCTATCTCCGGAGAAGAAGGTCAGGATGAGGGGTCTTCCGGTCGTGGTCTCCACGCCAGCAAGGCCGTTCGGATGCAATCGAATACAGGCCGCGCCGCTCTTCACCCTCTCCGAGGGGAGAGGCAGGTTCGGGCGTCTTCGCCCGAAACCGGTGAGGGGTCTTCCGGTCCCGATCTCACGCACCACCACAGCCGCGTCGTTCCTTTCCTGCGGGAAGGAGGGTCTTCCGCTCGAAACGCCCTCGCACCAAATCAACCCTCATCGTCCACACGCTCAAAATTGCCGCTGACTCCCCCGGTCTTCCGCACCAGCCGCACATCCGCAATCCGCATCCCCCGGTCCACCGCCTTGCACATGTCGTACACCGCCAGCGCCGCCACCGAAACCGCCGTCAGCGCCTCCATCTCAACGCCCGTCCGGCCCACCGTGCGGACAGTCGCCTCGATCGCCAGCGAGTCCTCGCCTTCCGGCGCCAGCCCCACGTCCACCGCGCTCAGAGGCAGCGGGTGACACAGCGGAATCAGGTCCGACGTTCGCTTGGCCGCCGTCAGCCCGGCCAGCCGCGCCACCCCCAGCACATCGCCCTTCGGCAGGTCCGAGGTCTCCCCGGCCATCTGCTCGCGGATCATCGCCAGCGTCGCCGGCTGCATCACCACCCGACCCCGCGCCACCGCGGTTCGGTCCGTTTCCGGCTTAGCCGACACGTCCACCATCCGCGCGGACCCATCCGCGTCGAAATGCGTAAACGAAGGCCTGGCCAATCCGGTGCTTAAGTCCCTGCGCCCCAGAAGTAACAACCTATTCCATTCTACCGCGCCACCCCTGTTGAGTGCCCCTAGACCGCCCGTCATCCCGGCGTCCGCGGTCCTATCTTTCGTAGGGGCGGCGTCTCCGACCCTCCCGTCTTCCGGGCAACCACCATCGTCGGCCCCCGACCGTTCGTGGTGAGCCGGGTCGCCGTCTTCGGCGGCCCGTGTCGAACCACACACCGCAACCCTGCAGCACCAAACCTCCGCCAACTCGCGATCCCCAATTCGGCAAGGCCATCCGGGAGTCCTCGCAGAGTCCCTTCGAATCACGAACACTCACGAGCATCCCGCGCGGCTCGCCTGCTACCGGCGGATAGGATGGCTGCGGGAGAGGCCGCAAACCGCCGATGACGTACAGCAACGAAGAGATCACCCGCCGGCTGCAACTGGGCGAGGACAGCGCCTGGGAATTCAAGCAGGTCGAGTTCGCTGGCGACCGGCCCATGAGTCCGAGACGCGACGATCTGGCGGACGAGATCGCGGCCTTCGCCAACGCGGATGGAGGCACGCTGCTCTGCGGCGTCACCGACGACGGTGAAGTGCAGGGCATGACGCGTGACCAACTCGCCGCGCTTGACGCATTCGTGGTCGAGATCAGTTCCGACACCATTCACCCGCCCGTTCGCGTCCGCACCCAGCACCTGCAACGCCCCGGTGGAGAGCGGCTGCTGATCGTCGAGGTTCCGCCGGGCGACTCCCCGCATGAGCGATCCGGTCATAGATACATCCGCGTTGGCGGCTCGAAGCGACGGATGACCGGCGATGAATGGTTGCGCTTGGCGCAGCGACGGGGACAAGCGCGGTTCCGATCGTTTGACGAACAGACCGTGCCCGACACCGGCTTCAACAGCCTGGACGAGTCGCTTTGGCGCCCCCTGCTGAGTGCGGAAGGCGCTGGCGAGCCCGAGGCAGCTCTGGGCAGGCTGGCGCTCCTGGCCAGCGACGAGGCTGGAATCCCGCGCGCCACGGTCGCCGGTGTGCTGCTGTGCACGCCGGATCCTCAGCAGTGGCTGTCAAACGCCGGCGTTACCGCCACCTGCTACCGCGGAAACGATCGGGCGTCAGGCCAGGTCGATGCGCAGGAAATCACCGGGCCGCTGAACCAACAGATCGCGCAGGCCGTTGCCTTTGCCCTGCGCAACATGCAGGTCGCCGCCGTCAAGGACCCGGGGCGCCTTGACCTTCCCCAGTACAGCCACCGGGCCCTGTTTGAGGCCCTCGTCAACGCTCTCGTCCACCGCGACTACTCGATTCGCGGCAGCAAGGTCCGCCTCTCCATGTTCGCCGACCGCCTGGAGATTCAGTCGCCCGGCTCACTCCCCAACAATCTCACGGTCGAAAGCATGGAAACACGCCAGGTCACACGCAACCAAGCGTTGACGTCCGTCCTGGCGCGCCTGCCGGTGGGCGGGATTCGCGGGTCGGAGGACCGGCAGTACTTCATGGAACGCCGCGGCGACGGCGTGCCAATCATTCGACGTGAGACGCGCGAACTCAGTGGAAAGCTGCCCGAATACCAGGTCATTGACGACGCCGAAGTCCGGCTCACCATCCCCGCGGCAGTCCAGGAACATAGCCCCGTCAGCGCCGTCGTCACCGTGTGGTCAGACAGTCAGCCATTGTCAGGTGCAGATGTCCTCGCGCTGTTTCCGAACAAGACCTGGAAGCGCTCGACGACAGACGATAACGGCGAGGCGTCGATGGAGCTTTATACGTCCCACCTACCAATGACCGTATTTGCCGCCGCTGCCGGGCACGCGGCGCGCCTCGAACGCGATTGGACGCCCGGCCAGGGCGCCCTCACGCTCGAGCTGCGGCCCCTGCCGGACGGCGGCAGCGTCATTTTCCCCGAAGCCGTAGGCAACCTGCCCATCCTCAGAGGCCGCCTGAATCCGAAACGCGATGCCAGCGATCGGACGTATCTCTACGCCTCCAACATCGCGATCAACCGCGGCCAGCCCCAACCGGTCCACTTCGCCCCCGGCGAAGAACTTCGGCTCACCGACGCCGACGGCCGAGAAGCCCTGGTTCGAATCCTGGATGTCGTGGGCCGATCAGCCCTTATCGAATACCGCCTCGCGCCGCTGACCTGAATCCGGCGACGCGCCCGCGGGCCGCGGAGCGACCGCGGCGCGGCCAGACCAGGCAAAGTCGAGCGGCCGGCAGGCCCCCACGCTCCGAGGCCACGGCGAAGGACGTGCGGATGCTGGCGAGTTCACGATCCACGGGGCGAATAGGTGCTGCGAGCTAGTTGCCGCGCTACCTCCTCATGCCGACAGCCCAAAGCGGATGAATCGAATAGACTAGTCTTCGGTCTAGTCAGATTTGGATCCACCCAAATGCGGCCCGGAGGACAGCATGGACAACGTCTGGCAAGTACAGGAAGCCAAGGCCCGCTTCAGCGAACTACTCGAAACCAGCCTCGCCGAAGGCCCGCAGATCGTCACCAGGCGCGGCGTCGAGAAGGCCGTACTCGTCCCCATCGACCACTGGCGCCGGTTGGAGCAATTGACGCGCCCCACCCTGAAGGAACTGCTGCTCGCTCCCGAGCCGCGCACGGAAGACCTGGCACCGCCGCGCCGACCGCTCCGCCGCCGCCCCGTGCCGAAATTCGACTAGCGCGTGTACCTCCTCGATACCAACGTCGTCTCCGAACTCCGCCGTCCCGCGCCGCATCCGGCCGTTCTCGACTGGATGCAGCGCGTGCCGGCCGATCAGCTCTACCTCTCCGCCGTCACCATTGGCGAAATCCAGGCCGGTATCGAAATCACTCGCCAGCAGGACCCCGCCAAAGCGGATCAGCTCGAATCGTGGCTAGACCTCATCCTTTTGACCCACGAAGTACTGGCCGTCGACGCCCCCGCACTTCGAATCTGGGCCAAACTCATGCACCGCCAGTTCGACACCCTCATGCAGGACGCCCTCATCGCCGCCGTCGCCACCGCCCACCGCCTCACCGTCGTCACCCGCAACACCCGCGACTTCCAACACCTCGGCGTCCCAACCCTCAACCCCTTCCAGCCGCAATCCCCTTAAGCCGTCCCCTGGATGCAGCGCGCCCAGGCCACCCGTCATCCCGTCCTGCGCCTCATCTTGCGCAGAACCTGTCCTGAGCCTGTCGAACGGAACCACGTCCCCCGCCACCCTCAACCCGCGCTGGTCACCGTAATCGTCACCGTCACGGTGGCCGACGGCCCGCCCTCCAGCGCCCCGGCCCGCACGGTCAGGCTGTAGCTCGGCGTCGCCGCTTGGTTCAGCCGAGCGCCCACCACCACCCCGCCCTGAAGCGCATCGACCGCCCAGGTCAACGCTGCGTTGCCCGCCGTGATGTCGTACACCACCGTGCCGCCCTCCGG
>WTFW01000039.1 GCA_011523785.1 Chloroflexota bacterium | reverse complement strand
GCCGCCACGTAAAGCGCGAAGTGGTAAGACCCGGAATCCGGAAAAACTGTGCGGACGACAAAGTAGGCCACCGCCAGCACAGGGAACAGCAGGATCAGCGTCAACGCGAAGGATTTCAAGCGCGGTCGAATGTCGGGTACCGGAAGCAAGCGCAGGTTCTCGATCGACTGGTAGAGCCAGACCAGGAAGGCGATGCCCGCCGCAACCATGCCGAGTGCCCCGAAGCCGCCGACCGCAGCGAGCACTTCCAGCCAGGCGTACGTCGACCGCCACAGCGAGCCGTAGGCGTTAACCCCCTCGCTCGCCAGCGCGACGCCCAGCGCAATGGACCGCAGACCTGTGAGAGCGAGCGACGCGGCGAATACGGCGGCGCATACACCGACAAGCCAGCTGGCAATCACGGCGGGGCGGTGGTTACGGGAATAGCCGCGAAGCAAAGGTTCAGCGGCCTGTTGCCGAGTCGAACCCACGTCCGCGTACTCGTACGTTGGCCTATAAAGCGAGAGCTTAGTCTAGGCGGCGCCGTTGCCAGACTACGACGCTCGCATTCGACGATTGCGCCTGGGATTCAGAACAGACGCATCGCAGGGGTTCGGACGGCCACCTCACAAGCAGGGGCGTGGCTTCCGTGACTGCTCGTCGGCGTGGATGAACGTCACGCTTTCTGCCGGCGTTCTCAAGCCGCACCGTCGCCAATACCGCAACAACCAAACGCGGTTAGCGCCGTTCGCGCGCGCAGCTTTGGCAGAGTTTCATGGCGGTCGGGTTCATGACGTGCACGACTCGCACTGCCACTGCGCGGCGACGCGCTTCTCCTGGGGCGCCCCTTGATGCTCCAACCTCGACATTGGCTCCGGCGACTCAGGCGCGAGCCTGTCCTGCATCGCGTTGATGCGAAACATGATTCGAATGATAAAGACGCAGGCAACAATCAGCGCCGCCGCCATGGTCATCTCAAGCAAGCCCGCAGCCAGCATTTGAAGACCGCGTTCAGCGAACTGGGAGTAACGCAATCGCTGGGCCAACACAACCATAACTAACCCCTGGGTCATCCAGGCACCTCCGAAGGCCGCCCACCAGACTAGAATCCCAGTCCAGACCGGCGGCGCCGGCTCGTTGGAGCCTCCTGCGCTGCTGGCCATCCAGAGGCAGCGGATGACCAGCAGGGGTCCGGCCAGGCTCGCGGTCGCCGCCGCGAAGACCGCGACATGGAACGCCGTCGCGTTCGGGTAAGCCGTCCTGACAACAAAGAAGGTCACCACCAGGGCCGGGAAAAGCGCCAGATACGTCACGTCGGCGTTTCGCGGCCAATGTCGAACGTCCCGATCCGGTAGCGCCTAGACGTTTGTCCATGACCTGGTCAGCCAGAGAAAACAGGCGACGCTGGCGAAAGCCATTCCGAAAATTCCAAAGATCCCGATCGCAAACGTCCTGTCCTCCCAGGCGCGCAGCGACCAGACCGCAGCCTCGTAGGCATCGACATCTTGACTCAACAGATTCGTGCCCAACCTGGCGCGGAGCAGGCCCGAGACAAGCAGCCCGAGCCCGAAGAGGACGGCGCTAAGCGCTATCAGCACGCTGGCAACAAGCGCGCGACGTGGGTTGGGCCGATAGACACCCGTCACTTTGTGCCCTTCCTCAACTGACGTCGAAGCGGCTCTTGCAGCTCCGAACGGTGACGTCGTAAGTCGGGCCGGTTCAACCCGGCACAGCTGCCAACTTATCGGGGTCTGTGCTTGGATTCCTCCACGTGACACTTGATCCGCATGCCATGGACGGAGGCGGCTAGAAGCGACCCAGGCGGTACGTTGGCATCCGCGCCAACCCCTTGGTAGGGCTTGACAGCTCGCATCGCACGACCAGCCCTCCGCCAAGGCGTCTGACAGACCGGGAGTGCCAGCATGCTCAGCGTCGTTCGCTCGCACAGTTCTGGCAGAACCGGATGGCCGTCGAATTCATCACTTCGCAGGTTACGCAGTGCCATTGCGCAGCCCTGCGCCTCGAGGGGCGCGGGATGTCCGTAACGGCATCCGAGGCGACCGTTGTTGCGTCCTCGCCAGCCGGCGGCCGCACCGAGCCCGAATTCACGGGTTCAGGCGGTGGCTCGGGTAGCGCTTGCGCCGCGGCGTCCTGCATTGATGTCACACGCAAGATGATGCGCACGGCGAAGACCGCAGCCGTAGCCCACGCGACGCCGGCAACGAACTCAAACGATCCCATCGCCAATACGCGCAGGGCCGTTTCGACTGGCGTATAGGCGTCCACCTCCGATTCCTCGAACGTCGCCAAGGCCAGTTGCCACGACACCCAGAAAACGGTGAATGCCACCCACCAAGCCAGGATGACCGCCCACGACGCCGCGGGTTGGTCGGTCGAAGAGGACAAATCCGCAGCGCTCGAACTACTCGCGATCCAGAGCCGGCGCATAACGACTAAGGGCGCGGCCAAACAGGCGATGACTATGGCGGGCGCAACCTTTTGCACCACCTGATCGTCGAGGATCGCGTCCACTGTGAACAGCGCGGGCACCAGCGCGAGAAGCGAAACGACGGCCCAGGCTGGATGGATGCAAATTCTCGGGACTCCAAGTGCGCGCAGGTTCGCCACGGCTCCCGACAGCCATAAGAGAAACGCCAGACCGGCCGCGAGCATGATTCCAAACCAGACGCTTCGAACGGTAACCAGCACTCGCTCGATCTCAGCCAGCGGACCTAATCCCCAGGCATTGACGCGAGGATATACGTGTTGCAGGGGAAGCCAGTCCGGCGCCGCGAGCAACACCCCAGTAGCGATATAGGCGCTGCCCCTCACGATCATGTCGAACGTGCCGACGACGGCCGACAGGACGATCAGCCCGGCGGCCACGCGGGCCAAGCGTCGTAGAGAACGATAGCTACGGGCCAGGTCTGGTGAAACTGAGTCGGGCGGCGCGGATTCCGCACTCACGCGTCCGCCTGCTCCGCGAACCGCCCCACGTTTGGCGGCGGTCCAATCGTGACGAGCACGTCGTGGGCGCGGATCTTCTCGTCGCGGGCCGACAGGAGTTGCTGCCCGCCGTCGCGTCCAATTGCCGTGACGTCCACCCCATGCTGACGCAGCCCCACCTCCCCTGTGGTCCGGTCCACATAGGCGCTGGCGGCGCCAATCACCACTTCCTCGATCGTCATGCCCTTGGACTTCGCGTCCAGCAACTCCGAGAGCGTCCAGGCGACGTTCGGCTTCAGCACATACGCGGCCATGTGCTGAGCCCCGGCCGCATGCAGCGAAAACACCCGCGTCGCCCCGGCCGCTCGCAGGCGATCCACCGTTTCGTCCGTGTTGGCCCGCGCAATCACTGGAAGCTCCGGCGCCGTCGCGCGTGCTGACAACACCGTGTACACATTCTCAGCGTCGTTGCCGGTAGCGACCAATACCGCCGACGCCCGGGCTATACCGGCTGACGCCAGTGCCTCCGCCGAGGCGGCGTTCCCACAAACGGTTGGCACGCCCAGGCTCTCGGCGTAGGCGCACCGTTCGGGATCTTGTTCAATGGTCACCACGGAACGCCCCGCCTTGCGCAGGCTTTCCACGATTCCGCCGCCAACGCGGCCGAAGCCGCAGACGATGAAATGGTCGCGCAGGGCCGCCAGTGCTTGCTCCTTGCGACGTTGGACTACGCGCGCGAGCAGTTGACCGCTCACAAGATACTCAACCGTAACCGCGCCGGTATATCCGATGGTGCCGATGCCGGCGATGATGAGCGCAAGCGGAAATATCCGGCCGCCCTGGTCAAGCGGAGCGATCTCGTTGTAGCCAACGGTGCTAAGCGTGCCGACCGTCACGGAGAGTGCATCCAGCGGGCTGACGGCCGCCACCAACATGAAGCCGATGACCCCGATGACGGTCAGGGTGACCGTGGCCCCGACGCCCCGGATCATTCGTCGGGGCAGGCCGCGCGCGGTCGCCGCTTCGTGGGCCGGCGCGGGGCGCGACGGCGTCAGCACGCTAGGCGCCGCGACTCCGGACGGTTGCCCTGGCTGGCTCGCGCGGCGAAAAACGGACGCGGAGCTGGCCGTCCTCCAGCCGCGCGCCGCCGTGGGTCATCCGGGCCAGCACGCGCGGCAGCACGATGTTGCGGCGGGCGGCGCCCATGCGGACCACCAACTCGTCCCCGCGACGAATCAAGGAAGCATCGGACTTGTCCAGAAACGGCGCCGGGATACGGAACTCGAAACCGCCGGCCACCTCCGCGATTTCGTACGGCTTGAAGTCGATCAGGCGGTCGGCCGGTTTGCAGTCGGCGTGCATCTGGGCCCCCATGCGGCGCAGCCGCTTCAGGCCAACCACCTCCTCGGGAAACTGATGAATCCGCAGAATCGGGATCGGGTCGAACATCGAGTGGATGTCTCGCAAATAGGGCGCCTGCATGGCACGGCGCTGCTCGGCAAAGCGCCCCTCGGCCTCCTCGGAAACCACTCGGTTCACCACTACCGCGTCCGTAATGTGGTCATAGAGGGTCAGGTAGGTGTAGCTGCGCTGGGCCTCGCGGATCACCATGCGCTCCGGGTTTACCACCAGGCGCACGGTGGTTGTATTCGAGGCCGTCAGGGTGTCGTGCAACTGTTGCAGCTCATCCACCAGGTCGGTCATTGCCTCGAAAACGTCATCCTCGGGTAGCGGCAAGTCGGTCACACGGCGAGCCATCGGCCGCACCATGCGGGCCAGGTGGCGGTTGATCGGTAGCAGCTTGTCCAGCCACCAGCGGCCGACTTCCGGGAACGCCAGCAGCCGCAGGGTCTCGCCGGTGGGCGCACAGTCCACAACCACCACGTCGTATTCGCCTGAAGACGCGTGTCGATTGACCCAGAGCAGGTTTGCCATTTCTTCCATGCCTGGGAACACGGCAATTTCCTCCGCCAGCACGTTGTCCATGCCGCGCCAGGTCAGCACGGCTTCCACCCAGGTCTGCACCGTGCCCCAGTACGTCTCCAGGTTGTAGTAGACGTCGCACTCCTGCGCCCACAGGTTGTCAACCACGGGCTTGGGAACTGGTCCCAACTGGGTATCCAGCGAGTCGCCCAGGCTGTGTGCGGTATCTGTGCTAAGTACGACAGTGCGCAATCCGGCGTCCGCGCAACGTAGCGCCGCGGCCGCCGCAACGCTGGTCTTGCCAACGCCGCCCTTACCGGTGTACAGCAGGATGCGCGGCGAGCGTTTAGTCATTGATGTCGTCGGTGGTGTCCATTGGGCGAACGTACATCAAGCAGGAGTCTGGCGCAGTAATCCGGCCCACGGTGGCTGCCGCTGGCGAGCCGGCGCGCTCAAGGGCCTGCCGCAAGGCGGCCTCGTCTTCGGGTGGGATGGCGATCAGCAACCCGCCGCTTGTTTGCGCATCGGCCAGCAGAATACGGGCGGGCCTGTCCACCGCGGGATGCCAGCGAACATCGCCTTCCAGCGAGGCTAGATTGCGCTCGGTCCCGCCGGGAACCTCATCAGCGGCAATCAGCGACCAGACCTCGGGAAGGGCCGGGACTTCGTCAGCATAGACCTCGGCCGAGACGCCGCTGGCGTTCAGCATCTCGCGCAAGTGACCCAGCAGGCCGTAGCCCGTCACGTCCGTCACGGCGTGCGCGCCATGATCGCTGGCGGCCCTGGCCGCGACGGCATTGAGCATGGTCATCGACTCGATCGCGGCCTCCAGCGCCGTCTCGCTGGCGACGTCGAACTTGCCGGCAGTCGTGATGATCCCCGTACCCAACGGCTTCGTCAGCACCAGCAGATCGTCCGGACGTGCGCCCGCATTCGTGCTGACCGCGTCCGGATCAACCGTTCCTAGGACCGCCAGACCGAACTTGGGCTCCGGATCGTCAATCGAATGCCCGCCGCCGATCACCGCTCCGGCTTCCAGAACCTTGTCGGCGGCGCCGCGCTGTACGTCAGCCAGCAGGTCCAGCGGCAACGTGCCGCGCGGCCAGCCGGCAATGTTGAGCGCAAGGAACGGCGTGGCGCCCATGGCATACAGATCGCTCAGGGCGTTCGCGGCGGCAATGGCTCCAAAGCTATAGGCGTCATCGACGATCGGTGTGAAGACATCCGTGGTGAAGGCAATGGCCAGATCGTCGCGCAGTCGGAAGACCGCGGCGTCGTCCATCGCCTGTCCCCCAACCAGCAGGTCGGGCGCGGCCATTGGCGGCATCAGGCGCAGCACGTGCGCCAGCTCGTCAGGGCTGAGCTTGCACGCTCAGCCGGCGCCGTGCGCGTACCGGGTAAGTTTGAGCGGCGTGTGTTCGCTATCCATTCCTGCACCGTAGCGTAACGCCGCCGTCCGCAAACTCCGTTCTTGCACTCGGAGGCCATGAGGAGCCGGCCGTTGCCGTTGCCCTGCCGTCGGACCATACGCCGCGTGATGGCCTTGACCCTCGCGCTGGCGTGGCTTGTGGCGGGCGTTGGGCGCCTCGCCGCTGCCTCCCCGCTGGACGCCACGCCGGTCGAGGGCGGTGCGTTCTTCAAGCAGGCGGATGCCGAGGCCCTCGGCTTTGCCATTCGAAACTACGCGGACGGTCCCACGTTCTACGACGCGTATCTACGCTTCGGCGGCGCCGACACCCTCGGACCGCCGGTTTCCCGGCCGTGGATCGCTGACGGTGGATTTGCCTACCAGTTGACGCAGCGCGCGCTTCTTCAATGGTCGCCAACGGACCAGCAGGTGGGAGTGGCCAACATCTTCGAGTTGCTGGACGGCATCGAATTCGCTGATGAACTTCGCGCCCGCCACATCCCCGACGCCGAAGCGCCGCCACCCCTGTCGCCCAACCTCGCGCAACAGGCCCGGTTGGCCTGGCTGACTGACCGCGCGATCGCGGATACGTTCGCCAACAATCCGCTGCAACTCGGCAACCAGGACGCCAGTATCGAGTTCCACGGACTGCCGATGTCGCGCCCCGTGCGTGCGGGACCGTTCGTCATTCAGCGCTTCCAACGAACGGCGTTGCAACACTGGGTCGAGCAGGTAGACGGTGGTCCACCGGTTGGCTCGGTGGTCCTGGTCAACGCGGGCGATATCTACCGGGACCTGGCGCTGCCGGCTGAGGTGCTGGCGCTACCTCACCAGCCTGACCACGCAGCGGTGGTGGACGTGCGGCTGGATCCCCCGGATGACGCCGGCCTGGCTCCGGCTGCGGTGGCGTCACGCGCCTACAACACATCCAGCCACAGGCTGCGCACCGCGCTGGCGCTATTGGAAGGGGTGGAGGCCAATCTCGCGGCGTTGGAACTGGCCGCCAGCACGCAACTCGTCATTGAGTTTCACGTGTTGCCAGAAAGTGTGCTGGCCTCCTTCAATGCCGCGAGTGGCATTCAAGTCAACACGAATCTGCGTGATGAAGCCCCCCTCCCGCTCGCCGCGGTGCTGGCGCACGAACTCCAGCATTTTGAAGATTTCATGCTCGGCCAGCTTGGTGAGGACAGCCAGAGCTGCCTGGATGCCGAGGTGCGGGCGCTTACGCGTGAGATCCAAACCTGGCGCGCTCTCGTAGACGACCACGGTTTGCCCCCTCGCCCCAGCGTATTGGTCCGCATCGAGACCAGTCGGGCCTCCATCTACCAGGAGGGCTCCACGGCCATCGAGGAACTGGCGCGGTTTCTGTACCAGGAGGCCTGCGACAAGCCACTGACTGCCCAGGCCAAGGGATAACGTCCGGCACCGACGCCGTCGTGCAGGCCCGCCGGCGTCACGTTCAGGACTGCGTATGCCTGCTGAGAATGTCAGCGTTCTGGTCGTAAGCTGTTAGGGCATTGTCCTCGCAGGCCGTAGGCTGGTCGCGCCGACCACGAGCCTGTGGCCCCTTGGCAGCGGGAGCAACGCGGTCTCCCCTGGACAGTCTCCATGGAATCATCGCTGTATCAGACCCTCGCCACGCGCGGGTTTATCCATTCCGTTTCCAACGCGGACGGCTTGCGGGCGGCCCTGGAGCGACCCTGCACGTTCTATGTCGGGTTCGACCCCACCGCGCCCAGCCTGCACACTGGCCACCTCATTCCGTTGGCGCTGGCCGCCCACCTGGCCAGGGCTGGTCACCACCCGGTACTGCTGGCGGGCGGTGGAACCGGACTGATCGGCGACCCAACCGACCGAGCCGAAACCCGTGCCCTCCTTAGTGCGGAGCGTGTCGCCGCCAATACTCGGGCGGTTCGTCAACAGGTCGACCGCTTATTCGAGAACGAGCAGGCCGACGTCGCGATCGTGGACAACGCTACCTGGCTGACCCAACTCCGTTATCTGGAGTTTCTGCGCGATATCGGCCGCCACTTCAGCGTCAACGAAATCCTGGCCACGGAGACCTACCGCGCCCGACTGGAAAGCGGGCAAGGCCTGAATTTCGTCGAGATCAACTACCGCCTGTTGCAGGCCTACGACTTCCTGCACCTCTTTCGGGAACACGGCTGCATCCTGCAGATCGGCGGCAGCGACCAGTGGGCCAATATCCTGGCGGGCGTCGACCTGATTCGCCGGATCGAGGGCCAGGAAGCGTTCGGCCTGGTCACGCCCCTGCTCACGACGAGCACGGGCCAGAAGATGGGCAAGACCGCCAGCGGCGCGCTGTGGCTGGACCCCGAACTGACCTCGCCCTACGACTTCTACCAGTACTGGATCAACATCGAGGACGCGTCGGTGGAACGCACGCTGGCGCTGCTGACGCCGCTGCCGATGGACGAGGTTCGCGCGCTCGCCTCCCTGCGCGGCGCCCGGATTCGCACTGCCAAGGAGCGGCTGGCCTTCGAGATCACCGCTCGCGTCCACGGTGCGGAGGCCGCCGATGCGGCACGCGACGGGGCCCGCGCCCTGTTTGGGCGCGACGGCGGGTCCACTGGGGCCGCGCCGCAGACGCTGGTAACCGAGGAACAACTTGCCCAGGGTCTGGGCATCGTGGACCTGCTGCTCACGACCGGGCTCGCCGGATCACGCTCGGCGGCGCGCCGTCTGGTTGCTCAGGGCGGCGCCTACGCCAACGACCAACGCGTTGACAGTCCCGATGCGATCTTTCGCGCGGACGCATTCCACGATGGCGAGCTTCTGCTGCGCTCAGGCAAGAAGCGCTATCACCGAGTCCTGGTGAGTAATGAGTAGGAGCGGGTGCGGATGAACTGGTCAGCCAGTGAGATCCGGCGGGTGGACGCCGAGAGTTCGAGCGAGCTTTGGGAGCGCTTTCTCACCGCCATGGTGGCCTACTGGAACGAGAGTTTTCCCAGCGAACTCAGCCACCTGGAGTGGCACGAGCTGTACACCGAGCGGATTCGACGCCGTCTGGACGAGCGACCGACGTGGCTCTGGATGTATGAGCGTGAGGGACGCACGCTGGCGCTCACGAATTTTCACCTTGATGGCGGCGTGGCGCACATTGCCGAAGTATGGGTGTCCCCCGATTTACGTCGTCACGGGCTGGGCGCATTCATGATCCGCCAAATGCGCCGGACGCTGCGCGAAGCCGGGGTAACGCGCATGGCCGTCACGGTTCCAACCAACGCCACAGTGGCTGCCAGCATCGATTTCTGGCGCGACCTGGGCTTTACCGAAGTCGCCGTGCACCTGGAAGCCACGACCTTCGGACCAAACGGCGACTGAGCAAGCCCGGGACACCCTGACTCCGATGCGCGCGGCAGTGCCCGCGCGAGTGTTGTACATGAATCATCACGTTGGCACCCATTGCTCGCCTCGCTACGCTCAATGGCGACACGCCAAATCGAGGATTGCTTGATGGCTACTCAATCCGCGCCCGCTGGTATCTCTAAGCGCCGCGTGCCGCTCCGCAAGCCAATGACTCCCGACGACCTTGCGGACGCCCGCGTCCGCGAAGCGCTCGGCGAAACCGGCCGCTGCGAATGGGCGCAGAGGCACCGGGGTCTGATGCAGTACCACGACGACGTCTGGGGCGAGCGCCCGGCTAACGACGACGAGTTCTTCGAGCGCCTCCTGCTCGAAATCTTCCACGCCGGCCTCAGCTGGACGCTGATCTGGAACAAACACCAGGGGATTCGCGACGCGTACGACGGCTTCGACATAAATGCCGTGGCCGCCTACGGTTCCGCCGACATTGCGCGATTGCTCGACGATCCCAACGTCATTCGCAGCGAGCGCAAGATCGTCGCGGCCATCGAGAACGCCCGGACGGTGCAGGAGATCCAGGACCGCGACGGGTCCTTCCAGGACTTTCTACTCGCCTTGCCGAGTGGCATGAACGGCAAGATCAACACACTGAAGAAGACCTTTCGCTTCATGGGACCCGGCACGTCGCGCGGCTTCCTCGAGTCCGCAGGCTTGGTGGCGCCGCCGCACCACGACTACTGCTTCAAGAGCGGCCGCGACGTCTGGTCCGCCGCCTGAGCACAAGCCAGTGACCACCGTCGCGCTGGAGGACCTGCGGCGGTTCGGACTCGCGGCCCTGGCCACCCGCGGCGTGAGCCAGGCCGACGCCGCCCTGGTCATCGATGTCATGCTCGAGCAGGACCTGCGCGGCCACGGGCATCACGGCATCGTGCTCCTGGCACTGCGGATTCGGGATTTGGACGCTGGTCGTGCCAGGGCCGATGCGCAGATCGAAGTGCTGGCCGACCTGCCTGCGTTTACGGCGCTCGACGCGCACGGAGCGTTGGGCCCGGTCGGGGCCGTTCAGGCCATGGACGCCTGCATCAGCAAGGCCCAGACGCAAGGTGCCGCCATGGCCTCGCTGCGCGACATGCCGCACTGGGTCATTCCCGCTTTCTACAGCATGCGCGCCGCAGCCTCAGGCATGATCGGCTACTGCTGCTGCTACACCGATCCCTCGTTCGCCCCGGTGGGCGGGGCCTCCCGGGTGCTTGGCAACAACCCCCTGTCCTACGCAATTCCAGCGGACCCACGCCCGCCCATCGTCGTGGACTTCGGCGTCTCCGCTTCCACGGGACGGATGCGCGAACTCGTGGCCGACGGTCAGCCCTTACCGGACGGCTGGGCCGTCGACACCGAGGGACGCCCGCTCAGCGACCCTGCCTTGGCCATGGCCGACGGCGTGTTTCTTCCGATTGCCGAGCACCGCGGCTACGGCCTGGGCCTCGTGCACGAGCTGTTGGCCGCCTCCCTCAACGCCATGCCCATCGCGCTTGAACACCCACCGGGACGCTATGGCGGCTTCTTTTCGGCATGCCGCGTCGACACGTTCCGCCCGCGCGATGAGTTTCTCCGAGACGTGAACCACGCCCTCGATCACGTCACCGACAGCCCCGCTCTGGATCCAACCCGCCCAATCCGCTACCCAGGCCAGCAATCCGGCCTCGCCCTCCGCCAAAACCTCGCCAGAGGCCAGGTAGACCTCAGCACCGCATCCTGGGACCGCGTCCACGAAGTCGCCGAACTCACCGGCGTCCCGACGCCCAGGCCCCTCGGCTAGGCGCCGAGTCGCGCTCCTAGCGAAACCGGGATACGACGACCGCGTTAGCCGGAAGCGGATAGCGCCCGCCTCGTTTGAGTTCGCGGGGGACGGTGGCGCGGCCGCCGCGGCGCGCGGAAACGCCGGCGAAGACGCGCAGTGGCGTGCCTTCCTCGCTGACGCGCTGCATCACGTGGGCCATGCCGACCTGCCGCTGGTTGGTGTCCAGGGCGGCGCTGGTGACGATTCCGACCCAGCCGCCACGGGTATCCACGACGGGATCGCCTTCGCGGGCGATCGGGACGCGTTCATCGGTGATCGTGAATCGCACGATCTGGCTCGTGCGGCGCTTCTCGCGCGCGATGAACCCGGAGCGACCGATGAAGAACGGCTTGTAGAGTTTGACGAATCCGCCGAAGCCCGCGTCGCCGGGCGTGAGATCAAGGTCGCCGCCGAGCTCGTGGCCGTAGAGCGGCAGCCCGGCCTCGGTACGGGTGGAATCTCGTGAGCCCAGCCCGGCCGGCCGCACCCCGTCGTCGAACCCCGCCTCCAGCATCGCGTGCCACAAGTCGTTGGCCGCCTCGGGATGCACCAGCAACTCAAACCCAACGCGCTCCCCGGTGTAGCCCGTGTGCGCGACTTCCAGGTCGATTCCGGCCAGCGTGAACGACCCGACGTCAAACGCCCGCATCCGTCGCAAGCGACGTCGCGACTCCTCGTCAGGTGCCAGGCGACCCAGCACGTGGCGTGATTGTGGGCCCTGCAGCGCAAGGTCCAGTCGTCGCTGATCGCCTTCGGCCTCGGCCTTCAGATCAAGCAGCTTGACTTGAATTGGAGCTTGCGCCCACGGATCGCCGGGCTCGATCTCATACTGCCGCTCGTTGACGCCATTCAGCCACACCCAGTTCTTCTCGGTGTTGGCCGCGTTGACCACCGCCAGGAATCGCTCGCGCCCCATCCGATAGATGATCAGGTCGTCCAGCGGGTGTCCCGTTGGATCCAGCAGGTAGGTGTAGGCCGCCCGGCCGTTCGGCAGTCGCGACGCATTGGCCGTCGTAACCAGGTCCAGGAACTCGCCGGCGTGCTCGCCCTCCACGGCAAATACGCCCATATGGCCAACGTCGAACAGGCCCGCCGCCGTCCGAACCGCCGCATGCTCCTCGGCGATGCCGCCGTAGTAGACCGGCATGGACCAGCCGGCAAAGGGCACCATGCGCGCGCCCAGGTCGTTGGCATGCACGTCGTGCAGCGGAGTTTGGCGCAGTGGGTCGCCTTCCCGCCAGAGCCCTCCCAGCAACGCGCCCCAGACCGGACCGCGCAATTGGACCTGCGCCAGCGGATCACCGGATTCCTGTGACCAATCGAACTGCGGACGAGCCTCGGGACTCTCCACGGGCAGCCGGCCATTCCGTCCCAGGAAGAAGGGACGGCTCAGATCAGGCTCAGGCGCCAGCGGCAGGCGCGTGCGCGCCACGTGGCGCGCCGCCATCTCCGCTTCGACTGCCGCGGCGTCCGCCACCGAATAGAGCAGGACGGATGCGCGGCCGTCGCGGGCCATCAGGACCGGCGTGCCCGCCATCTCCAGCCGGGTCACGCCTGGTTCCCGGCCCAGCTCGTCGGCGTCGGCCGCGTTGATCGCCATCCCGGCCGTACCCGCATGCAGGTGCGCCGCATCGGCAACGGCGATCGGGCCCACGATCTTCCGGCTCGGCTCGTCCGCGTCGATCAGCGCATAGCCGTCCGCCATCTCCTGCAGCCACTCCACCGCGCATTCGCTGATCGCGGGATCGAGCACGGCGAAGAGCCGGCGATCACGGGGCGACCGGTCTTCGTCCGGGCGGACAAACAGGACCGGTTGGACGTCGCCCGCTGGGTCGACGACCCCGGCGTGCAGGGCCGCGCCCGGTTCGAGATCGCGCACCCGCTGATCCGAAATCTCGTCAGCGAAGGCCAGCACGCGACGCCCGCGCAACTCCAGGACGCCGGAGGGAGGCGAATCGAGCGCCGTTGGCACGTTTTCCGAGCGCCCGCGCGCCGCAAACTCGGCAACGTCGCTCCGGAGCTGGAGCTGCCTGAGAAAGTCGATCCGACCGCGGTATCGCGGCGACCGCCGACCCGGATATGTCACACCCACCATGGCCTCAAATGCACGGGCCAGGATGTCGGCCAGCACCGTCATGTCATCAGCCGAGTAGCCGCGCTGGGTCAGCCAGGGTGTGCCCAGGCGTACGCCGGTGGGGGCGGCAAAGCCCACATCGCCGGGCAGCGAGTTCCGGTTGGCCACGATGCCGATGCTGTCCAGCATTCGAACCGCCGGCTCACCGCGCAGGTCGCCGCTGGCGCCAGTGCGCTTCAGGTCAACGACCAGCAGGTGCGTGTCCGTACCCCCGTACGCCAGCCCAACGCCGCGCTCCGTCAGCGCCGCGGCAAGTGCCGCGGCATTCGCCCGGATCTGGCGCTGCGTGGCCCGGAACCCCGGGGTGTCCGCGACTCTGAAGGCCACCGCCATCGCCCCGACCTTATTCAGGTGCGGTCCGCCCTGCTCGCCCGGAAACACTGCCCGGTCGATCCGCCGCATCAGCCGTCGTCGGTGCGACAGAATCACCGCCCCGCGCGGTCCAAACAGCGTCTTGTGCGTGGTGAACGTCACGACGTCCGCCAGGCCCACGGGCGATGGGTACTCCCCCGCCACCACCATCCCGGCCGGATGCGAGATGTCGGCCAGCAGATAGGCGCCCACCTCGTCGGCAATCGCCCGGAACCGCTCCCAGTCCGGCGCCCACGGGTATGAGGTATAGCCCGCCACGATGATGCGCGGTCGGTCGCGCCGGGCGATATCGGCAATCTGGTCATAGTCCAGCCGGCCGTCCACGTCGTCGATGCTGTAGCTGGACGCCTCGAACCGCCGGCCGCTGCGGTTGACCGAGGCGCCGTGGCTCAGGTGGCCCCCGTGCGCCAGCGCCAGCCCCAGGATCCGGTCGTTGGGTTCCAGCAACGCTTCGTACACGGCGTTGTTGGCCGCCGCGCCCGACAGCGCCTGCACGTTGACGTACAGGCCCTCCGCGCCAACGCGCTCGTTGGCAAACAGCGCCGCGCACCGCCGCTGGGCCAGCGCCTCTACCAGGTTTGTGTAGTCATTGCCCCGGTAGTAGCGGCGGTCGCCGTAGCGACGAAATCGCGCCAGCTGGGCGTCCGTGTCCGCCAGTCGCTCCGGCAGGTCGCGCCGCATCGGCCCGCTCGGGTATCCCTCGCCGTAAATGCTCGTCAGCGGCGATCCCAGCGCGGCCCGCACCGGCACCGGCGTCAGGCTCTCCGACGGAATCAGGATCAGCTTGTCGCGCTGCCGCCGGTGCTCGCGCGCAATCAGGTCCGCAACCAGCGGATCCACATCGTCAAGATCCTGGTCGAAGACCAGATCGGCGTAAGTCGAGTTAGCGGTCATGAGTTCGCCTGGGATCCCAGCCCTTCCAGCTTAAGCCCACGCCTGGGATAGGACCGTGAAGCGGCGCACGAAGGTCAAGCTTGGCCTGAATGGGACCTGGAGGCTAGCGCTGGACCCTTCGCCCCTCGCGCAGCGCTCGCGAGCGGGCCTGCTGCATCGTCTCGCGCACCCTACCGCCAAAGCGTTCCTCCAGCCAGGGGTCGCCCCGCACGTGGTAGCCGGCCTTCTCCCAGAAGCCCGGCTCTTCGTGGTCCATGAACTCGAGGCCGCGCACCCACTTGGCGCTCTTCCAGAAGTAGAGACTGGGCAGCACCAGGCGCAGAGGGCCGCCGTGTTCGTGGGTCAGCGGGGCGCCGTCGTGATCGAGTGCGAACAACACGTCGTCCTGGTCGAGTTCGGACAGCGCCAGATTGGCTGTGTAGTGCGGATCGGCGTGCACCATCACAAACTGCGCCTCGGGCAGCGGCTTTACTCTCGAGAGGATCTCGCGGACGTGAATGCCCCGCCACAGGTTGTCGTAGCGGCTCCAGTGCGTGACGCAGTGAATGTCGGAAGTGATTTCGACTTGTGGGAGCGCCGTGAACTCGTCCCAGGTCCAACGCACGTCCTCTTCCACCAGCCCGGTGACCCGGAAGTCCCACCTGGTCATGTCGTAGGGGCGGGGCTCCATGTAGTGCAGCACCGGCCACTTGTCGGTCAGGCGCTGGGCCGGCGGCAGGCGCGGCTCGCGCAGATCGGGCGGCCGCGGCGTCACGTCGGGCACCTCGGGCAGGTCGGCCGCCGGCTTCGAGTTCCCGCGCAGGAATCGGTTGAACATTGGGGCTGTTACTTGAAACCTTCTTCCTCGACCGTACGCGCGTCTCGGACTCGGCGCAACCACCGGCCCCGCTAGCCGACAGGCGTCGCGCCCTCGATGACCGGTGGATCGACCGCGTCGACAATCATGCGCGACACATCAGCGATCGCCGCCGCCGTTCGTTCGCGGTTTGGCGTCCGGTCCACCAGCGCCGCCACGGTGACCGGCCCCATGGCCGTGTAGACGACGCCCACGTCGTTGGCGGCGTCGGGAAAGTCGCCGGTCTTGTGCGCCACCGGGTGCTGCCGCAACCATCGCGGGATACGGTCGGTGCGCGTTTCGCTCAGCAACAGCCCGCGCATGGCCTGGACTTCGGTCAAGGTCGGTTGCCAGACGCCGGCTCGCAGACCGACGATGCGTTCCAGCACGTCCGCCATCTCACGGGCGGTGGTGAGTGGCTCGTTGACGTTGATCGTGGTGACCTGGAGCCCCTCACGGCGCAGGTCGAAGTCGATGTTCTGGTAGCCCAGCCGGTCGCCGAGCAGGATGGCCGAGGCGTTGTCGCTGACGCTGATCGCGTGCTCCAGCGCGGTACCCACGTCGATCTGCTGGCCCAGCTCAAGGCTGACCGGCGGGTAGACGCGTTCCATCGCGGCCTCGTCCATCGTCAGGAGTTCGTCGAATGAGAGCCGTCCGGTCGAGCGTTGGCGAAAGGCCTCGCGTAGCAGCAGAACCTTCCAGACACTCAGCGTGCGCATCTCGCGGTCGGCGTTAATGGCAACGAGCGGACGGTTGGCGCCCGAGTAGGCAGCCCACAGGGCCCAGGTGCCGGGCTCGCTGCGGATCCGGGCATGTACCGCGGCGCCGAGGCGATCGTGGATGGTGCGTCCGGCGGCGCGCAATAGCGCGTCCATGCTGGATACGGGTACCGCGCGATCCCTGGGAACCACACCCAGCTCGACCAGCAGCCGGCCGACCGGCCGCACGCGCACCGTTGGACTATCGACGTTCCGCTCCAGCACACCGCGCTGCAACCGCTGCACGATGGTCTGGCCGAATCGCTCTGGCCGCGACATCGGCAGGCCGAAACGCCGCAGGGACCGAGTCCGGTCCCAGGTAAGGAAACGGGTCGGCGCGGGATTGCCGAAGTAGGCGGCCCGTATGGAGTCGTCCGTCAGCCAGGCCAGGCGCACGTCCATTGTGGCGCCGGCGTCCAGGGGCATTGGCACCTGGCGATGTCGGTGCAACCACGGTGCATATCCAGCCGCGTCGAGCAGTTCCAGCACGTTGGCGGGCGCCAGGTTTACTCCGCGGATCGGCGACTGGATCGCCTCGTGGCTGAATGCCTGGAGTACCTGGCCATTTCGCGCGTACGGGAGGCTGATCGGATAACCCAGCACGTGCGGGCCGCCGGCGCGGCGGTAGACATCCCACCAGGGACGTCGCCCGTTGAAGACGGGGAAGCCCGCGTTCTGTTCAGGGGACGCCTGGCGGTAATGATGGCCGTTCTCGATAGCGAAATCCGCCGGCAGGTCGGCGTCGCCCGACCCCGGTCCGACAATCGGCGCGGTGGCCAGTGCGCCGGCGGCGAATCGTCCGAAGGCGCGCCGTCCCAGCAGGAGCGAGTCGCCAGTACGGCGCGGCGCGCTGCCGTCGGACACGCGCCTCAGCCTACGGCGACGGGGAGGCTGCCGAATGCGGCGAGGGGCTGCCACAGGCCCGGCGCGGCGTCCGCCATGGAGGGGCCTTCGATTCCCAGCGGATCACCCCGCTGGTGTACGAACGACGTCACCCGGAAGCGCAGCACGTCCGGCCCGCGTTGCAACTCCAGCGCGGGTACCAGCAGGATTACGCGCGCCCCGTCCACAAACGCCACCGCGCCTGTGGGTGCGGCCTCTCCGGGATTGATGGCCGTGCGCTTCTGAAGTCGCCAGGGCGGCGTGGCGTCGGGTCGATAGATCAGTTCGAGCCACGTGTCGGTGCCCTGAAACAAGTCGAAGTTGCCGACCTGCGGCTTCCAATCATCGCTCGAGGTATCGGTCGCCTGCAGCACGAGTGCGATCTGAAAGCCAAGATCGCCGTCAGCACGCGGTAATGCGTCGGCCAGGTCGACCAGGAACGCCGCATAGGTTCCGCCGGGGTTGGACGCGGGCACAGGCTCCACCGTGAACCAGACGCTTCGCAGCAGGTCCAGGTCGGCGGCCGTGAGATCGGTGGTTCCGCTGGTGATGCGTCGAATATCGGCGAAGGCGAAACCGTCGACCGGCGAGAGGTCGTGGATGGAGAAGTAGTCAGCGGTGCGGTCGATGTGAAAGAGCGGTCGGTCGTCGGTTGGGGCGATGGCCAGGGTGCGGTGGACCGCCCGCGATCCCAGCACGACTGACCCATCGGTCACCTGGCCCGCCAGCCGTTCGCCCGTCTGGTAGCGCCAGTTGCTCTCCGCCTCCCCGCGTATCAGCACCAGGGGAACGTCCTGCCGGACACCCGCGCGCAGGTCAAGGCTGTCGATCCGGTCGGGAATCAACCTGGCGTCTCCACCGGCCCGGACCAGCCGAAGTTCGGCGGCCCCGTCGCCGCCCAGGTTTACCAGCCGGCAGCCCGTGCGCAGCATGAGCATTCCGGCCGGAACGTCCACGTTCTCGGGGCAGATGGTGGCGACCAGGGGCGCCGCGGTTTCGCTGGCGCCGCCGCTCGCGCGCGGCAGCATCAACTGGTAGTCCTCGATCTCGCCCGCCTGCCAGCGCCCACCGCCGTCCCAGGCGTCGCCCACGATGCGCTCACGCGTCAGCGCCACGCGCATCCAGGCGCCGTCGGGCAGGTGGCTGGTCGCGCCCACCGCGAATGGAAGCGTGCGCACCGATCGGGACGTTCCGGGGGCTAGGCTCACCACGAGGTTGCGGACTGCCCATTCGGGTGTCTCGCCCTCGCCGACGCTCCAACGGCCGTCCAGATTCATGTCGATCAGGACGTTCAGGTAGCGGGGCCCTGGGGGCGCGGCCACGGTAAGTGCAACGCTGACATCCAACGTGGCTTGTGCGGGTATCTGGTCCAGCTCCAGCGTCAGGGCGAGCACCCCGTCGTCGCCGCCGTCGCCATTGATCAGGTTTGGCTGGCCGTCCGGATCGGCCGGATCGGCCGCGCCGGCCTCCGTGGTCACGTTGTCGCCCAGGCGATCGGATCCCGGCGCCAGCACATGAGCGCCCGGGTTTGGGCTGCTGCGCGTGTCGAGGCGGGTTGGAAATCGGCCGATGACGCGGGTGCCCCGATATCCTGCGGGCGCGCCGTCGGGCGCGTCGCCGAAGTCGGCAGCCAACGCCGGCGCCGCCGTGGGGCTGGGAGCAGCCGTGGCGTCGGGCGTGGCGGCCGGGGTGGGCGCCGCTTCCGCGGCGGCCGTGGGCGTGGCTGCGGGCACCGCGGGGGCAAGAGCCGGCTCGGACTCCGTTGCCGGTTCGCAGCCCACCAAGGCCAAAATGGCGACAGCCAGCGCCACCGCCTGGCAGCGGGCGATGAGACGCATTGGGCGGAATCTATCCAGCGTTCCGTTCAGGCTATCCGACCTCGCGCCGATCGCGTGCTTGAAGGGCCTTATGCGCGAATCGGAGCTCTTTCCAAAAAACACCTGACCTGCGAGGCATGTGCAAAAGCGCGCCGCCGAGCTGACCGACCCGACAGCCAGATCGCCGACCGTTAGGTCTTAGCCCCGGCTTCCTCGCTCAACACTTCGCCGTTCGCGCCGGCGGCTATGCGGGCTGGGGCGTAGGTGGCGTAGGAGTCGGGAGTTTCCCAGAGGGTGACGGCGATGACGGGGAAGCCGAGGGCTTCGGTCTGCTCGTAGACCAGCCGGGCGAGGTTTTCGGTGGTGGGGTTGTCGTCGATGAGGTAGGCGTGCTGGCCGAGGGCTTCGATGGCTTCCACCAGCGGGTCGTCCCGGCGCAGGATCATGCGGTGGTCGAGGTGCTCGTCGATCCAGGCCTGGATGCTGCGGCGGACGTCGCGAAAGTCCGCGACCATGCCCATCTCGTCCAGCGTGTCCGCGGCCAGGCGGATTTCGACGCGCCCGTTGTGGCCGTGGGGCTGGTTGCACTTGCCCTGGTAGTCGATCAGGCGGTGACCGAAGCAGAAGTCGATGTGCTTGACGATTTCGTACATGACGTCAATCGCTCCTGTCAGGAAACGGTACGGCCGCCATCGACGGGGATTACCGCCCCGGTGACGAAGTCCGTGGATTCCACAAGGTAGAGGACGGTCTGCGCGATGTCTTCAGGATGTCCGATGCGGCCGAGCGGCGTGGCGGCGGCCACGGCATCGATGGTTTCCTGGCTGAAGTCGGCGGGCATGAGAATGGGGCCGGGGGCGATGGCGTTGACCATGACAGTGGGCGCCAGTTCCTTGGCGAACACGCGGGTCAGGGTCACGATGCCGCCCTTGGCCACGAAGTAGGGGGCGTAGTTGACGTAGGGCCGGTCCACCGCCCAATCGGCAATGTTGACGATCTTGCCGCGGCCGCGGTCGCGCATGTGCAGGCCAAAGAGCCAGCAGCCGAGATAAGGGCCCTTGAGGTTGACGGCGATGTTGCGGTCGAAGTCGGCCTCGGTCAGGTCGTCCAGCGGGGTCTCGAAGTAAATGGAGGCGTTATTGAGCAATACGTCCACGCCGCCGAAGCGTTCGATGGCGACATCGCGGATGCGCTCGACACCCTCCCTTGTCGAAACGTCGGCCTGGACGGCCAGCGAGCCGACGCCGAGGGCGGTGAAATCCGCCACGGCCTCGCGGGCTTCCTCGGCCGAAGTTCGGTAGTTGACGACGATGTTGGCGCCGCGTTCGGCCAGCCGGGTGGCCACGTGGCGTCCAACACGGCGTGCGCCACCGGTGACGACAACAGTTGCGCCCTGGAGGTCCATGGACTCCTGCCTTCGATTGGCGGCCGCTGACCGACCGCGCTCGCAGTCACATCGTACGCTGCGACGGGTTTGCCGGGACGTAACAATTTCCACGGGGGCTGCATGGTTGAGCGGGCGCCGGTTGGGTCGCGGGTGGCGGCGCTGGTGAGCGGGCTGGACAGTTGCATCATGGCCGGCCTGCTGGCGCGCGAGTACGCCGAAGTGACGCCGCTGTTCGTACGCGCTGGCCTCCGCTGGGAAGACGCGGAACTGGCGGCGCTGGAGCGGTTTTTCGGCGCGCTGGACTCACCGGCGGTGCGGCCGATCGTGGAGTTGGCGTTCGATATTCGATCGGTCTACGGATCGCACTGGAGCGTGGGGGGCTCGGAGGTGCCCGACGCGCAGCAGCCGGACCACGCCTGGTATCTGCCGGGACGCAATCTGCTGTTGCTGGGGGCGGCGGCGCTGTACGGCGGGGTGAACGAGACGCCGAACCTGGCGATTGGGCTGCTGGCCAGCAACCCGTTTCCCGACGCCACGACCGACTTTCTGCGCAGCCTGGAGCGGACCGCGGGGCTGGCGATGGACACGAGCTTCACGGTGCTGACGCCGCTGGGCGACATGCACAAGGCCGACGTGGTGCGGGCCGGGGTCGGCATGCCGGTGGAGGAAGCCCTGTCGTGTGCCAGTCCAGTTGACGGCCGCCACTGCGGGGTGTGCGGGAAGTGCGGGGAGCGGCGGCGGGGATTCATGGACGCCGGAGTCGAGGATCCGACGGCCTATGCGGAGTTGGGACCGCTTTAGGTTCCGCAATCCGCCACTCCCCGGAGCGGGGAGCGACAGCTTGCAGGCACGCCGCGAGCGGCGTGGGGAATCCTAGCGGGCCGACGGTCGATGATGCGAATTCGCGCGCAGCAGGTTATGAAGCGCCGGTGAAGTAGACCTCCACGGAGGTGCTGCCGGTCAGGGCGCCGTCGACCACGCTCTCGTCGCGGACTTCGATGCGGAGGAGGCCGGGGGCGGTGGTGGCCGGGATGTCGATCGATTTCGTAAACGTGCCCGGGCCGCCGTAGTCGCCGTCCACCGAGATCCAACTCTGGTCGATGAGGGTTCCGGCCTGGTTGTAGACGCGGTAGGTCAGGTTTTTCTCGAAGGGCATGGCGCTGATGCGTCCGCGCAGTTCCACGGTCGTGCCGACAGTCGAGCCGGAGAGGGGTGATTCGAGGACGATCTCAGGAGTGGGTTCGCGGCTGGTCCGACCGTCGGAAATGGGAGCGGCCTGCAGGATGACGGGCACGGCGGTGCGGGCCAGCGCCGAGCCAGCGCTTGCATCCACGTCGATGATCTCGATCCGCCCGGGTCCATTCGCGCCGGCGATGAACTCGACCGGCGCGGCGAAGGTTCCGGGTTGATCTGCGTATCCCGAAACGGGGAGGCTGCCCATGCCGATTACTCCGCCGTGGGCGTCGTAGACCAGGTAGGCGAGGTGCTCGGCGGACGGGTAGGTGCTGGTTGTGCCGCGGATTTCGACGCCCGTCGCCACCGTCTCGCCGGGCAGCGGGGACTCAATGACCAGGGCCTGGCGGGGGACCAGTTGGTCGCTTTCGAGCCCGAATGTGCGGGTGATTTCCAGGGTCGGGCAGCAGAGGCCGTCGCTGGGGCGGTGGGTGACCGTCTGCGCGACGATCCGGCCGCCGGTGACGGTCAGACTTCGCACCGGCACGCGGTCGCCCAGGAATGCCCGGGCCGCCTGTTCTGGCGCGCCGTCGCGATCGAGCACGGCGACCAGGTGGATGAACGTGCCGCTGCCGCCGCCGGAGATGAAGACGACGACCGCGGCGTCGGCGATGCCGTCGCCGTCCAGGTCGCCGAACGCAACCGCGTTGTCAACGAGGCCTACGGTTTCCCGTTCGGTCGCACCCTCGCCGTAGACGAGCGTGCCCATGCCATCGACGAGTCGAATTGGGGTGTCCTGGTCGCCGAGGAGCGGCAGGTGGTATTCGGCGTTGCGCAGCTGTTCCAGCGTCAGGCGCTGCGTGGCCGTGGGCGCCGGCAGCGCGGCTTCCCAGGGAAAGCGCTCGCTATTGAGCCGCTGCTGCAGGCCGTGCGGACCGTTGATCCAGGTGCGCTGACCGTCGGTGAATCCGGTCCAGTTGTCGGCCTTGCGCCAGGTGAGTTGGCCGTTGGTGGTGCTCTGCTGCGTCAGCCCTGTGGCGGAATTGTGCTGCTCGTCATCAAGGCAGTCGCCCACGACGTCCGGGATAAGTTCATACAGAGCCTTGAAGCCCAACTGAAAGGAACAGTCCTGGGCGAGTGCGGGTTGGAATGAGAAGACGAGACCGACCATGGCGGCCAGGAGCGCAAGCCTTGTCTTCATCAAGCAACCCTCCCGTGCGGACCCGAATCACCTAAGCATAGACATGCAGTCAAGTCTTGATTGCAGGTGAAGTCACGAGCTCGAGGGATGGCCCGCGGCCCGGCTTAGGACCGCTTCACACTTCGCAAGCGAGGCTGGCGCTTGCGTGAACGCCGACCTGGATCGTGGCAGTTAGCCGACGACGAGGTTGATGAGGCGGCCCTGGCGGTAGATGACCTTGCGGACCTGTTTGCCGTTGGTGTGGGCCTGGACGCGGGGGCTGGCGAGGGCCAGGGATTGGGCGGCGGCTTCGTCGGTGGTGACGGGGGCCTCGATGCGGTCGCGGACGCGGCCGTTGACCTGGACGACCAGGGTGAAGGTTTCGTCGGCGGCCAGGGCTTCGTCCCAGGCGGGCCAGGACTGGAGGTGGATGCTCTCGGAGTGACCGATGCGTTCCCACAGCTCCTCGGCCATGAAGACGGCGCAGGGAGCCAGCAGGACCAGGAAGGTGTCGATGGTCTCCTTCCAGGCCGGGGTGGCGCGCAGGTCGTCGTCGCCGACTTCGATCAGGAAGTTGGTGAACTCCATCAGGGCGGCGACCATGGTGTTGAACTTGAGCGCGTCGATGTCGTGGCTGACGCGGCGGATGGTCTGGTGCAGTTGGCGCTGCAGCTCGACCTGCACGTCGGCGTAGTCGGCTCTGCGGCGGCGGGTGCCGCCCATGTCGAGATCCAGGACCAGGTTCCACACCCGGTTCAGCCAGCGGGAGACGCCGGCCAGGCCCTGATCGCTCCAGGGCAGGGTGCGGTCAAACGGTCCCATGAACAGGATGTAGCAGCGCAGGGCATCGCCGCCGGCGGTGGCGGCCACTTCATCGGGCGTAACCACGTTGCGCCAGGACTTGGACATCCCGGTGGCGCGGAACTCGACCAGCGCGTCGCCGTTGCGTTGGGCGCGCTGGCCGGTGAGCTCGAAGCGGGCTTCCAGGGGATAGCGGCGGAAGGGCTGGGCGGCCTCGGGGCTGTCGTAGGCGTCGGCGCCGTCGGGCGCGTCCACGCGGGCGCGGCCCTGGCTGTCGACCCGCAGGATGGACTCGTCCACCCAGCCGGGCTGCGCCAGCATGAGGCCCTGGTGGCGCAGGGCGTGGAAGGGCTCGGTCAGGTCCAGGATCCCCGCATCGCGCATGGCCTTGGTCCAGAAGCGGGCGTAGAGCAGGTGCATGACGCTGTGTTCGGCGCCGCCGACGTACAGGTCCACGGGCATCCAGCGGCGGACGGTGTCGGGGTCGAAGGCCTGGTCATGCTGGTCGGGGCTGCAGAAGCGCAGGAAGTACCAGCTGGAGCAGGCGAAGCCGCCCAGGGTGTCGGTTTCGCGCCGCCCGGGCTTGCCGCAGGTGGGACAGGGGATGTTGACCCAGTCCTCGACGGCGTCCAGGGGCGAGCGTCCGCCCAGCATGAGGCCCTGGTGGCGCAGGGCGTGGAAGGGCTCGGTCAGGTCCAGGATCCCCGCATCGCGCATGGCCTTGGTCCAGAAGCGGGCGTAGAGCAGGTGCATGACGCTGTGTTCGGCGCCGCCGACGTACAGGTCCACGGGCATCCAGCGGCGGACGGTGTCGGGGTCGAAGGCCTGGTCATGCTGGTCGGGGCTGCAGAAGCGCAGGAAGTACCAGCTGGAGCAGGCGAAGCCGCCCAGGGTGTCGGTTTCGCGCCGCCCGGGCTTGCCGCAGGTGGGACAGGGGATGTTGACCCAGTCCTCGACGGCGTCCAGGGGCGAGCGTCCGCCCAGCTGCTGCGGGTCGATTTGCTCGACGTAGGGCAGCAGCACCGGCAGCTCGTCCTCGGGCACCGGGACCTCGCCGCAGGCCTGGCAGTGGACGATGGGGATGGGGGTGCCCCAGTAGCGCTGGCGGGAGATCAGCCAGTCGCGCAGCTTGTAGTTGACGGCGAAGTCGCCCTTGCCCTGGTCGCGCAGCCACTCGGTGACGGCGCGCACGCCGTCCGCAACCAATAGGCCGTCGAACCGGCCGGAGTTGACCATGGGGCCGTCGCCGACGAAGGCCTCGGACAACGGCTCCCCATCCCAGCCGGGCGGGGCGATGACGGTGCGGATTTCGATGCCGTAGCGGGTGGCGAAGTCGAAGTCGCGCTCGTCGTGCGCCGGCACGGCCATGATGGCGCCGGAGCCGTAGGACATCAGGACGTAGTCGGCGATCCAGATGGGCAGGCGCTCGTTGTTGACGGGGTTGATGGCGTAGCCGCCGGTGAAGACGCCGGTCTTGTCGTCGTCCAGGGCCACGCGATCCAACTCGGCCTTGCGGGCGGCGGCGGCCACATAGGCCTGGACCTCGTCGGCACGGTCCGGCGTGGTGACGCGGGCGACCAGCGGGTGTTCGGGGGCCAGCACCATGAAGGTGGCGCCGAAGAGGGTGTCGGGGCGGGTGGTGAAGACCGGGATTTCGTCGCCGGTCTCGGCCGTGAAGGTCACGTCCGCTCCCTCGCTGCGCCCGATCCAGTTGACCTGGGCCGCGCGGGTCTCGTCCGGCCAGTCCAGGCCTTCCAGGTCTTCGATCAGCTGGTCGGCGTAGTCGGTGATCTTGAAGAACCACTGGGTCAGCTCGCGCTGGGTGACGTCGGGGTGGTCGCGCCAGCAGGTGCCGTCGGCGTTGACTTCCTCGTTGGCCAAAGCGCCGCAGATGGGGCACCACCACTGCAAGCCGGAGGCCCGGTAGGCCAGCCCGCGCTCGAAGAGCTTCAGGAACATCCACTGCGTCCAGCGGTAGTACTCGGGGTGGGTGGAGTTGATCTCGCGATTCCAGTCGAACGACCCGCCGGCCAGGTTCAACTGCCGCTTGTAGTTGGCGCTCCACTCGCGGGTCAGGTCGGCCGGGTGGCGGCCGGTCTCGATGGCGGCGTTTTCGGTGGGCAGGCCAAAGGCGTCCCAGCCCATCGGGTGCAGCACGTCGTAGCCGCGCATGCGCATGACGCGGGAGATCACGTCGGTCGGCACGTAGTTGCGCAGGTGGCCGACGCTGAGCCCGTCGCCCGAGGGATAGGGGAAGAAGTCGAGGCAATAGAAGGTGGGGCGGTCGGACGGCTCGGGCGTGCGGTACAGGTCCTGCTCAGCCCAGCGGGCGCGCCACTTGGGATCGATTTCGGTGGGGCGGAAGTCGGTGGTCATGGGAATACAGCAGAAGGCCAAAGGACAGGGAGGTGGGGTAATTCTAAGGCAGAAACTCGAGCTTTCTGGGTGGACTGACGAGGTTAGGGGCGATTACGGAGACCCTGAGTTCGTTTTGAGCCACTGCCGACCGAGGGCGGCGGCCTCGGTGAGTCCCTGGGTTCCGGCGATGATGGCGGCGCGGTAGGCGGTGGTGTCGGTGAAGTTGGAAAGGAAGCAGTCCTAGCCGGACAGGTAGAAGGCGGTGTAGGCGTCGGCCAGCGTGTCCAAGCTGTGACTTCGTAATCCCGCAGTGACTCGGGTTCGGTTGAGGGCCCAGACGTGCTAGCGCAGCCCGTGCAACTCAATGAGGTTGAGCAGGCCGGAAACTCCGATTTGCGTTTGCCTGGGACCCAAGATGGCGCGAAGAGTGCCTTGCGGGATGGGCCGGCTCCCGCGGTGTTTCTTTGTCGGGATGATGGTCACGCGAGTCTCAGATGCCTCGTCGCGGCTAAAGGTCTTGGCGTAGGCGACGCCGTGGCGCGCCTCGCGCTTGCGCACCCAGCCATCCTGCTGAAGCAGCCGTTCCAACTGTGAGCATGTGATCGCAGGGAGGCGCGCTCGTCGAGGCGCTATCTCAGCACCGCCCTAGGCGAGGGCGGTCTCGTGGCGTTGGGTTTGAAGGCCTACGGCGATTGGCCGGACTTGCGTGAAGACCGAGCCGGCGTTGATGCGCAGGGGCCGAGTGACTTCCTGCGGCGCGTGGTCGAGGAATACGGGAATGGCATGCGTGGCGAAAAAGCGCTCTCGTTCTCCCACGTCCTCCAGGCTGTTCAGATGCAACTGGACCAGGTCCGCAAGCTCGTCGGCAACTTCATCCACAGAGTCGCCAAAGGTCGCGGTTCCCAATTCAAGGCATTGGCCCAGCCACTGGTCGCCTTCGCGCTGAAACTCGAAGGTCATGGCCACGTACGCAGTCACGGACATTGCGCTCTCCGAACACTTCAGATCGGACTAGGCGAGAGGAGGGACACGCTCAGCCGACGCCTCAGTTCGCGAACTTGATTCTACGGCTTGCACGTCAATCGTTGGGACGGCGCAGTATGGGGGCTGACGTGGAGGTGTGGGAGTCGAGAGTTATGGCGCGGGAGGAGATGGCGGGCGGACTGACGCGGGGGAATTTGCATGGGATCTGGATTGCGCTGACGACGCCGTTTACGGCGGATGACAAGATCGATACGGGCGTCGTACGGGAGAACGTGCGGCGCTGCCATGCCGCGGGGCTGCACGGGGCGTATACGACCGACAGCGACGGGGAGTTCTACGCCATTGAGCTGGATGAATTCCGCACCCTGGTTGAGGCGTTCGGGGACGAATGCCAGAAGGTGGGCATGCCGTCGCAGGCGGGGGTGACCTGGCTGAACACGCAGGGCACCGTGGACCGCCTGCGGATCGCGGCCGACAGCGGGGTGATGGGTGCGCACGTGGGGCATCCGGTGTTCATGCCGATGACACCGGCCTCCTTCGACCGGTTCTGGGAGGACGTATCGGACGCGGTGCCCGACGATTTCGGCCTGATCCAATACAACACGCCGCGGCAGCCGCACGTGCTGGGCGGCGCGGAATACCGCGCGCTGACCGCAAAGTTTCCCAAGCTGATCGGGGCCAAGTACGTGCAGGCGGGCGTGGACGGCTTCATGGACGTGCGGCGACAGGCGCCGGAGTTGAGCTGCTTTGCCGGGGAGCACGTGCTGACGGCGTTCGCCATGCACGGCGCGCGGGGCAACTACTCGTGGATGGCGGGCTACAACCCGACGTTCATGCTGGACTGGTGGGACGAGATCGAGCGCGGCGACTGGGACGCGGCGGCGCGGCGCAACGAGCGCCTGCACGCCTTCGGCGGCATCGCCAAGCGCCACCTGGTGGAAGACGGCAACCTGCACGGCATCATCGGCAAGGCCATGTCGGCAGCCTCGCCGTTCCTGGTGGAAACTACCTGGGAGACTCGCCGGCCGTACCTACCCGTATCACGCAAGGGCTGGGAGGGGTTCGTGCGCGCGGCGGCTGAGGAGTTTTCGGACCTGGCGTACCGGCCGTAAGCGACTAGCGGGTGAAGATGGTGCCGCGGACGTAGTCGGCTTCGTCGGACGCCAGGAAGGCGAGGACGCGGGCGACGCCGACGGGGTCGCCGAGTTCGGCGTGGCGGCGACGGATTTCGTCGTCGGAGACGCCGGCGGCCTGGCCGACATCAATCACGTTCTGCAGCTTGAGGGCGGTGGCGATGCTGCCCGGGGCCACGGTGTTGACGCGAATGGGGTCGTAGCCCATACGTCCTTGCATGACCAGGCCCAGGCCGTGCACCGCGCCCTTGCTGGTGCCATAGGCGAAAGACGAACTGCCGCTGGTGACACCGGCGCCGGAGGCCAGCAGCAGGATCACGCCGCCGGCTTCGCCCATGGCGCGGACGGCGTGCTTGGCGCAGAGGAACATGCCGCGGGCGTTGACGCCGAGGACGCGGTCGAAGGTGGCGGTCTCGAAGTCCTCGATCGGCACCGTGGCGCCCTGGAGGATGCCGGCGCAGGCGATCAGGACGTTCAGACGGCCGAGCTCGGATGTGGCGGCCAGCAGGTTTTCCACCTCGGACTCATCGGAAACGTCGCAGGCGACGAAGCGGACGGTGTGGCCTTCGGCGGACAGGCTGTCGGCAATGGCCGCGCCCTGGCTTTGCGGAAGGTCCGCCAGCACCACGCGGGCGCCGCGCCGGGCGCAGAGTTCGACGGTGGCACGGCCGATGCCCGATGCGCCGCCGGTGACGATGATGACGCGGTCCTGGAGCGAGTCGGTGGTCATCGGACAGCGTCCTCGCGGCGGCAGCGATGTTTCACGTGAAACATTCGCCAGGTTTGTGGTGGGCCGCCCCCAGTCAGGGCGGTCATCTGTCGGAATCTACGAGATTAGTTCCGGTCGCTACAATTGACGCAGGGCGGGGAACCACACCTATTCTCACAAGGGGGACTCGCCTGGCCACACCAACGATGGACGTCCGCGTCGCTCGGCTTGAGCGGCGAGCCGAGTCGGACGACGACACGCTCCGCAGCGTTCTTCGGATTCTGGAACGCATGGACCGGCGGTTCGCTTCGGTCGAGGCGGATCTGGCGACGCTAAAGGCGGACGTGGCGACACTCAAGCTGGGTTACGAGACCCTGACGGCAGATGTCGCCACGCTAAAGACTGACATGGACGCGGTGAAGGCGGACATGAACACGGTGAAAGCAGAGATCGAAACGCTAACGACAGTCACGGACGTCCTTGCGCTGAAAGTCGCGTCAATCGAAGCCACAACCGCCGACACCAACAAGCGAGTCAGGGTTCGTGGCTTCGAGGAATAACTGATCGTTTCCCCGCGGGTTTGGTCTATTCGGCGTCGACCGGTACGGATCCGTTCGGGAGCCTCAGGCCGGACTTTGCCGAGTCCTGCTGACCGAGCTTAGACGGGATCCCAGTCGAGGCCTGCTTGTGCCATCGCGGCATCCAGCACGCGCTTGGCTTCGGGGATGAGTTTGGGTGGGAGGTGTTCGATGAGGACCCAGGCGCGGGGGGCGACTTTGTTCAGCGCCGTGAGCCAGGCGGCGTGGTCGACGACGCCCTGACCGAGCGGGACTTCCTCGATGTGCAGGACGAGGCGGTCCTCGAGGGTGTAGTCCTTCC
>WTFW01000167.1 GCA_011523785.1 Chloroflexota bacterium | reverse complement strand
GGGGAGAGGCAGAACCTGCCCCGGACTCGATCCGGGGTTCGGGCGTCTTCGGCCGAAATCGGTGAGGGGTCTTCCGCGCAACCAAGCTCGGAGAACGCAAAGGTCTCTCTCTGGGAGAGGGTTAGGGTGAGGGTCTTCCGGGCACCCATCCCCAGGGTTTCGCAAAGGTCTCGCAGGAGCCCCACGCCTGCGCGCTTACGAACCCGCCGCCGCCGCCGCCGGCGCTTCAACCGGCACGTCCCCCTTGCGGCGCACCAGCGTGCTCAGAATCAGCGCCATCACCGCCAGCCCCGCCCCGCCGATAAAGGGCACCTGGTGCCCAAACACTTCCCACAGAATCCCGCCCGTCACCGGCAACGCCACCGCCGCCACGTGATTCATCGTCTGCCCGGCCACCAGGCTCGGGCGCAGATCGTCCGGCGTCACCAGGATGCGCCGCAGGTACGTCGTGATCCCCACCTCCGCGCTGAAAAACAAGTGGTCCAGGATGTACAGCACAAACAGCACGCCCAGCCACGGCACCACCGCATACCCCATGAAAATCGCTGCCAGCGCGCCAAACGCAACCACCAGGACCGGCCGCTCGCCCACCCGGTCGATCAGTCGACCGAAGAAATAGGCGCCGCCGATCGACACCATGCTATTGATCAGCGCCAGGATCGTGATCGTGCGCACCGGCACCCCGTAGCTGTCCACCAGCAGGAAGATCGCGAACGTCATAAAGATGTGCCGGCGTCCGCCGTCCAGGAACGTCAGCGCGTAGTACAGCCAGTAGCGCCGTCGCAGCACCACCCGCGGCGGATGACCGATCTTGCCCATCGAGCGCAACTGCCACACCGCCAGCGCCGCAAATGCCGCCACCCCGCCGGCCAGCAGGAAGAGCGGACGGATCCCTGTCGCCAGAACCGTCACCGCCACCAGAACGACCAGGATGCCAACCAGGTTCGCCCCCGCCATCAGCGAGCGCAGCTGTCCCAGCCGCCGCCCCTGCGTCTCCACCGTGCTCAGCCGCAGCGCAATCGTGTTGGCCACCGGCCACCACAGGTGAAAGCCGATGCTCTGGGTCAGCGAAAAGACGATCAGCACCTCGATCGTCGTGACGTGAAAAAAGTTGATATAGCCGATACACAGCAACAACAGCGCCACCGCGCCCACCACCGGCTCCGCAACCGTCATCAGCGCCGCGCCCATCACAATCGTCAGCAGCCCGGGAACTTCGCGGATCGTCTCCAGCAGGCCCAGTTCGCTGGGCCGGATACCCAGCTCCTCCACCATGAAATTGGTGGACACGGTGATGAATATCGAAAACGCCAGGCCAAAGCCCACCGCAGCCGCCGCCAACCACGCAAACGGCGGAATCTCGCGGCCGCCCAGAAGGTTCAGGTGGCGCACGTCAGCGGTTGCCCGTTGCCAATGGCCTTCGAGCCAACGCGCAAACGCGCGCCGGTCTCAGCGTCTTAGCGACGCAGCCGCCCCTTGCCGTCGCACTTCGGGCACTTCCCGCTCAGCTCGTGCCAGCCGCCGGGTTTGGACGGATCCGGCCAGCGTTCATTCACCGCCCCGGTTCCCTCGCAGCGCGTACACGTAGGCCCGGTCGGCGGCAGGATGCGTGGCAACAACAGCACCGCCGCCACGATCAGGGCCGTGAAGATAATCCACACTTCAAGCGGCATACCGGCCTCTGCGCCTACGCGCCCCCTCGCTCGCCCGGTCAGTATAGGCAGCCGCCAATCGGGCCTGCGGGCGTTTGTCCGCTTTTTCGGCCAAAGCCTAGAATCCACCATCACTAAAGGAGTGCACGTTTGGCCGGATTCGCCCACCTCCACGTCCACAGCGAATTCAGCCTGCTCGACGGCTTCTGTCGCATCCCCGACCTCATCGAGCGCACCGCCGCGCTCGGTATGGACTCGGTCGCCATCACCGACCACGGCGCCATGTACGCCGCCGCCGACTTCTATCTGGCCGCCCGCGACAAGGGCGTGCGGCCGATCATCGGCTGCGAGGTCTACGTCGCCCCCCGCTCCCACACCGACCGCGACCCCGCCCTCGACCGCCGCTCCTTCCACCTCACCCTGCTCGCCCGCAACCTCACCGGCTACCGCAACCTGGTGCGCTTGGTCTCGCGCGCCAGCCTGGACGGTTTCTACTACAAGCCCCGCATCGACCGCGACCTGCTGGCGGCCCACGCCGAAGGCCTGATCTGCCTCTCCGGCTGCCCCTCCAGCGAACTCTCACGAGCCGTCACCTCCGGCAACCTGGCCCGTGCCGAAGACATCGCCCGCTGGCACGCCGATACCTTCGGCCCCGACAACTACTACCTCGAGATCCAGCGTCCGGGCCTTCCCGACCAGGAACCCCTGGCCCAGGGACTCATCCAGCTCGCCGGCAGTCTGGGCCTGCCCCTCGTCGCTTCCAACGATGTCCACTACCTCACGCCCGACGACAAGGACGCCCACGACATCCTGCTCTGCATCCAGACCGGCAGCCTGGTGGCCGACACCGACCGCATGCGCATGGAGGGCGAGTGGTACCTCAAGTCGCCCGAGGAGATGGCCCAGGCTTTCGATGACCAGCCCGACGCGCTGGCCAACACCGTCGCCATCGCCGAGCGCTGCGACCTCGACCTGCCGTTCGGCCGCATCGCCATGCCCTCCGTCGAGGTTCCGAATGGCCACACGGTCAAGTCCCATTTGGCCGAACTCGCCACCGAGGGTCTGGCCCGTCGCCTGCCGAACGCCGACGCCAGGTACCGCGAACGCCTGGCCTACGAACTCGACGTCATTGACCAGACCGACTTCGGCGAGTACCTGCTGCTGGTCCGCGAAATCTTCGCCTTCGCGCGCAACCAGGGCATGCTGACCGCCCCCCGCGGCTCGGTGAACGGCAGCCTCGTCGCCTACGCCACCGGCATGTCGGACATCGACCCTATCGAGCACGACATCATTTTCGAGCGCTTCCTCACCATCGGCCGCAAGGGCTCCATGCCCGACGTGGACATGGACTTCCCCAGCGACCGCCGCGACGAAGTCATCGAGTACATGATCCGCCGCTTCGGCGCCGACCACGTGGCCCAGATCGTTACCTTCGGCACCTTGGCCGCCCGCGCTGCGGTTCGTGACGTCGGGCGCGTGCTCGGCATGGAGTACGGCCTGACCGACCGGGTGGCCAAGCAGATTCCCGTCAACCCGGTCGATCCCTACACCATCGGCCGCTCGCTTGACGAGGTCGACGAACTCAAGCGCCTCTACCAGGAAGACGACGCCGTCCGCCGGCTGCTGGATTCCGCCCAGCGCATCGAGGGCGTCGCGCGCCACGCCTCCACCCACGCCGCCGGGCTGGTCGTCTCACGCGATCCGCTCCAGGAACACGTGCCGCTCACTCGCTCAGCCGAAGGCCGTCCGGTCGCCCAGTTCACCTTCCAGACCATCGAGAAAATTGGCTTGCTCCAGCTCGACGTGCTGGGGTTGTCCAACTTCCGAACCATCCAGCACGCGTTGCGGCTGGTGGAGCAGGAAACCGGCCAGCCGCTGGCGCCGCAGGACATCCCGCTGGACGACGACAAGGCCTTCGCCCTGCTGCGGCGCGGCCGCACCGTCGGCATCTTCCAGATGGAGGGCGCCGGCATGACGCGCACGCTGCGCGAACTGGCGCCCACCAGCATCGGCGAAGTCGCCGCCATCATCGCGCTCTACCGCCCCGGCCCCATGGCCAACATCCCCACCTACATCGACCGCAAGCATGGTCGTTCCGCCCCCGAATACCTCCACGAACGACTCGAGCCGATCCTCCGCGAAACCTACGGCGTGCTCGTCTACGCCGACCAGGTGCTCATGATCGCCCGCCACCTGGCCGGCTACTCCTGGGACGAGGCCGACAACTTCCGTCGGGCCGTCGGCAAGAAAATCCGCGAAGCCCTGCAAAGCGAACACGAAAAGTTCGTCACTCGCTGTGGCCAGGAGGGCATCCCCACGAACATCGCCGAGCAGCTCTTCGCCCTCATCGAGCCGTTCGCCGGCTACGGGTTCAACAAGGCCCACGCCGTCTCCTACGCCGTCATCGCCTACTGGACCGCCTGGCTCAAGGCCCACTACCCCGTGCAGTTCCTCACCGCGCTGCTGGACACCGACGCCGGCGACGTCGGCAAGGTCGCCAGCATCCGCATGGAAGCCGAATTGCTGGGTGTCAACGTGCTGCCGCCCAACATCAACCAGAGCGGCGTTTCGTTCGAGCCCAGCGGCGACTCGATCGTGTTTGGACTGACGGCCATCAAGAACGTGGGCGTGGCCGCCGTTGAAGCCATCGCCGACGCGCGCCAGGATGGCGGCTCATTCAACTCGCTAACCGACGCTTGCGAACGCGTAGACCTTCGCCGAGCCCCCAAACGCGCCTGGGAGTCATTGATCAAGGTCGGCGCCCTGGACGAGCTTGGCGAACGCCAGGCATTGCTCGAAGCGCTGGAACCGGCCATGAAGCGCGGCCAGCGCACCCAGGCCGACCGCGCCGCGGGACAGACAACGATGTTCGGAGTCGGCCTGCTGCCCGAGTCGACCGAGCCCGCGCTGGAGCTCCCTGACGTGCCGGCGGCAGCCGAGGCCGAGCGCCGTCGCTGGGAGAAGGAACTGCTCGGGCTCTACGTGACACCCAGCCCGCTCTCCGACCCGATCATCGGCGAGCAGCTCGCCGCCAACGTCGACGCCCGCATCTACGAGCTCGAAGACACGCACCACGGCCAGTCCATGACGATTGGAGGCATCGTCGCCAGCCAGCGCGCCTTCATGACCCGCAAGGGTCAAATGATGGGCGCCGTAACCCTTGAGGATCCGCCGGGGGCAATCGAAGTCATTTGCTTTCCTCGCATCTGGCAGCACATCGCGCCGGACTTGAACAACGACCAGGTCGTTCTGGCGAGCGGCAGAATCGAGGGTGACGACGCCTCGCCCCGCATGTTGGCCGACAATATCTTCACCCTCTCGGCCGCCACGGCGTCAAACGGATCCTCGGCGGACAACGATGCCGCGAGTCGTGCCGCCCAGGCCGAATACGAGGACGAACCGCCCATGCCGCGCGAGGCCGAGCCGTCAACCGATTTCTACATCCCTGAGCCGGTACCCGAACCTGAAGAAACTGCTCCGATTCCGGAAGTAGCCGAGTCCGAGCCTACCGGTGTGTCAGACGCTCCGGCCGTCTATGAGCCTGACCCGGTACCCGAGCCACAAGTCCCAGAGCCGTCGCACGCCGCCGCCAACGGTTCAGATTCACCCAGTCCTGCTGATCCGCCGGCCGAGGCCACGCCCAGCGGTGCAACCAGCGGAGCGGACGACGTTGCAGTGCCCACCGGCAGCGGCAACGACGCTACCCCCGCAACCAACGGTTCGACGAATAGCTCGCCTCCCGCGGCCGAGGCCGACGATCCGGCTCCGCCGCCTCCTGCCACTCCCCTGCCAGACCGCGTGATCGTGACCCTCCGGCGCAGCCCCGACCCCAGCTTCGATCTCGACCTGCTCAAGCGCCTGAACGCCGCGGTCACCTCCAACGAAGGCCCAACGCCCCTGCATCTCCACGTGGTCAAGACCGACGGATCTGTCGCCCGCCTCCGCTGGCCCAACACCGTCCAGCCCCACGAGTCTCTCCTTGCCGCACTCAGCGCCCAATTCGGTAAGGACTCTGTCTCGGTCGTGCCGAGCGCCATGACGAACTGACGGGCGAGAATCAGTTGCCGACCGCTCTTGGTGCGGTGCGGACGATTCAAATGACGGCTTGGTCCGCCTCGCGCAGCGACTTGCACGCTTGCATGAAACCGTTTCGTGCGCTCGTCATATCTGGACCAGTTGACCCATAAGCCGAAGGTCCGGAAAGCCGCTGGCGTATTGCCCGGTCGATGTGTGGAGGTACCCATCGTCGTGACCTAAGCACCACGCGCCGCTCAAAGCCTTGTAGCGTTCCCACGTACGCTTCCGCGAACCGATGACCAAACTCATAGGGATCTGTCGTACGAGGCGCGACGGTCGAGAAATTTGGCTTGGAGAAGTGAGGTCCCAGCACCTCTTGGCCCACAAGAAGCAGTTGATCCGCCTCCATGACCAGCGTCTCCGAGAGGTTTGACCCCTTAGGCGGCTCGATTCCAAGCAACACTACTTCAACGCCACGGTCTTGGGCTTCGCGCACGCCCTCCCGCAGGTCCTCGTCGCCTCCGAGCAAGAAAGCCGTTGAAATCGCCGTTCGCTCTGCCAGAATCACCAGATCACGGACGATCAGCGAATCGACGCCCTTCTGCTGAAACTGACCGGCGTCGTCACGGACAAGCCGACCGATGCGGGTCTTTACTCGCGGAAGGAGTCCAATCTCCTCGTGAATTGGCTGTGGATTGCCCCACGGCGCACCGTCGTACCAATACGTTCGCAGCCAACTGCCACCACCTCCCAGAACTTCGCGACTACAGAAGTCGGAAAGCGCAGGCACAAACGACTCGACATCAAGAAGCTGAGACGCCCGGTCGTCTACGTTCAAGGATGCTTGGCCACCCGCCTTGTAGAGATAGCCAGCGTCCACGAACACGCAATAGCGGTCAGTCATGGGGCACAGAAAAAGGGGGAACCCTCATCGGGTTCCCCCCAAAACCGATTCGGAAAAGTCCCTTCATCGGGACACCCGTATTTTGCGAACTCCGCTGCGTCACGTCAATACCTCTGAAGAATGTGCTGAAGTCTCAGGGGCACACCGACCGTGTCTAGAACCAGTCGTTCGGAAACTCCACCGGCGACACGATGTCGCCGAAGCTCCCAAACTCCTCCGCCACCTTCAGCGCCGCCACATCGGCGTGCAACTCCTCGATCGAGGTTGGACCAATCACGTTCACATCAATGTCCGGGCAAGCCAGCGAGTAGGCCAAAGCCGCAGTCTGCAGGCTCAGCCCGTGAGCCTGGGCGCGCTGCTCCATGTGCCGCACCTCGTTCAGCACCTCCGGCGCGGCCTCCCGGTAGCTGTACCGCGCCCCTTGCACCGCGCCCGTGCCCAGGATGTTCCCGCCAAACGGGCTGATGTTGATCACGCCCAGGTTGTGCCGGCGCGCGTGCGGATGGATGCGCCGCGCCGCGTCCTGGTTCAGCAACGTGTAGTGGTGGTAGGAGCCAATGATGTCGAACTCCCCGCTCTCCGCCGCCATCGCCGCGAAGTCCGCGTTCCCCACCGCCGTACCGACTGCTCCCACCAGCCCCTCGGCCTGCAGTCGCCGTAGCGCCGCGAGCGTGCCGTTCGGCCCCACGATCTGGTCCCAGTCATCGGGCGTCGCGTCGTGCACCTTGATCACCGGCAGACGCTCCAGCCCCAGTTCCGCCAGGCTGTCATGCACGCTGCGCACGGCTCGATCCGGACCGAAGTCGTACTCAACGCCATCGTCGGTCTTGTACCTCCCGATCTTGGTGACGATCAGCAGGTCTGCCGGCGGATCGGCCTCCTGAAGTCGCTCCGCCAGCCACCCCTGCTCATAAGAGGGCGCGGTATCGACATGGCGGATGCCAAGGCGGAACGCTTCGCGCAGCAACTCCACGTAGGCGTCGTCACCGACCCTGCCGATCCAGTTGGCCGAGCCCAGCGCCAACTTGGTGGACCGCACGCCCGATCGCCCCAACGTCGCGGGCGGAACCTGTGGCAGGTCGTTGCTCATGGCGATCCCCGTTCAGTCCGAGCGCCAGCCTCATCGTGCGCCTGCGCCAGGTTTGCCGCAACCCGCGCAACGCCCAGAGCGCGGGAAGGCGACCGCCGAATCGCGGATCGGGCAATATCGGCGCCAACTGGACCTGTCCCCTGGAGACCGCACCGTGGCCGAACCGATCCCGCATTTCGACGTCGAGCTTGAGGACGTTTCCGGACGCCTGGCCGAACTCGTCCAGCCCGGCGCCAACCTCGAACGCATTGCCGGCGGCCTGGGCTTCACCGAGGGCCCCGTCTGGCGCGGCGACCACCTGCTCTTCAGCGATATTCCCAACGACCGCATCTGCCGCTGGCGCCAGCTGCCCGAAGGCCCCGAACTCACGACCTTCCGCGCGTATAACGGCTCCACCAACGGCCTAACGCTCGACCGCGAGGGACGCCTGCTCGGCTGCACCCACGGCGCCCGCGCCGTAATCCGGTTCGACCAGAACAACCAGCCCACGCCCATCGCCACCCATTTCAACGGCGGACGCTTGAACAGCCCCAACGACATCGTCGTGAAGCGCAACGGCGACATCTACTTCACCGACCCGCCCTACGGGATTATCGACCTGCCGCCTGAGACCCAGGAGCAACCGATTTGCGGCGTCTATCGGCTCGGAACCGACGGCGCCCTCACCCTCCTGACCGACCGCTTCCTCAAGCCCAACGGTCTCGCCTTCTCGCCCGACGAACAGACCCTCTACATCGGCGACTCAGGCGGACCCCGCGATATCTGGGCCTTCGACGTTGCCGACGACGGCACGCTGGACAACCCGCGCCAGTTCGTCGATATGGACCCCTACCCTGAACCCAACAACCCCGACGGCATGAAGTGCGATAGAGCAGGCCGCCTCTGGTCCACCGGACCCGGCAACGCCGTGTGGGTGATCGAGCCGGACGGAACCGTGGTCGGCCTCGTCAAGTTCCCCGAACAGCCCGCCAACCTCGCCTGGGGCGGCCCCAACTGGTCCACCCTCTTCGTCACCGCCCGCGGCAGCGTCTACCGCGTCCAGACCAACGCCACCGGCGTCCGGGTGCCTTCTTAGCCGCCGACCGCTGATCAGCGACGGCCTTCGTCCCGCAATTCCCGAAAGGTCTCATAACTGAGGTCGATCGGCCCAAGTCTTTCATGTCGTCGCCGGATCTGCTCGAGCAGAGCTTGCGGGTCAACCGGTTCGGGACGGACCGCGTCCTTCACTCTGTCGGGAGGCTCGCAGTCCGGGTGTTCTTCGTCATGGCGACCGGCGGCAGTGTTTCGGCGGCGCACTTCTTCGGAGAGTTCCCGCGAGGTCATCATCGGCCCGACTGGAGTCTTGGTTCGATATCGTAACCGCAGTGCGCCCCACCGATCATGGGAACCACGTGCCACGGCCCTCACGACAAGGCAAGAACATCCGCATCCGCGTCCGCCCCTATGCCGACCTCGCCCGCTTCTTCCCGGGCGAGGGTCGCGTCCGAGTGGTAGAAGCCCCCGCCGGCTCAACCGTCGGCGATCTGCTCGAGGCCCACGGCCTTTATGAAGCACGCCGCCTCACCCTCGGCGTCAACGACGTCCTGGCCTCTCGCGAGACGCAACTGCGCGATGGCGATACGCTGGAGGTCCTGGTCCCGATGTCCGGCGGAATGGAAGCGAGCTGATGGCACCAACCTCGATCCAGAACCGAATCCTGCGCGTGGACCTGACCGAGCGCCGCTGCTGGACCGAACAGCCCGGCGACGCCTTCTTCCGCAAACACCTCGGCGGCCGCAACTTCATCGCCCAGTACCTGCTGACCGAGACGCCCCGCGGCGCTGACGCATTCGATCCCGTCAACCGCCTGGTCTTCGCCATGGGCCCCACCACCGGCGTGGCCTTGCCCGGTGCCGGCCGCCACAGCGTCGGCGCCAAGTCGCCGCTGACGGGACTCTTCGGCGAGTCCGAGGCCGGCGGCTACTGGGGATCCGAGCTCAAGCAGGCCGGCTGGGACGGCATCGTCATCCAGGGCCGCGCAACCGAGCCCGTCTACCTTTGGATCAAGGACGACCAGGTTGAGTTCCGCGACGCCGCCCACCTCTGGGGCCAGATCACCGGACCCGTGGAAACCGCCATCCGCGAGGAACTCGGAGACCAGCAGATCCGCGTCACCCAAATCGGTCCCGCCGGCGAGAACCTGGTCCGCTACGCCTGCATCGTCAACGACCTGAACGAGGTCGCCGGCCGCACCGGGCTCGGCGCGGTCATGGGCTCCAAGAATCTCAAGGCCATCGCCGTCCGCGGCAGCCGGCGGGTCCAGGTGGCCGACCGCGATCCCGTCAAGGACACGGCCCGCTGGGTCGCCCGCGAAACCCTGGGCGAAGGCGGCAGTCACCACCGCCTCCACACCTGGGGCACCGGCGCCATGGTCCGTTCCAAGCAGCTCGAAGGCCACCTCATCGTCCACAACTTTCGCGACGGACAGCTGGACGGCGCCGGCAACATCGACGCCATCGCCATGCGCGACCAGGTCATCGACCACATGGACCGCTGCTTCGCCTGCTCCGTGCGCTGCAAGAAGCGCGTGAAGATCGACGCACCCAAAGTCAAGGTCCGGCCCAAGTACGGCGGGCCCGAGTACGAGACGCTGGCCGCCATCGGCACCAACACCGGCGTCACCGACATCATGGCAGTCTGCAAGGGCAACGAGATGCTCAACTACCTGGGCATGGACAGCATCTCCGCCGGCGCCACCATCGCCTGGGCCATGGAAATGCACGAAATGGGCCGCCTGCGCGACGTCAACGAAGACGGCCAGTCCCTCGAGTTCGGCTCGGCCCAGGACCTGCTGGACCTGATCGAAAAGATTGCCTACCGCGACGGTATCGGCGACCTGCTGGCCGAAGGCGCGCTCCGCGCCGCCCGCACCATCGGCGGCGATGCCGAGGACTACGTCGTCCACGTCAAGGGTCTGGAAGTCGCCATGCACGATCCGCGCGCCATGAAGGACATGCGTGACAACTACCCCATCACCCCCACCGGCGGCGACCACACCGGCGCCGGCCTCAAGCGCACCTCCGTCCGCAACACCGTGGGCCTCTGCCAGTTCCTCGACTACGACGACACCAAGGCGCTGGAACTCCTCAACGCCGTCACCGGCTGGGACATGACTCCCGAGGAACTGCACGAAACCTTCGAGCGCGGCCTCACCATGGCCCGCCTCTTCAACCTGCGCGAAGGCATGACCGCCCGGGACGACCGCCTGCCCGAACGCCTGCACCAACCCATTCGCCAGGGACCCCTCAGCGACTACCGCCTGCCCCGCGAGGAAGTCCGCACCTACGTCCAGGGCTACTATCGCGACCGCGGCTGGGATCCCGACAGCGGCCTTCCCTACACCGACACCCTTGAGCACCTGGGCTTCGACGCCGCGGATGCGGACCTCGGCGATCTCGTCACCGAACGCCCCGAACCCCTCCCCGTCGGCGCGTTGCCCTACACCCTCGAACTGGAATCAACCGCCGGCCACGAGGAGTAGCCGGCGCGGCCGGCCAAGGCCAGGCTGGCTAGGGCTTCCTGTTAGCCACGAGCTACGCATTCGGGCTAGATTCAGCGCTATGCAGCACCATCACCGCCATCACGGTGAGGACGCGAAGCACGGCCACACTCACGGCGCAGTCGACCCGTCCATTGCGACGACCAGCCGAGGCATCTGGGCCATCAAGTGGTCATTCGTGGGACTGGGGATTACCGCGGTGCTGCAGGCGGTCGTCTTTGCCCTGTCCGGAAGCGTGGCGTTGCTGGCCGACACCATCCACAACGTCGGCGACGCGATGACGGCGGTCCCCTTGTGGATTGCCTTCCTGTTCGCACGCCGCGCAGCAACCAGGCGGTTCGGCTATGGCTTCGGCAGGGTCGAGGACCTGGCCGGAGCAGTCATCGTGCTCGTGATCTTGTCCAGCGCAGTCGTGGCTGCCTACCAGTCCGTCGATCGGTTGCTCAACCCGCGTGACGTTGAACTGGTGTGGGCGGTCGCCGCGGCCGGGGCCATAGGCTTCATCGGGAACGAGGCTGTCGCGCTGTTCCGCATTCGCGTCGGGCGCGAAATCAACAGCGCCGCGCTGGTGGCCGACGGATACCACGCCCGGACGGATGGGCTGGCCAGCCTCGCCGTCGTCGCCGGCGCCATCGCGATCTGGGCAGGCTTCCCGATAGCCGACCCCATTGTTGGGCTGGGCATCAGCGCACTCATCGCAAAGATTGTGTACGACTCCGCCAAAACGGTATTCGGGCGCATGCTCGACGGAGTCGACCCGGAAATCCTCGACAACCTGGAGCACGTGGCCTTGCACGTTGAAGGCGTGCAAGCCATTACCTCGTCACGGGCACGCTGGATTGGCCACCGCCTGCATGCGGAAGTGCATCTCACGGCAAACAGTGACCTCTCGCTCAAGCAGGCACACGAGCTGGAGCAGCGCGTTTCCCACGAGCTCACCCACGCCATCCCGTACCTGGGCGAGGCAATCATTCATGTCGAACCCGCTGATCACGCAGACGCCGGAAACAATCCGACATCCGCCCACAAACATGACGGGCCGCCACGCCACAGACACTAGCGCCCGCGACAAGGGACCCTTAGTCCCCGCGCCCTTCGCCCTCGGCAAACGCCTTGAAGTCGTGCAGCGTCTTCTTCGTCTGCCCCGTGAACGCAAACCGCATGACGATTGACATCACCAACATCTTCCAGTCGGAGAAGCGGAACTCCGTCTCCGCAATCCAGCGCGTGCGGTCCGGACCCTCTTCCACGAATCGGTTGTTGATGAAGTTCCACACGCCTTCGGTCTCGTACGTACCCGCCAGTTCGTCGGGCAGGTTTTGCGATATCACCGTCTCGGTCATTTCCACGTCCTGGCCGCGATGCTCGTACACCAGCCGGGAGGTCTCCCCGGCTTGCCCGGGCTCGCCGCTCACGTGTTCAAAGCTCTTCAACCCCGTCTGCCACTTCGGCATGTTGTCCCGGTCCATGAAAAGCTTGATCACGCGATCGCGCGGCAAGTCGATGACGACTTCACGGGTGTATTTCACGGATATCCTCCAATCCAACCGGTTGGCCGCCGACGGCCGTTAGTCCCCACGCCCCTCACCTTCGGCAAACGCCTTGAAGTCGCGCAGGGTCTTCAGTGTCCTCGAGGTGAACAGCGGTCGCAGCAGGATCGCCATCAGCTTCATCTTGATCCCCTGGGGGCGAAAGTCCGACTCGGCGATCCAGCGCGTGCGGTCCGGTCCGTCTTCCTCAAACCGGTTCTTCATCAGGTTCCAGACACCATCGGTCTCGTAGATGGCTGAGAAGTCATCGGGCAGGTTTCGCTCCGTGATCGTCTCGATCAACTCGAAACTGCGACCTCGGTGGTCATACACCAGGCGCGACTTGGCGCCAGACTCTCCCGGCTCGCCGCTGACGTGCTCGAAGGCTTGCAAGCCCTCCTGCCACTTCGTCAGGTTGTCGGCGTCGTCGACTAGCTCGATCACGCGATCGCGCGGCAGGTCGATCACGACCTTGCGGGTGTACTTCACAGCGAGTCTCCAATCCAACCTCGTGGGTCGTGCGGCGGCGCGACCGTCCGCCCTCGGAACGCGCTGCGAGATTCCCCAGGCTTTGCCGAAAGGTTTCCGGCGGCCCGGACTTAACCTACACGCCCGTCCTACTTCGGCGGCAGCGAGCGCGCATAGTCGGTGCCCTTCTCAACCCACCCGTCCAGCGCCCCGTCATCCGCGATGCCCTCGGCCGCCACCACTACCCAGCCCCGCATCACCCGGCCCGTCATATCAAACACCCGCGCGTGCGGCTGGGCCAACGCCTCGTCGTAGCCCGCCGGCCCCACCCGCACCATCAGTTCATCGCTGGAAACGCCCACCGCCATGTTCCCGTGCAGCATGAAGGCAATCCCGCCGAACATCCGCCGCTCCGTCAGCCCGTCGGCGTCCGCCAGCACCTCGCGTACCCGCTGCGCCAGTCCCTCGTCGTAGGCCATGCGTCTTGAAGCCCCAAAAAAGCACGCTTGCCATTCTCGCGCAGCCGTACCCCGGGCATTGGCTTCGCGACGCCCGCCTCGCTAGGCTTCGGGCGTGAAATTTCTCCGGCAATTGTCACGCTTCACCCGCGCCGAGCGCGGCATGCTCATCGGCACGGTCGCGGCTGGCTTGCTCTTCACGGCCAGCGGGCTGGTCCCACCGTTGTTCGTCCGCCAGATTCTGATCTGGCACGCCGAAGGCGCCACCGCCGATAACGCCATGCTGGTCGTGGTGGCGGCTCTGGTGGGCGCCTACCTCGTGCGCGCCGCCGCTCGGTACACCTACGGCCTGCTGTCCCACTGGGCGGCCTACAACGTGCAGCAGGCCATGATGGTCAACCTCTACCGCCACATCCAGACCCTGCCCCACCGCTTCTTCACCGACCGGCGCGTGGGCTCCTTGGTTTCGCGTTCCGTCGGCGACGTGGAAACGGTCGAGGACTTCGTCGCCCACGGCATCCCCGAAACCGTCATTGCCATTGCCTTGCCGGCCGCCATGCTGATTGCGCTGTTCATCATCAACTGGCAATTGGCCCTTCTGGCGCTCTTGCCCATTCCCATCATTCTCGTGGCCGGTCGATTCCTCTTCCCGCACATCCGTAGCTCCTGGCGTGTGGTGCGCGAATCCGTGGCCAAGGTCACCGCCACGGTCACCGAGGGCATCGCCGGCTACGCCGTCATCAAGGCCTTCGGCCGCGAGCGCGAGCAGCTGCGCATCGTCCAGCGCGACTGGCAGCGCTACCGCGACGACATCCAAAAGGCACAGTTCTTCTCCCTGGTTCCCGCCGGAATGATCGAACTCCTTGCCGGCCTCGGCCTCATCCTGGTCGTGGCCGTCGGCGGCGACCTCACCCTGCGCGGCGTCGTGCCGGTGGCCGACCTGTTCGTCTTCGTCGTCTACCTGGGCTTGATCTACCAACCCGTCATCCAGCTGGCCGCCATCAGCGAGAACATCCAAAAGGCCATGGCCAGCACCGAACGGGTATTCGAGTTGCTGGAAATCCAGACCGACCTGCGCGACAAGCCGAACGCCACGGCTCCGTCAGCACCCGAGTGGTCGGTCGAGTTTGACCAGGTCGATTTCCGCTACGAACCGGAGGAACCAGTCCTGCAAGGCGTGTCCTTCCACGCGGAACCCGGCGAACTCATCGCCCTGGTCGGCCCCACCGGCGTCGGCAAGTCCACCTGCGCTCACCTGGTCCCGCGGTTCTACGACGTCGATGGCGGCGCGGTGCGAGTCTCCGGCATTGACGTCCGAGACCTGCCGATGGTCTGGCTGCGCTCCAACATCTCGCTGGTCCTGCAGGAAGTCTTCCTCTTCGCCGGCACCATCCGCGACAACATCGCCTTCGGCCGCCCCGGCGCCACCGAAGAGGAAATCCTTGAGGCCGCCCGCGCCGCCAACGTGGACGAGTTCGCCGAGCGCCTCCCCTATGGATACGACTCCCGCGTCGGCGAGCGCGGCGTCCGCCTCTCCGGCGGGCAGCAGCAGCGCATCTCCATCGCCCGCGCCGTCCTCAAAGACGCCCCAATCCTGATCCTGGACGAAGCCACCTCAGCAGTCGACGCAGAGACTGAAGCCCTGATCCAGGAAGCCCTCGACCGCCTCACCCTCCGCCGCACCACTCTCGTCATCGCCCACCGCCTGGCCACCGTCCGCCGCGCCGACCGCATCATCGTCCTCCGCGGTGGCGGGGTCGCCGCCGCCGGCTCCCACGATGAGCTCGTGGCCCACGGCGGCTGGTACGCCGACATGGTCCGCCGCCAGCAACTCAGCGCCCGCTGGCGCCTCGAAAGCGCCGCCGAAGTCCCGCTGACCTAGCGCGCATCGGCGAACAGTCCGCAGTCTGCCGACCGACGGCAACTAAGCGGACGCGACGAATTCCTCAATTGGCTGAGTAAATCTCGTCAGTCAACTGAGCAAAGCGGTAGCGGACGAGACGTGACGTGACGCTCGAAGGAGATGTCCGATCTGACGCCGCCTCGGTGCCGCCGTTCAGGATGCACTCCAGTTCCAGGGATTTGTGACCTCAAGGTCCAGGTGCTCGAAATCGGCGACGTTGCGGGTTGCGACTGCGAGATCGTTGCTGCGGGCGATCCCGGCCATGAGGGCGTCGCCTACGTCGACGACCCGCCCGGCACGCCGTGCTTGCGCCCGAAATCGAGCGGCCCACTCCGCCGCCCGCCGATCCAATGCCAGTATGCGGTTGCTATACCCCGAGACGATACGCGCCTTCATCGCATACACCCGACGGCGGCGCTGTCCGTAAGGGAGTAACTGCAACCCGTACTCCAACTCGTGGATCACAATCGATGACAGCCACAAATCGCTTCGGTTGGACAAGAACGCCACGACGTCCGGGTGGGGAACGTTGCGTGTCAACTCCGAGACCACGTTGGTGTCCAGGAGGTACCCGCTCAATCGTCTTCCTCGTCAGTGAAAGGAATCTCCCGCCGAGAAGATCGGTCGTGCGGGATCTCGAGATTCACGCCCCGCGGCATGTTCTCAACCAGCCATTGCCCCAGCGGCTTGCGCGGCGGCACATGTCTCTCCCACGTCTCGGCGGGAACCACCACAAACGACTTCCGCTTGCCAATACGCTGTGGACCCTCCTCCTCTGCCAGCCGCAAGACCTCAGAGAGCCGCGCCTTGGCCTCGGCCACGGTCCAGGTGTGGTCGGACTCAGGAGAATCCAAGCGCTATTACCTCGGGGCAACGTTATAGTCCAGTATAGACCATATACTTGGTGGCGGCCAACGATCGGCCAGCGTTCCAGCTCACCCCACCGCCACCCACGCCCGCGTCCGCTCCGACTCCCGCGCCGCGTCCACCGCCCGCGCCACCGCCAGCCCGTCGTGGAAGTTCGCCAGCCGGCTGGGCTCGCCCGCGGCACTCGCCCGCAACCCCGGAATCACGATCTCCCGGAACATCGCCGTGTTCTGCGCCCGCGGCGACTCATGCACCCGCACCGGCACGTCAACGACCTCTGGATCGACCCCGCGCACCAGGCTCACCTGCCCGGCCCGACGGTTGCCGCCCGAATAGCGCACGAACGCCGACGCCCGCGAGCCGTGCACCTGCACGTCGGGCGTGGGTCCGGGCCGCGTAAAGGTCGTCTGTCCCGCCGTGAAAGTGAACAGTGCGCCGGACGCCATCTCGCCGTGGATCGTCCCGAAGTCGCTCGCGGTCACGTGCGCCATTGGTGTTCCCGCAGCCACCCCCTGCGGGTTCTCCGCCGACCAGCGGTTGGCGTCCACCCGCGAGATGTCCCCCATGTCAGGCCGCTCCTGAACCACGATCGGCAGGTGAGCCATCACGGCCGTGATCTCGCTGTCCGTGAGGTACCGCGCCAGGTCCAGCAGGTGTACGCCCAGCAGGCCGATCGACCCGGCCGGGCACTCCTCCTCCGTCATCCACCACTGCACCGGCTCGTGCAGGGCACGCGGCTGCCAGATGCGACCGAACATCGCCTGCACCTCGCCAATCTCGCCCTCGTCGATCAGCCGCCGCACCGTCTGCATCGGTTCCGCGAACCGCATGTAGTGCCCCAGGCCGTGCCCCAGCTCCGAGCTCTCCGCCGCCGCCACCATCTCGGCGCACTGTTCGGCCGTATTGGCCAGCGGCTTCTCGCACAACACGTGCTTGCCCGACTCCAGCGCGGCAATCGCCACCGGGTGGTGCATGGCGTTGCTCGTCACGATCGCCACCACGTCCAGGTCGTCCCGCGCCACCAGGTCGCGCCAGTCCGTGTGCGTGTCCGGCATCCCGTAGGCTGCCGCCGTCTCCGCCAGCGGCCCCGGCCGCCGTGCGGCAATCGCGCGCAATTCCAGGTCCGGCAGATCGACCGCCGGATTCAGATACGTGGGGGCAAAGAGCCCCGTGGCGCCAACCACGCCAACTCGCAGAACGTTCAAGTCACTCATGTCGGCGCCACCTCAAAGCGGGTCCGGAACGTCCGGCGCGGGCCGTCCGCGTAGTTCACGTGTAACGCTAACGAGATAGTAGAGACCCGACGCAATCGTCATGGCCAGCGCGAACATCACCAGGGCCCAGGTCAGCGGTACCCGGTCCCAGATCAGCGCGGCGAGCCCGATGTACTGCCACATCATCTTCATCTTGCCCAGTTGGCCCGCGCTCACCGTAACGCCCTGCGCCCCGGCGTAGGCCCGCATTCCCATCACAAATATCTCGCGTCCAATAAAGCCAACGGCAATCCACCCTGGAATCCAGCCCAGCTCCACCATCGTGATCACCAACGCCGCAACCACCAGCTTGTCGCCCACCAGGTCGAAGAAGATTCCCAGCTGGGTGCCGGACCCGAAGCGCCGGGCAATCAGTCCGTCCAGCACGTCGGTGATGCCCGCCACGATGAATAGGCAGGCTGCCGCCTGGTTCGAGGCCTGGCCGTCCCAGAGCAGCAACCAGATGACCACCGGAATCGCCGCGACCCTGAATCCGGTCAACAGGTTGGGTAGACCGGCTATCCACCCGCGGGCCTCCCGGTCCGCGGGCCGCTGACCGGTACGGTCGTCGTTCGGGGACGTCGTTGGCTCAGCCACCGGTGTCAACTTGCCAGGTCCGCTGATACGATCCGCCCGGCGGACCCAGCAATCCAATCGCGACGCCGTCGATTCGCACCTCAATCGCATCGGGCGCTTCGGCCCGCACCGCGATGTCCCGCTGCGCCGACCATGTCTGGCTCGACCCGGCCGAGATCTGTCCGTCAAAGACCGGCCGGCCATCCACCACAACCACGATTTCAGTTGGGCGTACGGCCACCAGTTCCAGCACGCCGCCGGCCCGCAGCCCGGCGCCCGCCGGTGACGAGGTAGGTGCAGGTGACTCCGAAGCCGCCGGCATGGGCAGTCCGCCGGATCGGACAACCAGCACCACCGCCGCCATGATCACCGCCGCCACGGCAACCGCCCCGGCGATCATTCGCCCCTGGCGACGGCGCATCGCCCGGTCGGGCGCGCCGGCCGCCTCGCGTCGTGTGCGCAGGGCCACCGCATAGGCGTTCAACACCGGCACCTCTGGTACCGCGAGAGCCCGCGTATACACGCGGATCAGCCCCCGCGTGAACGGCTCCGCCGGCAACACGTCCAGATTGTCAGTCTCCAGTGCAACTAAATTGTGGCGCGGAATCCGCGTGGCGCTCGACACCGCCTCAAGGCTCAGCCCGGCCTGGTCCCGCGCCGCGCGCAGCATTTCACCCATCGTCGCCATGCCTGATTATCGCGCGGCGGTTGGACGGAGTGCGCGGGCTTCAGGTTCGCTGAATGCTGAATTCCGGCCGCGGCTTCAGGATGATCCCCAGGCCCGTCAGCCGTTCGTTGGCGTTGGCGATGTCCACAAACTGGTTCAGAAAGTCGTCCATGCCCGACCGCAACTCCTCATTCACCGTCACGTTGTTGCCCTCGTGCTCGGTCACCAGCGAATCCCGCCAAGAAGCCAGCAATTGCGTAAGCCCTTCCTGGAGAACGGCGGCGATCAGCCGGTCCGCCAGCTCGGGCACCCCCAGCCGGATATACGCGGTCAGATCGGTCACGTCGTACTGGAAATCCACAACCAGGTCTTCCGGCTCGGCTTCCGTTGGAAATATCAGCGTCACCGGCGCCGCTCGGTCCGTCAGGTTTATGAGCCGCCGATCCGTCACCGGCTGCGGCCAGCTCCAGAACAGTCCCGGACCCTGCACCACGCTCAGCGTGCCCAGGCCGGAATCGTCGGGCTGGTCGAACCCCTTGCCCAGCGCAAGCACGCCGCCGCTGCCAGGAAACACCACCGCCTCGTTCTGAAGCAGGATCAGCGCGTCGTCGGCGCTCAACCGAAAGACTCCGGCGGTCAGGAACGTCACCACCGCCGTCAGAGCGCCCAGCAAGAGAATCGCCGGAACGGTTAGAAACGTGGGTGTCCGCGACCGTGAGGCCGGGTCGTACGGCGCGATCACCGAGGCGATGTGCACCGAGTTCCGCCGCGCGTACAGTCCCGGAATCAAGCGCCGCGGCGGCCGGCCGGCCAGGCGAAACTGGGCGGCCATATCGGCCGCGAAGGCATGCACCGCGCCCTGGTCGTAGTGCGCCGCCAACTGCTTCAGCCGGTCGAATCTGGTCGCCAGGCGCAACGCTCGCTGGCCGTCGATCCGCGCCCGTCCACCCATTAGACCCCCAATGTCCGCCAGCAGCCCATCGGCGGCCGCCAGGAACGGCCCCGCGTCCTCGCGCACTTGGAGGTCGGCGACCCCCAGGGCGCCTTCGGCGCCGCGAGCAAGCGGTCGCGCTGCAATCCGTCCATGGGCGCGGCGAATCAACCAGGCGGACGGCAGCAGGGAAATAACGATGGCCAGCGGCAGGCCGCCCAGGGAACCGCCCGCGCTGCCCAGGAAGTCGGCAACCGCGCCTCCCACAGCCGGGATATTGCGAATCGGCACCGACAGCAGCCCCAGCAACGACGCGACCAGGAATGGCAATCCCGCCGCCGCAAGCACGTGCGCCCACTGCCGGGCTCGCGCATGGCGACCCCAGCGTCGTAGCTCTCGCACGGCCTTGGCTTCGATCCGATCCACCGCCGAGGCGTCGCCCGGCAGCTCGTCCACCCGCAGCGTGCGAGCCGGGATCAGCATTCGCCCCGCCACCTGCCGGAGCCGATGCCGATCGTGCGCGATCAACACCGAACCGTTCGGACCGGCGGGAATCGGCACGTAGTCCAGTGGAATCGCCGCGGGATCGTCCCGTTCGGCCGGTACGCTCGCCACGGACGCTGGCTCGGTCCGCATCTACAGCGTCTCCGGCGCCACGGCGGCCGGCCCGGCGATGAAGACGGCGCCTGCGGCCGCGGCCAGGGCCGCCGCGCGTTGGCTCCCAATTCGACCCACCGACACCGCCGAAGCGCCAATCGCCCCGGTCCGGTGCGCTGCCCATGAGGCCAGCGTGCGATCCGGCGGCTGACCCGGGGCGGTCGCCAGCAGCCCCGGCGCCAGCGGAAGAATCCCGGCCATGTGCAGGTCCTCGTCCTGCGGTGTCAGCAGGCTGATGCCTCGCCGCCGAATCTCATCCGCGGCGCGTTGCCCTTCGTCCGCGCCAATTCGCGCGCGGCGGTCGTCATGCCACCGCACGTCCGGCTGCTGTCCGTGCGCATGGATGATCAAGGCGAGTTCCTGGGCCTCAATCGCCGCGCCGCCGTCGCGGAGGTCCAGGACGAACGATGGCTCAAAGGCGTCCAGCGATGCGCGCAGCGCGGCCCACGCCCGCGGCCGGACCGGCGAGGCCAGCAACCGCAGGGCTGCTGCCAGTCCAAACGCCGGCTGCTCCGGCTGGGGAATGGCCCCGTATGCGGCGGGCTCCACCACGTACAGCAGCAGCGCCACCTGCGAGAGCAGCGAACGCCGGTCGCTGGCCGGCGTTCCAAACGCTCGTGCCACCGCCCGCCCGGCCGCCAGCACCGGCAGCGTCAGCGTGTTGGGCGCCGCGTCGATCGCGATTCGAACCTCGGCCGCGGAGTCGCCCGCCGTTAGTTCCAGCACGCGACCCTCCCGCAATCCGCCGATTGGACCTTCGTAGATCGTGCGCTCGGCGTAGACGCCGGCCAGCTTGGCCGTCTCGTCCTGCCAGTCCGTCGGGCGCAGCAACCGGCGATAGCGCGACTCGTCAATAGGGATGTCGACGCGCACGCCCTCGGCAATCACGGCCCGGCGTCCTCGGGGTAGTTGCTCATGCGGCGTCCCCGGTCGCTGCGGTCGGTGCCGGCAGCGCCAGCCGCCACGGGTTGTGCAGGGTCTCGTCCGCGACCCAGAAGCCGATGTGCGGCGGCAGCGTGGACGGGTGCGCGCCCTCCGCCAGCGCCTCGTACACCTCGGCAACCTCGTCCAGCCCATCCGCCCGCGCCTTCACGGCGCCCAGCGCGTAGGCCGCGCTGTCGTCGTCGACCTCCCGCATCGCGCGCTCGATGCGGCCAAGCCCGGCGTGAGCGTCGGAGCTGACCAGCGGCTGCTGCGCCGGCGCGGTGGGCGACTGGGCGGCCCGCCCATCCAGGCCAAGTAGCCATCGCAGCCAGCTCCGGCCGGCCAGCAGCCACGTGCCGGCCAGCGCCGGTACCCAGTGGCCGCCCGAGGCGATGATCAGTGCCAACCCCAGCGCCACTTCCATCCAGAGCATCACTCGGCCGCGGCGTCGAGACTGATCTTGCGGCGCGACACCTCCCGCCAGCCGCGCATAGTCCACCGCCATCACCGCTGCCCGCGCGGCCAGCGGTGCCGAGAACTGCTGGCTTTGCGGCTGGATCAGCGCGATGCGCCAGCCCCAGAACTGCGGACTCCGGGCTGGCGCCGCCTGCAGAATCGCGGCCGTCGACCGGTCGGCCCGCAGCACGTAGCCGTCACGAATCGGCACCGCCCAGCAGGCCAGGTTCATCATTGCGAGCGAGCCTCCAGGTGCGTCAGCGGCTGCGGAGCCGATCCTCGGCGGCGCGCGAGTGCCCGCAGCCAGACCAGGCGACCCGGCGGGGTGGCGGCGTCGGGAGCGGCCGCCAGGGCTCGATAGAACCGTGCCGCCTCCGGCCAGCGCACTCGGGTTCGCGCAACCCGCTCCAGGCGCATCAGGTCGCGCGGCTCATTGGGCTGGTTGATATTCCGCCAGAGATCGCGCAGCCGAGCCAGCGATTCCCCGTCGCGCCCAACGGCGATGGTCGGAAGTAATTCGCCAACCTCCAACGTCGCCCGGGCGCTCGCCCCGGCCCGCCGCCGCGCCACCGCGCGCCACGCGTGCAGAACACCCGGCAGGAATCCCAGCGGCGCCGCCCAGGCCACCACCGCGTGTACCGGCTCGCGGTTCAGAAAAAGGAACGCCAGCAGCACGCCCACCGTGCCCAGCTCCAGCAGCCCCATTAGCAGCGCCAGCACCCACCGCCGGCCCTCTGTCGCTGTCCGCACCGCGTGAGCAAACAGATCCGCCTCCACCCGGGCCCGCATAACCGCCAGTTCCCCCATCGAGAGCGGCAACCGGCTGTACAGCGCGATCTGAAACGGCCCGGCCACGGCGTCCAGCCGCCCGTAGTCGGCGTCGATCAGCACCGCGCTCCCCGTGTCCGTGGGAACCACGAAGGCATCGATCAGTTGGGCGTTGGGATCGGAGTCCTGCACGGCGATAGAAGGCTCCAGCGGCGCCACGGCACGCCACGATGACGGCGGCGCGAGTATCTGAGTGTATATCGCCGCCAAACCTGAAATCGGACCGAAACGCACCGGCGCGTGTGAAGATGAGGCCATGCGTTTGCGACGTTCCCGCTCCCCCGCCGACGGCTTCGACGTTCTGGTCGTCGGCGCGGGCCACGCCGGCTGCGAGGCGGCTCTGGCCGCCGCCCGCATGGGCCGCCGCACCGCCCTGCTGAGCACCAACCTCGGCACGGTCGCCCAGATGCCCTGCAACCCGTCCATCGGCGGCCCCGCCAAGGGCAACCTCGTCCGCGAGATCGACGCCCTCGGCGGCGAGATGGGCCGCCACACCGACCGCACCCAGATCCAGATTCGCGAGCTCAACACCAGCAAGGGCCCGGCCGTCCGTGCCCTCCGCGCCCAGTGCGACAAACACGCCTACGGCCGGCTCATGCGGCGGGTCTTGGAGACGCAGACCAACCTGACGCTCCTTGAGGCTCACGTCGATGGCCTCATTTGGGACCACGAACCGGAGAACGGAGCCCCCGCCTGGCGCGTCCGCGGCGTCCGCACCAGCACAGGCGAAGAGCTTCGCGCGCACGCCACCGTCGTGACGACGGGCACCTTCCTGCAGGGCCGCATCATCATGGGCGACGACCAGTCCCCCGGCGGCCGCCGCGGCGAACCGCCCGCCACCGCCCTATCTCAGGATCTACGCGCGGCCGGCCTTGAACTCGGTCGCCTCAAGACCGGCACCCCACCGCGCCTCGCTGCCTCGACCATCGACTACACACGCACACGCGTGCAGCACGGCAGCGAGCAACCCCTCTGGTTCAGCTTCGACCCGCCCCCGCGGTCGGAGTGGTACGAAACCCAGCCGGACCCCGTCTATCCCCATGTCCCGCCCCCCGGCTGGCGCACCCAGATGGCCTGCTACCAGGTCCACACCACGCCGCAAACCCACGCGCTCATCCGCGACAACCTTCACCGCGCGCCCATGTACAACGGCGCCATCACCGCCTCCGGCCCTCGCTACTGCCCCTCGATCGAGGACAAGATCGTCCGCTTCGCGCACAAGGACTCGCACTCGCTCTTCCTCGAACCCGAGGGCTTCCAAACCCACGAGGTCTATGTCCAGGGCGCCAACACCAGCCTGCCCACCGACGTGCAGCAGGCCATGATCCGCACCATCCCGGGCCTCGAGTCCGCCGAAATCCTCCGCCCCGGCTACGCAGTCGAATACGACTTCGTCCACCCCCGCCAGCTCCGCCGCTCCCTTGAGGTTCGCAACGCCCGCGGCCTCTTCCTGGCCGGTCAGGTCAACGGCACCACCGGCTACGAGGAAGCCGCCGCCCAGGGCCTCATGGCCGGCATCAACGCCGCCCGCCGGTCGCTCGGCCAGGACCCGGTCGAACTCGGCCGCGCCCAGGCCTACATCGGCGTCATGATCGACGACCTGGTTACCAGCGACCTCACCGAGCCCTACCGCCTCCACACCTCCCGCGCCGAATACCGCCTGCTCCTCCGCCACGACAGCGCCGACCGGCGCCTCACCGAACTCGGACACGAGATCGGCCTCGCCTCGGACCGCCGGCTCGCCCGCCTCCGCCGCCAGCGCGACCGGTCCGACGCCACCCTGGCCTGGCTGCAGAGCCTCCGTGTGCCCGCCACGCCGGCGGTCAACGGTCGCTTGCGCGACCTCGAGCTCGCCCCGCTCCGCCAGACCACCCGCGGCCTCGAACTCCTCGCCCGCACCGGCATGACATGCGACCTCATTGCCGACCTCGCCGGCGATCCCCCGCCCCCGCCCGAGGCCGCCGCGCACGTCGAGTTCGAAATCAAGTACGCCGGCTACATCCGCCAGCAGGAAGCCCAGGTCCGCCGAGCCGCCGCCATGGAAGACCACGTAATCCCGCCTGAGCTCACATACCTCGACCTCCGCGCCCTCCGCACCGAGGCCCGCCACCGCCTCGACCGATTCCGCCCCGCCACCGTCGGCCAGGCCGCCCGCCTCGAAGGCGTCACCCCCTCCGACATCGCCGGCCTCCTCGTCTACCTCAAGCGCCACGCCGAAACGGCCGACGCCGGGCAGCACTGATCCCAGGACACGCTCCGACCCTCGCCCGTTCGTCGAAACGAGCAAGGGTCGGAATAGATCGGCAACGTCGAGTCGCGATCAATCTATGGCATACGCCGCCGGATCCCGCGGATCACCGTCCGGTGCACACCCAGCGCGGCAAGGCCAATGGCCCCGACCGCCGCTCCAATCGGAGCAACGATGATTCCGATCACGATGGCCGCATTGGCGACCCACTGCCCGATGCCAGTCAACACCTCCACCGAATTGCTCACGGTCTCGCTGGGATCCCAGTCGCGCTCGACTGTGTCCACTACTTCGACGCCGTCCTCCGGAATCGCCGTCAGGAAGGTCACGCTCCGGTTATCCACGGTTGCGCGGTCGCGCTCGGATGCCTCGATCGAGGTCGTAAACCACTGCCGCGCGGCCGCCGTTTCCAGGCGCGCCAGGTAGCTCACGGTGCCGCTGGCGCCGGGCGCCAGTTCCGGGAACTCCCACACGATCGCGTGCTGGTCCGCGTCGTATTGACCGCCCCTGGTCGCTCGGATGAACGCGATGCCTGAGGGCAACCCTTCGACCAGCCGCACGTCCCTCGCATCGGCGTTGCCCCGGTTCGCATAACCCACCGAGTAGCTCGACTCGCGCCCCACCTGCACCTCCACGTCGCGTTCCTTGTCCAGGCCGAGGTCCACGAAGAACGGCAGTCGCACCTCGTCCTGGTCCAGGTCGGCGCCGCGGACGTCGCTCGCCGTGCTCGCCTTCGCCCGCACCTCCATCGTCCGGCCGTCACCCTCCAGGCGCGCGGTCGTCCGCAGCTCCAGCGACTGGCCCGGCGCCATCCGGTCGATCGTCCAGACCACGCTGTGCGTCGACTCTTCGTATTGCCCGGGCTTCGTCGCGAACTGGAACACCAGGTCCGGGTCCAGTTGATCGCGCAGAACGACCTCGCGCAGTTCCACCGTCCCGTCATTGATCACCGTGATCGGAAACTCGACCGACTCATGCATGGCGTACCGGTCCGGCGCACGCCGCTCCACGCGAAGGTCCGGCACCGGATGCAGGTTCACCGTGATGGTGGACAGCGCCGCCTGGTCGGCCAGCACGTTGAGCTGCCCCTGGAACATCTCGATCTGCTCACGAACCTTGGCCACTTCGCGTTGCACCTCCAGCGTGCTCTGCACGGTTCTGGAAGTCGCCATGATCTCCAGTAGCTGCTTCTCCGTGGCCTGCGCGTTGCGCATCCGCGACTCGATGTCCGTGAAGGCCGCCGTCACGTCCCGCCCGGTCACGTCCTCGGCCACCACCTCGCGCCCGTGCGACCGAATCCGCTCGATCGTCTCGTCGAACCGCTCGGCCGGAACCCGCAACGTGATCGAGCTGATCCGGTACGGCTCGTTGCCGCCGATCTCGGTGTGCGACACAAACGCCCCGGCGATCGAAGCCACCATGCCCCGAATCGCCTTCACGCTCATCGGCACGTCGGCCACCACGATCCCGATGCTGCCCGTGCGAATGACCTTCCGCCCCGAGTCGGGCACCTGCGTCTCGGACGCCAGCAGGGAGCCCGTGGACGCTTGGCTCTGCGCCGCGGCCGGGGGAGCAGCCTCCTGAAGGACTGAGCCGACGGTCCCTGGGTCCGTCGTCGCCACCGCCTCGAACTGAACCGCCTGCGTCACCACCTTCTCCACCTGCTGCGTGACGATCCGCTCGACCGGAACCTCCTTGATAACGACGCGCTCTGGCGGCGGAGCTGCAGCCATCGCGGCCGGGGCCGCCGGAGCCGCCCGAGCCGCCTCCACCGCGAAAGACGGGCTATCCGTCGAACTCTCACCGCATGAAGCAACCAGCATCGCCGCCAGCGGAATCGCCAACATCAGCGTTCGTCTCGGTCCTCGCATCTCTCGCCTCCTGGCCCACTCAATCCGTGGCTGCCGAGCGCTCACGTTCGCGGCGTGAATCCGCCTGTGCGCAACTCGGTTCCGCCGTACGCCTTCAAAGAGATGTACGCAGCGAGGCCTGGATTCGTTCCCTGGATTCCGGACTTTTCTTGACTTCCGAAAGACAGCCGAACAACCGGCCGTCAGCTGCGCGTCAGCGCCCTGGTCACCCTCGCCGGCGCTTGATCGCCCTGATCCCCCGCCAGGCCAACACCCCAACCACCGCAAACGGCCCCGCCACGATCACCACCACGATCGCCGCGTTGGCCAGGAACCGCAGCACGTCCAGCAGCAGGCCCACCGCGTCCCGCGCCGTCGACCCCGGCCCGAACACGTCCCGTCCCGCCACGTCTTCCGGCAGCGCCGTCAGGAACGTCACCACGCGGTTGTCCACCTCGGCCCGATCCTCGTCGGCCGACTCGATCGTCGTCTCGGTCTGGAACCGTCCTTCGCTCCGGTCCACCCGCGCCTCGTAGAACACGCCGTGCCCCGACTCGGGCGACAGCCGCGGGAATTCCCACACCACCGTCCGCGTGCCTTCGTCGTAGCGCCCGCCGCCCTCCGCCCGCACGAACGTCATGCCCTCCGGCAGCCGCTCCGTCAGCCGCACCTCCCGGGCGTCGCCGTTGCCGTGATTCTGGATATTGAGGTAGTACGTCACGTCCCGCCCCACCGGCACCGACGCCTCGCCCTCCTTGAACACGCTCAGGTCCACATAGAACGGCAGCGTCGCCTCCGCCCGGTCCTCCGCCGGTTCGCGCACCACGCCACCCGCCGTGATCGTCGCGCTCACCGCCATCGGCGAGCCGTCGCCCTCCAGCCGCACCCGCGACCACACGTCCTGCGACGTGTTCGCTTCCAGCCGGTCAAAATCCCAGATCACACTGTGCGTCCCCGCCTCGTACACCCCTTGCGACGACGCCCACTCGAACACCATCCCCGGCGCCAGCCGGTCCCGCACCACCACGTCCCGCAGGTCCACCGTCCCGTGGTTCGCAATCGTGATCGGCAGTTCCGTGCTGCCGTGCATCGCGTAGCCCTCCGGCGAGAACCGCTCGATCCGCAGGTCGGGCGCCGGATGCAGCCGCACCGTGATCGTCGCCAGGTCCGTCTGATTCGCCAGCAGGTTCAGCTGCCCCTGCAACACCTCGATGCGCGAGCGCACCTCCAGCAACTCTCGCTGTACCTCCAGCGTGTCGCTCACCGTCCGCGCCGTCGCCAGGATGTCCAGCAGCTGCCGCTCGGTTGCCTGCGCCGTCCGCAGCCGCGCCTCCAGGTCGGTGTACTCCGCCGTCACGTCGCGCCCGCCCACGCCCTCGAACACCACCTCGCTGCCCAACGCGCGCACCAGCCGTCGCGCCTCGTCGAACCGCGCCACCGGCACCCGCAATATGACCGTGCTGATCGACCGCGGATCGTCGTCCCGCACGTCCGCCGAATCCACGAACGCCTCCGGAATCCCATCCACCAGCGCCTGCAGGTCCCGCACGGCCTCGTCCACGTCCCCCACCACGATCCCAACCGTCGCGTCCCGAATCACCCGCCGCGCCGGCGCCGCCTGTTCAGACTCAACGACCACCTGCTTCATCGCCGCCGCCTCGACCGGGACCTCCCGGATCACCACCGGTGCGGCCGGCGCAGCTGGCGCCTCGGCAACCCGAACCGCCGCCCGCTCCGCCGCCATCCCCATCGCCGTGGCCGTATCTCGCGACATACGACCGCCTTCGCTCTCAGCCATCACGGCCGGCAGTTCCGGAGCCATGGCCATTGCCGGAGCCGCCATCGACCGCTCCTCGCTCTCCCCGCCGAACGGCAACTCCCCACACGCCGCCAAAGCCAGCGCCCCAACCACCAAAGCCGCCGCCACCACTCGCAATCGCCTCGGCATCACGCGCTCCTACTCACATTGAGATTCTGGAAGCGGCCTTCGGACGCTGCCCGCGGCCCCTCCCGCTTCAAGACTAACGGCGCCACCGCAGTTTCGTGCCGACGCGTTCGAAACCGCTCCAACTGCTGCCGCACCAATGACTACGCCACCAAAGGCCGAATCGTTCCCTCGCCCCGACCCACTCGTCGACCCGTCGCTGCACGCTCAAGCGGATGGCCGGCGCGACCGGCTACCCGCCGCCGTTCTCCGCATCCCGCCCGTCGGCCAGCCGCGCCACCCGCAGCAGGTCCACGCCCTCGTCCATCCGCATGATGATCACCCCGGCCGCCGCCCGCTTGATCGGACGCGTGTTGCCAAGCCCGCAGCGCATCACCTGGCCGTCGGAGGACACCAGCGCAATCTCCTCGTCCTCCGCCAGCAACCGGCGGGCATCCGCCACCTCGCCCGTCTTCTCGCTCAGGTTGATCGCCTTCAGCCCCTGGCCGCCTCGCCCTTGCGACCGGAACTCACTCACCGCCACCTTCTTGCCGAACCCGTTGGACGTCACCAGCAGCACGAACCCATCGTCCTGCGTCAGGTCCATCGCGGTGACCTCGTCGCCCTCGGCCAGGCGAATCGCCCGCACGCCCCCGCTGGTCCGTCCGCTGGCGCGAATCTCGTCCAGCGCGAACCGAATCGACATCCCATTCCGCGTAAAGAACATCGCGTGCGTCTCATCCGTCGCCAGCCGCACCCAGACCAGCTCGTCGTCCTCATCCAGATCCATCGCCAGCAACCCGGTCGTTCGGATCGACACGAACTGCGTCAGCGCGCTCCGCTTCACTTCACCCTTGCGCGTCCCGAACACCAGGTAATCCCCCGCCTCGAAGTTCGGAATCGCCAGCACCGCCGTCGCCCGTTCGCCCTGCTCGATCGCCAGCAGGTTGATCAGGTTATGCCCCTGCGCGTCGCGCCCCTGCTCCGGCAACTCGTACGCCCGCAGCCGGTACACCTTCCCCCGGTTAGTGAAGAACAGCAGGTGGTCGTGCGTATTCGCCACCAGGAAGTGCTCCACCACCCCGCCCGTCTTGCTG
>WTFW01000187.1 GCA_011523785.1 Chloroflexota bacterium | reverse complement strand
GTCTTGTCAGTGGCGCTGGGGGGCGGTGAGCCGGAGGGCGTGGCCGGGGCGGCGGAGCGGGCGTTGATCGAGCGCTTTTACGAGGAGTCGTGGAATAACGGCGACATCAGCCTGATCGACGAGCTGTTCACGACGGACTACGTGTTGCACATGCAGGACGGTCGGACGATCGGGCGGGACGGGTTCAAGATCGAGATCCCGGAACTGCGGAGCTCGTTTCCGGACCTGAGCATCACGGCGGACGAGTGGATCATGGCGCCGGGGAAGATCATTGCGCGGGTGACGTGGCGGGGGACGCACACGGGGCAGGGGCTGGGCATCCAGCCGAGCGGGAACAAGTTCGAGGCGTCGGCGATTTACATTTACCGCTTCGAAGGGGACAGGATTGCGGAGAGCTGGGCGATGTTCGATTCGCTGGGGTTTCGGCAGCAGTTGGGATTGCTGTAGGGCTACCGCAAGATTGGATTTCAACGCGCGCCGGACGTTGCGCTTGCAAGGACTTCGTGACGTTTTTCACAATTTGCGCGTAGCTCGTACCATAGTCTGAAGCCATACGCGTGAATCGGAACAAGGTGTCGATGTTTGGACTGCTGGCCAGCCTGGCCGCCAGCTGGCGGCGGGCGGCGGCCGTGATCGTGGCGTGGATCGTGGTGGGCGTGGTCGTGATCGTGGCGGCGCCGCCACTGGGCGACGTGACGACCAACAACCAGGAGGACTTCCTGCCGAGCGACTCGGAGTCGCGGCGGGCCCTGGAGCTCGTGACGGAGAAGTTCCCGCGCGGCCAGGGTGTCCCGGCCATCATCGTCTTTCATCGCCCCGAGGGCCTTTCGGACGCCGACCTTGCGGCGATCGCGGGCGTTGACGCGGTCTTGCAGTCGGATAGCGCGCCCGATGAAGTCCAGTCGGTGCTCTCCTTGAGCGGGTCACCTGACGCCGCGGGGGCGCTGCGGGCGCCGGACGGCAAGACCGTGACCACGATCGTCACGCTTGCGGGCTCCCAGAACACCGAGACGTTTGGCGAGGCGGTGGGGTGGATTCGCGATCAGGCGCGGGCTGAAGTCGAGGACATCGGCCTGACCGTGGCGGTCACCGGTCCGGCCGGCATCATTTCCGACGCCGTTGAAGTGTTTGGAACCTTCGACTTCCGGGTGACGATGTTCACGGTGCTGCTGGTGCTGGTGCTGCTGCTGGCGATCTACCGCTCGCCGGCGCTGGCGTTGTTGCCGCTGGCGGGGGTTGGCTGGACGTTATTGGTGGCGCAGTCGGTGGCGGCGTTGCTGGCTGACAACTTCGGGTTGTCGCTGAACGGGCAGGTCACCGCCTTGATGTCGGTGCTGATGTTCGGCGCAGGGACCGATTTCACGTTGTTCATCGTGGCGCGGTACCGCGAGGAGCTACGGCGACAGCCGGATCGCTGGCGGGCCATGGAGGTCTCGCTGCAGCGGATCGGGCCGGCGATCGCGTCGAGCGCGGGGACCACGATTGCGGCCATGCTGGCGCTGTTGCTGGCCAGCTTCGGCTCGTTCCAGGCGATGGGTCCGGTGCTGGCGATGGCGATTGCCCTGATGCTGATCAGCGGGCTCACGCTGGTGCCGGCGTTGACGGTGCTGCTTGGCCGGGCGGCGTTCTGGCCGGGCCGGATGCACGTGAGCGGAACGGAGCACTCGCGCATCTGGTCGCGCGTGGCCAACCTGGTGACGCGACGTCCGGTGTTCACGTTCGTGATCACGCTGGCGCTGCTGGTGGTATTCGCGGCCGGGACCCCGAGCATTAAGCCGAATTTCAGCTTCATCGACGGATTTCCGGACAGCGCCGAGTCGAAGATTGGCGCGCAGATCATGGACGACAGCTTCGGGGCCGGCGAGCTTGCGCCCACGAATATCTACGTGAGCACGACCGATGTGGACGGCAGCCTGGTTGACCTGGATCAGCTGACGCAGGCCGTGGCGGCGGTGCCGGGCGTGGCACGGGTGAGCGGACCGACACGGCCGACCGGCGAGGCGCCGGCGGTGGATGCGGCGGCGCTACAGGCGGCGATTCCGCAGCTGCCGCCCGCCCTGCTTGAGGGCCCGCCGAGCGGCCCGCCGGGCGGTGCGCCGGCTGCCGGCCCGCCGGCCAACGTGGATCCGCAGCAGCAGGCCGTACTACAGACCTACTTCGCCGGACGCCGCTTCGTCTCGCCCGACGGCACGACCGCACGGCTGGACGTGGTGATGAACGACCAGCCGTACGAGGTGCCCGCGATCGACCGCATCGAGGACATCCGTGAGCTTGCGCGCACGGTCGTTGCCGGGACCTCGCTGGCGAATGCCGAGATCGTGGTTGGCGGTCCGACGGCGCTGCAGACCGATGCGCGCGCGTCCGTGAATCGCGATACGGCGCTGATCGGCCCCATCGTGATCGTGCTGATCTGGGTGATTCTGCTGGCGCTGCTGCGGAGCGTGGTGGCGGCGACATATCTGCTGGGCAGCGTGGTGCTGAGCTTCCTGTCGGCGGTCGGGCTCTCGGTGGTGATCTTCCAGAATTTCATGGGCCACCCGGGGGTCGGCTATCAGAACCCGGTGTGGATGTTCATTTTCCTGGCGGCGCTGGGGGCCGACTACAACATCCTGATCATTTCGCGGGTACGCGAGGAAGTGCAGGCGCGAGGTCTGGTTGAAGGCGTTCGCGTGGCCGTGGCGCGGACCGGGGGTGTGATCACGTCGGCCGGTCTGATCCTGGCGGGGACGTTTTCGATTCTGACCACGTTCCCGCTGCGGGACATCTACCAACTTGGCTTCGCGGTCGCGCTGGGCGTACTGATGGACACGTTCATCGTGCGGGCGTTGTTCGTGCCGAGCATCGTGCTGCTGCTGCGTCGCTGGAACTGGTGGCCGTCGAGGATTGGGACCGCGCCGGCGCCGGTTCCGGTGCGGGTCGAGGAGCCGGTGACCAAGGTTCGGTAGGACGCGCTGCGAGGTCGGCGGTTCCGCTCCGCCGTTCTAGACCGTGCCTGCCGGGCGAAGGCCTCTTCGTTGCCCGACGATTGGTTGCCCGGAAGACCCCTCACCGATTTCGGGCGAAGACGCCGGAATCTGCCTCTCCCCCAGGAGAGGGTAAAGACCGGCGTCCCCTCAAATAGATCAACACCGAACACCGTTGCTCTCCCCCGGGGAGGGAGTAAGAGCGTCCGCAAATTCGAGGACCAAGGGCGTTGTGCAAGGGTCTCTTCAAGAGAGAGATTAAGAGTGGCCCCGCCTTCGAGGGTCAGGTGGGTTGTGCAGAGGTTTCCGGGTGGGGGGCGAGGGCGCTGCGGGTGACGTGGCCGGCGTCTTGCTGGACGAAGGCGTCGTTAATGTCGGTGAGGTCGAAGCGGCTGGCGAGCATTTCATCGAAGGGCAGTCGCCCGGATTCGCGGGCGACGAAGGCCAGGGCGGCGGCGAGATCGCGCGCCCGGTAGTGGGCGACGCCGATGAGGGTGACGCTGCGCAGCACGGCGTCGGACGGGTCGAACGAGCCGGCCCAGCCGACGTTGATGTTGCCGATCTCGACGAAGCGTCCGCCGGGCGCGGTCATGTAGACGCCCTCGGCGACGACGCCGGGATGCCCAACGAGTTCCAGGGTGACATCGGCGCCGAGGCCGCCGGTGAGGTCGCGGACGGCTTGCACGCGGGCTTCGGGCGTGTCGGCCTGGGTGATGTCGACCGTTTCGTCGGCGCCAAAGGCACGGGCCAGCTCGAGGCGTGAGGAGATGCCGTCGATGGCGATGATTGGTCCGGCGCCGCGGGATCTGGCGATGGCGGCGGCGTAGAGCCCCAGGCCGCCGGCGCCCTGGATGGCCACGCTCTCGCCGGGGCGGAGTTGGGCGCGATCGAGGCCGGAGATCACCTGCGTCAGGGCGCAATTCACGCCGGCCACGGACGCGTCCGTCAGTCCCTCGGGAACCCGGAACATGGTGTGGCCGGGATACAGGTAGTAGTACTGCGCGAAGGTGCCGCGGAAGTGGGGCCAGTGGCGCACGCCGCGCAGGCGTTCGCGCTGCCGGTAGGGGCAGGCGTAGGGGTGGTCGCGCAAGCAGACGGCGCAGCGGCCGCAGGGGTCGAAGTAGCGGAAGACGACGCGGTCGCCCTCGCGGACCGGCTGGCCGGCGGAATCCGTGGAGACGCCCGCGCCCAGGCGGAAGACCTCGCCGACGCCCTCGTGGCCGAGCGCGTATGGCATTTCGAAGCCGCGGCCTACCAGGTCGGCGTCGCCGCGCCAGTAGTGCAGGTCCGACCCGCAGATGTTGGCGAGCCGCATCTTGAGGACGACGGCGCCGGGGGCGGGATCGGGAATCGGGTAGCTCAGGAAGGTGAAGGGCTGCTTGATTCCGTGGAATACGGCCACGACACCTTCCGAGCCGTTTGCGATCAGGCGGGCGCCTCCTCAAACAAGCGTTCGCCGCGTTGCAGGCGCTGGGCGATCTGGAAGGTCTGGCCCTGGGAGCGGACCGTGGGCGCGTGCGCCGCGAGATAGCGGGCGCCGGCCACGAGGGCCAGGGTGGCGTCGGCGGGGTCGTCGCTCAGATTGGCCTGGTGGATGCTGGCTTCGACGGCCTGGATGGTATGGAAGTCGCGGTCCTCGCGTAGGAGGTTGCCGCCCAGCGACTCGAGGAGTGCTTCGACGGGCGCCTGGGTGGCGCGATAGTCCACGACCAGGCCGGCGGCTTCGTCGACTTGTTGCTGGCGGTCCAGCAGGTCGGGCAGGGACGCCAGCAACTCCGCACCCGAGGTGTGGCCGTTGGCCGCGGGCAGTCGGGCGGGCGGGACGTTGAGGAATCGGTCCAGGTAGACGCTCATGGCCGCGTCGTAGATGCCGCGCACCAATTCGCGCGAGCCCGACCGGGCCAGGCCGCCGCGCACGGCGTTGGCGAACGAGAGGGTGTGGAGGGCGCGGTCCCAGTCGCCGAACTCGTTGGTGACGTGGAACTGGGCGACGCGGGTAATGGCGGCCTGGGTGACGGCGTCGGCGAGCTCGACGGGATCGGCGCCCTGGCGGAGGGCGTGGGTCAGGGCGTCGGCAATGGCCTGGGGATCCTCGCCCAGGACCGTGTCGATCAGGTCCGCGCGGCCGTCCCATTGGGTGGGCTTGATGTCGGCCGCGAGGATGTCGGGGAGGTCCTCGAACGTTGCTTCCAGGATCTCCACGAGATCGATGGGCCGGCGCCAGGCGTTGGACTCTTCCATGCGCCCGGCGTCGGCGTAGCCGCGGGCCAGGGAGCCGATGACGGTTTCGGCCAGGTCCCAGCCGGCGATATCCAGGGCCTCCAGGGCCTTGTTGGTGAAGTCGAGGACGTGGCCGGTGGAGAGGTAGCGGTGGTCGGTGGCTGCCGCGAAGAGCATGTCGGCAATGGCGGCCTGGTCCATGCCGGCCTGGATGGCCGTGAGCAGGCAGCGTTCGGCGCCGGTGGCGTCGCGCACCTCGACGAAGCGCCGGAACCAGCGCTTGAGCGTGGACGGGTCGGCGGGGGCGTAGGGCAGGGGGCCGACCTCGAACTTGGGCGCCGATCCGGAGGAGTCGCCGGCCACGTTCGTCAGCCCGTGAAAGAGGGCGCGGGCGTGCTGCTCCGGCGGCAGGTGGGGCAGCAGGTTCATCATGCAGGTCAGGACGGTAAGGCCGGGACCCCAGCCGTCGCTCTGGTAGCGGGTGCCGAACTCGAGCCCGATGCGGAAGGGCTCGCGCGGGTCGGCGCCGCCTTCGACGAGCGAAACGGCGGCCTTGGCAATGACCAGCGAGAGGTTCTGCTCCAGGCCGTCGCGCAGGCGGCGGCGGTGATGGGCCAGCTCGTCGCGGTCGCTGCGCAGATCAATCCAGACGTCGCCGTCGACCACGGTCGTTGGAAACGCAGGCACGTCGTCGGCCCACAGGTCGAAGGTGCCGCCGGTCGTCACGTCGAAGCGCGCGTGATGCCAGTGGCAGGTGAGGATGCCGTCGTCGACGCTGCCGCGATCCAGGGGGAAGCCCATGTGGGGGCAGCGGTTATCCAGGGCGTAAACGCCGTCGCCGTTGCGGATGAGCACCAGGGTGCGGTCGCCCGCGCGCACTCGGTGGCAGGTCCCGGCGGCGAAATCGCTCAAACGCCCGGCGTAGGTGAGTCCGTCAGTGGACATAGGTTGAATCTCCAGCCGTGCGGTACCCAATAGTGCGGTGCGTGGGCGCGGTTGCCAAAAGGGACTGCGACTGCGGTGGAGTCTGCGTGCACGATTCGTGCGCCGTCGAAGGCCGATTGGCCGGCGGGCTGTCAGGCGTGCGGGGGTAGTAATCTGCGGTCACGCAGGCTTCAGGCGGGCGGACGAAGTCGGACCTACCGAATACGGAGGTATCCCGTGACCGCCCTGTCCGTGGAAGACCGAGACCGCATCAGCCGCCTGGAAGGCGCCTACGCGCACCTGGCGACGAAAGCGGACCTGTACAAGGCCATTGGCGATCTGGAAACTCGGCTTACCAAATGGATCGTCGGGCTGATGCTTGGGTCCGTGAGCGTGGCCGTGGCTATTGCCGTGGCGGTGGACCGTCTGGCCGGTTAGCACAACGCTTGGGCGGTCTGCCAGTGGACTACAGCTGAGGACGCAGATCGACCGTGTCCCTTGTGGTCGTCACTGCGCAATGGGCGGGAACTGTCGAACCAACCTCACGGGGGAGACGATGACCGCCACGGCCATTGAAGATCGAGAACGAAGCAGCCGGCTGGAAGCACGACTCGGCAGCTTCGCCACCAAGGCCGATCTGGCCGAGCTAAAGGCCGAGTTCAAGAGCGACCTGCACGCGCTGGAAGCACGCCTGACCAAGTGGATGATTGGGTTGATGCTGGGTTCGATAACGGCGGCGGTGGCAATTGCCGCCGCGGTGGACCGCTTCGCCGGTTAGGCGACTGGCCGCCGGATTCGTCGTATACTTAGGCGTCCCGCGCGGGGCCACCCGCCGGGGTTTTATTGTGCTTGGCGGGCGCGAGGAACCGTGCGAAGCGAGAGGCGCGCCCCTGATCGGACGGTCGCTATGCGGCCCTGGAGATGGACATGCCTCGCCGAGGTGATCGGCTCGTCGTCACGCTTGAGTGCCGGGACTGCGGCTCGCGCGGTTACGTGAGCAGCAAAAACCGGCGGAATAACCCGGACCGGCTTGAGTTGCAGAAGTACTGCCGTGCGTGTCGTTCGCACACGGCGCATCGCGAGACGCGTTAGCGAGTGATCGTCAATGTTGTCCACACGGGAACTGCGCCGGAACGTCCGACGGGCGCCGCTGACGCGGTTCGTACGCAGCGCGTACCAGGAGCTGCGCAAGTGCCAATGGCCCACGCCGGAACAGACCATGCGGCTTACGGCGTTGGTGCTGGCAATCAGCGTGTTGATGGCGATCATCCTGGGACTGGCCGATCTGGGTTTCGACCGCCTGTTCGAGTTCCTAACGACGTGAGGGAAGGCGCACGAGCATGATGGCCGAGGCCAGCCAAGCAGCGACCCAGGCCGCCGAGAGCGGCGACGCGCCGGATCAGAGGATTCCGGACGACGCTGAGTGGTACGTGGTGAACACGTACTCGGGCTACGAGGCCAAGGTGAAGCAGAACATGGAACAGCGCGTGCGTTCCATGGAGGCCACGGACAAAGTCTTCCGAATCGTGGTGCCCGAAGAGGACGTGGAGGAATCACGCCACGGGCAGCGGCGGACGGTGAAGCGGAAGATGTATCCGGGCTACGTGCTGGTGCAGATGCTGTCGCTGAACGAGACGAAGAACTCGCGGGACGCCAAGGCCAAGCAGGATGCGGACGACGCCTGGCAGGTGGTTCGAAATACGCCGGGCGTGGTGAACTTCGTCGGGGCGGACGCCGGGGCCGGTCACAAGCCCATTCCGCTGTCGCCGGAAGAGGCCAGCACGATCTTCCGGCAAATGGAGGGCGAGGGGCAGCGGCCTGAAGTGCGCATCCAGATCGGCGAGCGGGTCAAGATCATTGACGGGCCGTTCACCGACTTCTTTGGCACAGTGGATGAAGTGATGGATGACAAGGAGCGCCTGCGGGTGCTGGTTTCGTTCTTTGGACGCGACACGCCGGTCGAACTGGATTTCCTCCAGGTCGAGAAGTCCGGCGGCGGGTCGATCATCTAAGCAGGCGGCAGACGCACCATGGCACGACGCGTAATGGCCACGATCACGCTGCAATTGGACGCCGGGCAGGCGACGCCGGCTCCGCCGGTTGGCCCCGCCCTGGGGGGCTACGGCGTGAATATTATCGAGTTCACCAAGACCTACAACGAGCGAACCCGCGAGCAGGTGGGATCGGTAATTCCGGCCGAGATCACGATCTACGAGGACCGCTCATTCACCTTCATTACCAAGACGCCGCCGGCGGCGGATCTGCTGCGGAAGGCGGCCGGGGTCGAGAAGGGATCCGGCGAGCCGAACCGCGAGAAGGTTGGCTCGGTCACTGAGGCGCAGGTTCGGGAGATTGCCGAAATCAAGATGCCGGACCTCAACGCCTACGAAGTCGAGGCGGCGATGAAGATCGTGGCGGGCACGGCCCGCAGCATGGGCATTGAAGTCGAGGATTAGGCATGGCGCGACATAGCCGACGGTATCAACAGGCTCGGGCGGGAGTGGACCGTAGGGCGCAGCACACGCTGGGTGATGCCATTGACGTGTTGTTGGGCCTACCGAAAGCGAAGTTCGACGAGTCGGTGGAGTTTCACGCCAACCTGAGCGTTGATCCCACCCACGCGGACCAACAGGTGCGCAGTACCGTGACGCTGCCGAATGGCACCGGCAAGGAGCAGCGAATCATCGTGTTCGCCAGCGGCGACCGGGCGCAGGAAGCGCGGGACGCGGGGGCCGATGAGGTCGGCACCGACGAGCTGGCCGAGCGAATCCGCGGTGGCTGGCTGGACTTCGACGCCGCCGTGGCCACGCCGGACAACATGCGCATCATCGGACCGCTGGGCCGGATTCTGGGTCCGCGAGGTCTGATGCCGAACGCGCGCGCCGGAACGGTGACGAACGACGTGGGCCGGGTCGTGAACGAGTTGAAGGCCGGTCGCGTGGAGTTCCGCGTGGACCGCCTGGCCAACCTTCACGTCGTGGCCGGCCGCGTGTCGATGGGTCGCCAGGCGCTGATCGAGAACCTGCGCATTCTGATCGACGCGGTAATCCGGGCGCGGCCCAGCGCGGCCAAGGGCTCGTACATCCGTACAATGAGTATTTGTTCCAGCATGAGTCCGGGCATTCGCCTGGACCCGCAGGCGGCGCTGGCCGAAGCCAGAACGGTCGCCGAGTAGTTCCGGAGTCGAATCGACCTACACCCCCAACAACTGCAGAGCCAGAGACAGCGGGCCACGCAATCTCTCGAGTCGAGAGAGCCCGCCGAGGCGCGAACGGATGCTCGAGCGGTACGCGGATCCGACGCGCCGCTCGTTTTTCGTTTCCCGGGTACAAAGGAGGACATGCCGGTGGCAACTCGAGCGCAAAAGGCCGCCATGGTGGACGCGCTCTCCGACCAGTTGGCCGCAGCGCCGCTCAGTATCGTGTCGGGCTTCGCCAACCTGTCGGTCGCGGACCAGCAGGCGCTGCGCAGCCAGATCCGGGCGCAGGGCGCGACGCTGCGAGTAATCAAGAACAGCCTGGCCGCGCTGGCGGCCAATAAGGCGGGGATCCAGGGTCTGGATGCCCTGCTGGCCGGTCAGTCGGCGTTCACGTTCAGCGGCGAAGACGTGACGGCCGCGGCGCGTGTGCTGCGCGACTTCTCGCAGCAACACCCGACGGTTGAGATTCGCGGCGGGGCACTCAACGGCGAGGTGCTGGACGGTGACCGGGTGCTGCGGCTGGCGGCGATCCCTGGGCGAGAGCAGCTGAACGCAGAGGTCGTGTGGGCGATCGGCTCACCGATTTCCAACCTGGTGCATACGTTGGATGGATTGATCTCAGGACTGGTATTCGCGCTGCAGGAGCGCGTTGACCAATTGCAAGCTGCCGAAGGAGGCGCGTGATGGCCAAGGTAACGAAGGACGACATTCTCGAATCGCTCGATTCCATGACCGTGCTCGAGCTTTCGGAGCTGGTTGAGGCGTTGAAGGAGAAGTACAACGTCTCCGGCGCGCCGATGGCCGTGGCCGCCGTAGCGGCCGACAACGGCGCAGCCCCGGCCGAAGTGGAGCAAACGGAATTCTCCGTGGAAATCACCAGCGCGGGCCAGCGCAAGATCCAGGTCATCAAGGCCGTGCGCGAGATCACGGGTCTTGGATTGCGCGAGGCCAAGGCGGTGGTGGACGCGGCGCCCGGCTCCATCAAGGATGGCCTGTCGCGTGAGGAAGCGGACGCCATGGTTGCGAAACTGGAAGAGGTGGGCGCGACCGTCGAGGTCAAGTAGCGCGCATGGCGCAGGCGGGCGGCGGACCATCGCCCGCGATCCGTAGAGCATAGGGTCGGCCGAGCATGATCGATGCCGTGGTCGTGGCCCACGGGCAGGCGGATGTTGTGAGCCGCGCGGCTCGCAGCATCCGCTCGGCGGGCGCCGTTGTGCAGTCGCTGACGATCGTGGACACCGCGGGCGATCCGGCGCTGGCCGACCTGGTGGACGACGCTCCGCTCGCGGCGACCGTACTTCCGTGCCCTGCGAATCCCGGTTATGGGTCCGCCGCGAACGCGGGTGTCGACCTGGGGCGGGCGCCGCTGGTGCTGGTGGCCAACGCTGACGTTTGGGTGCATCACGGCGCGCTGGACGAGCTGGCGAGGGCACTGGACGAGGCGCCGGACGCGGCCTGCGCCGGACCGCTGCTGCTGAATACGGACGGATCGCCGCAGGACTCCGCGTTTGCGTTTCCCGGCCTGGGCCAGGCGGTTTCCGACCTGCTTCCGCTCCCGGCCCGGGTGCGCGGATCCCGCCTGAATGGCCGGCTCTGGTCGGACGGGCCGGCACGAGACGTGGGCTACGTGCTGGGCGCGTTCATGCTGATTCGGCGTCGAGCGCTAGAACTGGTGGGCGGGTTCTCGTCCGCCTATTGGATGTACGCAGAGGAAGTCGATCTCTGCCGGCGGTTCCGGGACGACGGCTGGCGGGTCTTGTACGTCCCAACCGCGCATGTGACGCACCTCCGCGCGGCCACGACATCCGCCCGCGACATCGAAATGCTGCCGCAGCTGTACCGCAGCCGGGCGCGTTGGTACCGACGGCATAGCGCCAGGCCAATGGCCAGCGCCGCGATCGGCTTGATGTGGCTGGGGCTGGGCCTTCGCGCGCGCCTGCCGGGCTCGCGGCGCCAGGCGTACGCCGCGGCCCAGGCCGCCTTGAATGGGGATTGACGGCAATGGCGGCGATCAGCGCAATCGTTATCGCCCGGAATGAAGAGGCGAATGTCGGCGACTGCCTCGCGACCGTGGCCTGGGCCGACGAACGCCTGGTCATCGACGCATTCAGTACGGACGGGACCACCCAGGGCCTGCCGCCCGACGTTCGCCTGATCGAGCGCGACTGGACCGATTTTGCCGACCAGCGCAACGCCGGACTGCGCCTGGCCGTTCATGATTGGGTGGTATTCGTTGATGCCGACGAGCGGGTTCCGCCGAAGCTCAGCCAGGAGATCCAGACTCGGGCGGGAACGGAGGCGTTTACCGGCTATTGGGTTCCGCGCCGCAACCGGATATTTGGCCGGTGGATGCGCGGGGCTGGGTGGTGGCCCGACTACCAGTTGCGAATCATGAACCGCCAGTACGCCGCCTACGTATCCGATCGGTCGATCCACGAGCTGGTGGACGTGAAGGGGACCGCGGGGCACATGGCGCACCACCTGGAGCATTTGAGCTATACGAGTGTGGCCCAATTCCGGGCGCGACAGCGGCTCTACGCCGAAGCGGTGGCCGACAACTACTACCGGTCCGGTATGCGCCGGCGATTCACGGCGGTTGCGCTGCAACCCTTGCGGGAGTTCTGGCGGCGGCTAGTCAGTCTGCGCGGTTATGAGGACCGTGGTGTTGGCGTACTGCTGGCGACGTTGATGGCTGAGCACGAATGGCGGGTTCAGCGAGCGCTGCGCGCCCGCTGGAAGGCGGACGGCGGAGGGATGTCCGGGTGACGCCGCTCCGATCGGTCACGGCGGTGGTGGTGACCTGGAACTCCGCGGCTGACATCGGGCCATGCCTGGCAGCGCTGATCGCCGCCGAGGGTGAGATTCCGGGATGTCTTGACATAATTGTGATCGACAACGACTCCGGCGACAGGACCGCGGAGGTTGTGGGTACGCAGTTTCCACGGGCCAGCCTCACTCAGGCCCATCGCAACCTGGGATTCGGCGCGGCGGCCAACATCGGGATAGCCGAGGCCACGGGTGACGCGGTGCTGCTGATAAACCCGGATGCGCACCTGGAGTCGGGCGCGCTGGGGGCGATGTTGACCCATCTTGGGAGCGACCCAGATTTGGGGTGCGTGGCTCCAATGCACGTGGCGGACGGTGAGCCGGCGGCTTCGCCCGGTCGTCGACTGCCTACCCTGGCGGCGGCCGTAACCGACGGGACGATCGTCGAACGATTCATGCCCGATCTACCAGCGTTGCGCCGTTACTACATGCGCGACGGAGCGGACGACGATCCCGAGTGGTTGACCGGCGCGTGCCTGTGCTTCCGGCGCAGCGCGCTGGCCGAGACGGGCGGGTTCGATGTCGGGTACGAGATGTACGTGGAGGAGGTGGATCTGCTGCGCGAATTGGGCCTTCGCGGCTGGCGCTGCGGGGTCACGCGGAATGCCGCTGTCCGACACCGCGGCGGGGCAAGTTCCGAACAGGATCCGGTTGCTCGCGAGCGGCGATTTTTCGCCAGCCGATATCGCTATGTCGGCAAGACCTGGGGCTGGCCGGTGGCCAGGCTCATGCGCCTGTTGGTGGCGATTAGCGGCGTCCTGCGTCTGCTTGAGCAGTTCGTGCGCGTGTTGCGCCCGAGGTCCCGCTCCGACGCGCGGCGTGAATTGCGCCAGATCGCGGCCGTAACTCTCTGGCAGTGGACCGGGTGGCGACGCTAGCCCCGGAAGCGGGTGTGAACCCGACCCCACGCGTTCTTTTCATTACCGGCGAGTATCCGCCGCGTATCGGTGGCGTCGGCGACCATGTTGTCAGGTTGGCGGCGGCCATTGCGGCCCGCGGGTGGGGCTGCCACGTGGCGACGGAGTCCAGATCGGCGAACGATCCAGCCGCTGGGGTTCATGCCGTGGCAAGCGGGCTGCCGCTACAAGCGGTCATCGACACGCTACGGGTCGTCAGGCGCGTGCGACCGGACGTGGTTCATCTGCACTACCAGGCCGGGGCGTTCGCGCGACCGGGCGAGCTGATGGGACTGGCCCGGCTGTTGCCAAGCCTGGTGAGTACCAGCCGCCTGGCGGTGACGTTTCACGATCTCCATCAGCCGTACCTGTTTCCAAAGGCCGGTCGGTTGCGCGAGGCGATGGTTCGCAGCCTGGGGCGGGGTGCGGACGTCGCGATCTATGTTGACGAAGTGGACCGCCGACGGGCCGTCGCGGAGGGGTACGGTGAAGCGAATGCACATTGGATTCCGGCCGGGCCCACAATCGAACCGCCCGCGTATAGCGGTGGTCGTCGTGCCGCACGAGCGGTATTGGACCTGGAATCCGACGCGTTCATTGTGGGTTTCTTTGGCTTTCGGCAGCGCAGCAAAGGTATTGAGGTGCTGGCGCATGCCATGCGACGGCCGGAACTCGCGGGGCCGCGCATGCGCCTGGTCTTGATCGGGGCGGCAGGACCGGCAACCAATGCTCGGCGCGCCGAACCACCAGTTCCGCCAAGCACGTTTGATGGTATGCGCCTGGTTGACACCGGCGAGCGGCGGCCCGAGGTGATCTCGCGATGGCTGGCGGCTTGCGATGTTGTCGCGCTCCCGTTTCTCGATGGCCTTTCGGCGCGCCGCGGGTCGTTTATGAATGCCGTGGCACACGGCGTACCGGTCGTGACGACTGCGCCCCCCGTTGAGGGAACGGTAGACGTTGGAGCGGACGAGGTGGCGTTCGTAGCGCCAGACGACGCGGCAGGGCTGGCAGCCGCCCTGGCTGAGATTCGTGGCGACTCGAGGCGTCGGCGGCAGCTGGCGCAGGGTTCGCGGGCCATTGCCGCACGCCACACCTGGGCCGAGATCGCCCGGCGCACGCTTGCTGCCTATGGCTATCCGGCTTAGCGAAGTCGCCGCCGCCTGGCGCGGGCGAGCGGAGCGTGTGCCGCAGACGGTGACACCCCTTGCTGGGTTGGTGGCCGTGGTGGTGCTCGGGGCGGTGCTGCGCAGCATGCGACTGCAGCAGCTGGGGGATTTCGACTTCGATGAGGTCGCGTCGGTCTGGTACGCGCGGTCGCTGCCGCTGGACATCATTGCGGCCATCGCGGAAGCGCCGTTCGAACACCCCCCGCTCTACTACGTGGCGTTGCACTACTGGATTACATGGTTTGGTGAGCAGGAGCCGATCGTGCGCTGGCTGTCGGTCCCGTTTGGCGTACTGCTGATTCCCGCGACCTATCAGCTTGCGCGCATGTATCTACGACCGTGGCCATCGGTCTTTGCCGCCGGAGTCGTCGCCGCCTCGCCGATGCTGATCTTTTTCAGCCGTGAGGCCCGCATGTACGCGGCGGCGGCGCTGTTCGGCACGCTGGCGCTGTGGCTGTTCGAGCGCGCGATGCGGCGTGGCCGCCCGCGTGACTGGGTGTGGCTGACGCTGACCATCGTGGTCGGCGCCTATGTCGACTACACAGCCGCCCTGGCGGTCGTAGCGATGAACCTCTCGCTCCCGTGGCGCTTTCGCCAGCAGCGCCGACGCGTCGTTGCGTTTGTTGCAATTGAACTGGCGTGCCTGGCCGCCGCACTGCCCTGGATTCTTTTTGCGCGCGGCGTTCAGGACAGTCTGCCGGCGTTTGGAACCGGCAGCCTGGGCCTGGGATTGATCAGAGAGGTTGCGGCCAGCGCCTGGTTGGACGTATTCGTGGGCGACGCGGCAGTTCGCGGCGGGGGCCGAGCCGGGGTGCTTGCGGCCAGCGTGCTGGGCGCCCTGGCGGTTTCCGGTACCGTCGTGGCGCTGGCCCGGCGTACCGGGGGGCTGCTGCTGGCCAGCGTTGCTTCGGTAGTCGGGTTTCTTGCGATTCTGCTCATCTTCGACAAGGACTATCAATCGCGCTATTTGCTTCCCGCGATACCTGCGCTAGCAGTCCTGACTGCGGTTCCCTTGGGCGTGGCGCCTCGTCGCTCCTGGTTGGCGGCGCCTGTGGCTTCCGTGCTGATTGTGGCTCTGGCGGGTCCCGTATACGCGTCGCGGGCTTACTACGACGACTACCGGCGCGGAGACTACCGCTCGATCACTTCGACAATCGAGAGCCTGGCCCGTCCTCGCCGAGTCGGCCGCGATGAGGGGAAGTTCCGAGACGCGGTAGTCCTGGCCGGACCCTGGCAGGGCTGGTACTGGCGGCACTACTTCCCGGACTTCCTGGACAAAGTGGACGTCTGGTTCTTGCCGGACGAGGTGCCGCCGGCGGTGACGGCCAAAGAGGTCAACAGGAAACTCGAGCGCGCGGCCAACAATCACCGGCGGCTCTGGGTGGTGCTGGCGGGACTTGAGCAGGCCGATCCCGACGGGCATGTGGAAGCCTGGCTCTCCTCGCAGTGGCAGGCCCGCTCGGAGATCTATCGCAACGGCGTCCTCCAGCTCTACATGACCAACGTGCTGGACCTGGTGGATCGGCGGGGTGGTGTGCATCTGGACGAGGACTTCCATGTCGATCTGATTCAATTCAGCGGCGCCCGAACCGATCAGAGCCCGCGTGAAGCGGGCGACGGGGTGCGCTTCACCGTCTTTATGCGCGCGCTGCAACCCGTGGAATACGACTTGCGGCTGCGCATCTGGCTGCGGACGCCAAGTGGCGTTATCTATGCCAAGGATCTGTACGCCCAGGATCGCTTCCTGCGACGCACAAGCCAGTGGCAGGCAGGTGACGAGCACCAACTCCGCACCGCTCTCTGGGTGCCGGCGGAGGCGGAGCCGGGATCGTACGAGGCGTTTGTCACCTTTCTCCGTCCCGACGATCGGCCACTGACGGCCGTGGGACGCCTGGCCCGAATCGACCATCCGGGCGTGGACTATCTCTGGCTGGGACCGGTGGACATCGTGCCCCCCAGCATTCCGATGGCCAGCGAGGCCGGGCTGCGCGAGAGGCTGGGCGGACCGATTCGCTAGTCGTCGCCGCGCGGGGTGAACATTGAACGGCTAATGCCGCCGCTGAGCGCCAGAACACCACCGTAGATCACCAGTCCGGCCGCCGCGGCCGGGATCCACGGTAAGTCCCGCAGCAGCCAGATTGTGACGGCCAGGCAACCCGCAGCCAGCGTGGGGCGGAGCGCGGGTTCCAGCAGACGCCGCAGCAGCTGGTCGCGTCGCAGGATCCAGGCCAGCATGACCAGCAGCACGACTTCGCTGGCAATGGTGGTGGCGGCGGCCGCCAGGAAACCGAATATCGGCACGAGCGCCAGGTTTGCGCCGACGTTGAAGAGCGTGGTTACCAGGAACGCTGGCGTGAGCCACCACTGGCGGTCGAGAGAGATCACCACGTACTGCAACGTGCCGTTGCAATAGCTGAGTGGTAGGAACCAGATCAGGATCGCCAGGGCTTGGGCCGTGAACGGCAGAAAGTCCTCACCCAGCAAAGTTCCTACCAGGGGCTGGGCGTAGGCGAATAGCAGCACGACCGCGGGCGCGGCGAACGAGATCAAAACCCGCCACGTACGGGCCAGCCAGCGGCCCAGGGCTTCCGGATCCTCGGCCGCCCGCGCCATGAGCGGGAATGCCGCCAGCACGACGGCCGCGGGGACGGCATTCAGCGCGTTGATGAACTTGTAGGCGGCGCTGTAATGCCCCACGACGGTCGTGCCCTCGATGGCTTGCAGGATCAGGATGTCCAGTTGCACGAAGGCCGTGGCCAGCAGGCCATTGAGCATGAGCGGGAATCCCGACGCCAGCAGATCGCGCCGGTGTCCGAGGCCTTGCCGGCCCGTTCGCAGCAGGTCGAATCCCACGGGCCGTGCCAGCACCAGCAAGGACGCCGTGCCCGAGGCCGTACCGGCGATGGCCAGGCCGATCACGCCGGTGCCGGCCCCCAGTAGTGCCAGCCCCAGCCCCACCGTCAGGGCGGACGTGCCAGCGGCGACCAGGCCCCGGCGGTCCATGCGTTCCCATGCGCCGTAGACCGAGGCGTAGGCCTGGCCCAGGGCGGTGGGCAGCAGCCCGGCAGCCAGGATTGCCGCGGTGACTACCGTGGCTTCGGACACCGAGCCGGTCGCGTAATAGATCAGGGCCAGGCCCAGCATGAGCGGGATGCTCAGCGTCACCAGGCGCAAGCGGATGACCAGGCCCGCCCCAAATCGAGGCCGAAGATCCACACCGCGTCGAGCGATATCGCGTGTGAGTACCGTGCCCAGCCCGAAGTCCGTCAGCGCTCCGAAATAGGTGAGGAGATTGATCGCAAAGGCGTATTCGCCGTAGCGCGGGGGGCCGAGGACGCGCAGCGCGACAATCCAGAAGACCCAGAACACCGCGCGGTCAAAGCCGCTGGCCAGCAGCGGCGTGAGGGCGTTGCGCGTGAACCGGCCGCGCGCCGCCGCTTCCGTTCGCAGCTCAGGCGGGGCGACGGGCCGTCCGCTCAGGATGGCCAGATATCCCGCTGCCAGCACGGCGATAACCGAACCGGCGGCAACCATGGCCGGACCCAGCGTGGCCTCAGGCATTGGGGAAGGGGAGGGGGCGGGCCCGGGCCAGGAGCAGGACCACCGTCATGGCCGCAGGCCCGCCATTACATCAATCGAAACCATTCCCAAAGTGTGACGCAGGTTGGGTGTTTTCTTTTTTGTTGCCGCAGTTGGGCTACCCTGAAGTTGACGATGCCTTCATTGACCACCAAAGCCTACGACTGCCTGGAGTGCGGACGGCGCTACGACGTTCCGCTTCGGTTCTTTGAGACCGGGCGGGGTCCCATCGACCGTGGCTGCCCAGGTTGCGGGAGTCGCAGCCGACGGAGGCGCCGCAGCGTGTTCGCCTACTTGCGCGATGCCTACCTGACGTACAGCACGACCTGAGCGGTCACCGGAAGCGCCGGCGGGTCCGGCGCCACGATGGGCGGCATCCTGGATTTCAGCGACGACGATTAGGCCGCGCGAGCAGCCAGGGCACGCCCATACAATCGACCATCCCAACGCACGGCGACGCGCATGATGCAGAGCTTGTCCCCACCCGCGCAGCGATTGGTCTGGGCGCTGATGGTGGCCGTGGGCGTGTTCGTGCTCTTCCTGCTGTTCGAGCGGATGCTGGGGCGTTTCGGTCTGGACTTCATCGTGTATTTCGAGCCGACGGACCTGCAGGAGGATCGACGGCTGCCACTGGACGGCCGCGAAAGCACGGAGTACGCGATTCGCACGGTCGATACGTTTGACGCTGCCGCGTCACGCCAGCCGACGACGCTCATGGTCCACGGCGACGCGCGGGGCGACGTGGATTTCGACGTCGTGCGCTCGGAGTTCGAGCGCGGGACGGTTGTGATTGTGGTCAACATGACACCCACCGAACTGGCGCCGCTGGTCGATCCGGGCATTGCGGATGTCGCCACCGTCAACGAAGCGCTGCAGGCGCCCTTCTACACGCTGATCGCCAAGAACGAGGAGCAGTGTCCGGCGGGCCTGCAGCCAGGCTGCGGCGCCTACTTGGTGGAGGCGCGCAACTTCACCGACTTCGGCGAATTGGCCAGCCACGCGCGCGACGCCTTGAATGTTCGCCTGCGCGCCCTGCTCACGCCCACGTCCGAGCCTGTGCCGGCGCGTTGAGTGGATCCTGAGGGCAGCGTGCACGGGGCTTGGGTCCGTGCCTGCGGGGGAGCGGGCCGGAGTGTTCCGGTGATGACGGTGCTACGGTCGGCGTTAAGCGCTTGCGGTGGTGGGCGGACGGCCTTTGGGCGCGAATAACCGGGCGCACCCGCTTGCCGGCCGTAGCGGCGAGCGACACGCAGGACGCGACGATGACCGAGTCGATTGTCACCGCTGCCGCCGCAGTCGCGGCGCTGGTAGCCGCGGGTGGCACATTTTTTCGAGCGGGCAGATTCGAAGAGGCTTTCAGCGAGCTTCGGACGTCCGACGAACGGCTCCAGGCCAGCATCGACCAGGTTCGCGAGGATGTGCGCGAGGTCCGCAACATCCTGTTGAACCAGCAGCGCGGCGGCTAACGCCCACGGTCTCGACGGCCAAGCCGGGCCCCGTGTCCGGCGTGTTGCCGGCTAGCTCGGTCGCGATACCTGGCAGGGGCGGCCGGTGCGGGCGGATTGGAGGGCGGCGGCTACGGTGGCGACGATGTGGCGGCCCTGGCGGGCGGTGAGGAGGGTGTCGCCGCCGGTATCCAGAGCCCTCACCAGTAGGTCGACCTGCCGGCGGTCCGTCTCCTCGTCCGTGCGTCGATTGCGATAGTCGTCCGGGACCAGCCCGCGGGTGTGCACGGCCACTTCCGGCCGTGGCTCGGCGATTACCAGCGCGCCCGTTGATCCCACAACGTGCACCCGCAGTTCACCAATGTTGGGATGGCTGGGTCGACCGATGCGGCCGCTACAGAGTGATCCGATCACGCCGCCTTCCATTTCCAGCGAAACCGTGGCGATGTCTTCAACCCCGCGTTCGGCGTGGCGACGAAAGAAGTGGGCCGAGGCGCGCCCAAAGGCCCGCACCGCGTCCAGACCCAGGATGTGACGCATGTAGGCCAGCGGGTAGATGCCCTCGACGGTCAGCTCGCCTTCGCTGAGCCACGAGTCCGGGACCTCCTCCGGTTCGTCGGAGTCAAGCAGCACGCCGGCGTCCTTGCAGAAGAAGAAGTCCACGTGGATGGCGCGCGGCTCGCCAATCTCGCCCGCATGCACGACCCGCCGCGCTTCCTCAATCGCAGGCTGCGTGTTGCGGTTCCAGAGCAGGAAGCGCACGCCGGCGCGTTCCACGGCTTCGACAATGGCGTCGCAGTCGGCAACCGTGGGGGCCATCGGCTTGTCCTGCACCACGTGGAGTCCAGCCTGGGCGGCGCGGACGCTGAGCCGGGCATGGCGGGCGGCCTCGGAGGAAACCACGGCGACGTGGGGTCGATGCCGGGCAATGGCCGCGTCGATACCGGGCTCGTAGGGAACGCCCAGATCGGCGGCCAGCCGTTCGTTGCACTCGTGCACCCAGCCGGCGGCCGACGGCTCGTCGGAAACGCCGACGACCTGGAAACGCGGGTGGTCCTTGAACGCCAGGGCCACGTAGTCATGCTTGGCGGCGCTGAGGGCCAGGACTCGGTAGCGCTCAGGCGAGGACATAGCCGGTCTCCGTGAGATGGGCGGTCTGACCCGAAGCGGCGGAGTCCGCCGCCGCTTCCGCGACCTGAAGCGCCGCCACGGCGTCGGCGCCGGATACCGAAGGGTCTCGCTCTTCCGTGATGGCGCTGGCGAACTCATCGAGCTGCGCGCGCGCGGCGATGGCGCGCTGGTCGCTCACGAACGCCTGCGGGCGCCCGCCGCGATACACCAGATGCATGTTGTGATGGTCGTCGGCATAGGCCGCGCCCAGGGACCCGATCAGCGACAGCGTGTAGTACCCGCTGCCGAGCGGCAGCCCGGTGGCCACGCCGCAGATCGCCATGGCGCCCGATGCGAAGCCCAGGTGGATCTGCAACAGGTCCGGCGCTTCCAGCGCGTGAACGTGCGTCGGTCGCTCGCCGATCAGCCAGAGCGCCTGGTCGATCTCGTGGACGGCTTCATGTATGCAGAGGCCGCCGCTACGTGCCGGGTCGTGTTTCCAGCCGCCCGGGGGCCCGGGAAAGCGACGCAGCCAGCGGTGGCTGCGCAGCATGCCGGGCTTCCCGAGTTCACCCGCGGCCAGCGCCCGGTGGACCTGCACGTTGGCCGGCATGAAGCGGAGCGTGTGCGCCGCCATCAGCCGCACGCCGGCGCTGTCGGCCCGGCGCCGGACCTCGTCGGCCGCGTCTGCTGACAAAGCCAGGGGCTTCTCAACCAGGACGTGACGGCCCGCCGCGATGGCCGCCAGGGCAATGTCGGCGTGGGAGTCGTTGGGCGTGTTGACGATCACGGCCTGCACGTCGTCGGCGTCCGATTCAAGAAGCGATTCCAGGTCGCCGACGTGCGCTTGAGCGCTAGCCGCGCGCGCCAGGTCGCCGGCGGCCCTGGGATCGATGTCCGCGGCGACTTTGAGCTCGCAGAGGTCTGAGGCGGCGGCCGCCGCGGCCAGGGCGGCGGCATTGCGCCCGCATCCAACCAGTGCCAGCCCGATCACCAGCTTGCCCTCACTCAAACATCTGGCGGGGATTCTAGCGCCGACGCGCGGAGCGGGTGGCCGCGCGTCACGGGCGGCGAGCGGTGGCGTTCTATGAGCGCGGCCGGAGGTTCGCAGCCGATCAGGTACCCGGCGATAGACTCCGCAGACTGAGGACCGATGCCCCAGCAACCACTTATCCGATGCGCTCCGTAACCCGTCGCCGCGTCTTGAAGGCCGGTCTGGGCGGTGCGGTACTGCTGGCCGCATGGCCGGCGGTCGCTGGCGCCGAGGTTGCCGCGGAGTTCCTGCCGCACCTGGAGCAGGGCGCGGGCAGCGCGCCGTGGGGCGTGGCGATCGGTCCGGACGGACTGATTTACGTCACCGACTCGCGCCTCCATCAGCTTGCGGCGCAGTCGCCGGATGGCGGCATCGTCCGCGTGCTGGCCGAGTCAGGCTCGGGTCCGGGCCAGGTGCGGCGGCCGCAAGGCGTCGTGGTCTCGCCTGAGGGCGAGGTGTACGTGGTGGACGGCGGGAACCGGCGCGTGCAGGTCTTCGACCCGGAGGGCGAACTTCTGCGGCAATGGGGCCGCCGAGGGTCCGACCCGGGCGAGTTCAGCGCGCCGCGCGGCATCGCCCTGGACGCGTTTGGCGACGTGTACGTGGCGGACGGGTTCAACGACCGCATTCAGAAATTCACTCGGGACGGCGAGTTCCTGCTGGCCTGGGGTTCGCGGGGCCGCGCGCCGGGGCAGTTCAGCACGCCCACAGGTATCGCTATCGGGGCATCGCAGACGGTTTATGTGACCGACACGTTTCGCGACCGCGTGCAGGCCTTTGAGCTCGACGGCTCGTTCGCGGCAGTGATTGTCGAAGCGCCCGAGGTTCGGAACCCGATTGGACTGGCCGTGGACACGGCCGACCGCCTGTACATCTCCACCGACGTGGATCACGGCCTGGTCGTCATTGAAAACGACGGAACGACCGCGGGAACGATCGGCACGGAGGGCGACGAGGACGGCGAGTTCCAGTTCCCGCGCGGTGTCGCCGTGGATGAGACCGGCCGGGCGTATGTGGCGGACTCGCTGAACCACAGGGTTCAGACGTTCCGCACCGGACTCGAGCAGTTCACGCCGGCGGCCGAAGCGGCCGACCTGGCGATCGGCGTGGCGGCGCGCGCACCGCTGACGTCGGCCACCGAACACAATCTGACCAACTGGCTGGTGCGCCTGGACGGTCAGTTGCGGGTCATGCCGTTCGCGGCGTATTTCACGGCCACGGGCGAGATCGACCGCTGGGGCTGGCCGATCTCGGAGCCGCTGCTGGAGAGCGCCGGAACGGTCACCCAGTACTTCCAGCGCGGGGTGATGGACTGGACGGTCGACGCGGACGGGCGCCAGGTGACGCAGCCGCGAGCGGTCTGGGATTTCCTGGGCGGCGGACGCGGCGGCGCACCCGACCTGGGGACTGAGACGGACACGGTATCGGATCAACCCGGTGAGCTGGTTGGAACCTGGGGCCACCGCGTCTCCAACTACGCGATCGACGGTACCGAGATCGGGTTTCTCGACTTCTTCAACACCTACGGCGGCGAGGCGCAGTTTGGCGCGCCACGCACCGAAGCCCGGACGGATACAGGCGCGGCCGGCACCTTATTCACCAGCGACGCGCCGTTCGGCGTGATTCGCCAGTACTTCCAAAACGCGGTGTTCGAGTACGCGTCGGACCGTCCCGAGCCGGTGCGGCTGCGGCTGATTGGCCAGTCGCTGCGGGACCGGCTGTACCCGTCGTGGAACGATTTGCCGGTTTTCGCGGATCAGGACGCAGTGGAGCAGGGGCAGACTGTCGACATCCTCGACCTTCGGGTTTAGGAAAGCCTCAGCGTAACCCGAGGGCGGGTGCCCGGAAGACCCCTCACCCTAACCCTCTCCCCCAGGAGAGACCTTTGCGTAACCCGAGCGTGGTTGCCCGGAAGACCCCTCACCGGTTTCGGCCGGGGACGGCCGAACCTGCCTCTCCCCTAGGAGAGGGTGAAGAGCCGCCGCTCCTTCGAGGGCGAGACGGGGTATTGCAAAGGTCACCCAGGAGACGGACTAAGAAGCAACTGCACACTTGAGAGCCAGGGGGCGAAAGTCTCTTAAGGGAAGTAGTCCTCGCAGTTGTCGCGGACGAAGGTCGGGTTGCCCTGGTCGTCGAGGTGGGCCCGCGTGGATTCGAGCAGGCTGTCCTGCACGAAGTCGCGGATGGCGTGAAGGTCGGGCCGCAGCAGGTTGGCGCCGTCCAGGCCTTGTTCCCAAATCAGCAGCTCCTGGCCGCGGGCATGGACGGCCCAGGAGTTGATGCGTTCCTGCGGGATGGCCAGCAACAGATTGCCCAGCGCGGGCACGCTGTCGATCGGAAAGTCGGTCTTGAAGGCGCCGTCGAGGCTGGCGAGCAGGCTGGGCGCATTGACGATGAGCGCCGGTGAGAGCGACTGCTCGCGCAGCCCCCGCACCACTTGCTGCTGCCGGCAGATGCGGGCGAAGTCTCCGCCCGCGTCGTACTTGCGGGAGCGTCCGTAGGCCACGGCTTCGCGGCCGTTGAGCGTGTTCCAGCCTTCGTCCAGGATCAGGCGGATTTCTTCCTCGGTCTCCAGGTAGATAAAGCGTTCGTCGAACTCGCGGTTGGACCAGACGCGGACGCCGCCAAGCTGATTGATGATGGCTTCCACGCCATGAAAGTTCACCAGCATCCAGTGGTCGATGCGCAAGCCGGTGACGTAGCGCAGGGTCTGCTTGAGCGCCTCGATGCCCTGGCGCTTATACACCTCGTTGATGCGGGACGAGTGCCCGTCGCAGGCGCCCAGGCACAGGTCGCGCGGCAGCGACAGCACAAAGATGGTGCCGGATGCCTGGTCGATGCTGACGATCATGATGACGTCGGTGTTGCCGACGAAGCTCTCCGCCTGGTCCACGCCGAGCACGAGGAGATTCAGGCGCTCGGCGGGTTCCGGTGCAGGCGCCACGGCATAGGCCGGCGGGGCCGTTGGTCTGGGCGTGGGTGGCGGCGATGCCTGCGGTGTTTCGGCTGCCTGCGTCGCGGGCGCCACGGCCGCACCAGCCCCGCCAGGCTCGGGCGTCGGAAGGTTGGACGCACGCCGGGCGACGATGCCGCTGGGCGGTGGGGATGGCGCAAAGGTCACAGTCGGCGAGGGCGCGTCCGAGGCTGGCGCGGGGCCGCAGGCCACCAGTGCAACCGCGCCAATCAGCGCGACGCAGCCGTGCCGTAGGCTGCGCTTCAGTGCAATTCGTATGGCTTCGATAGGGGGACCGGGCCTCAAATCGATGTCTGTAAGTATCGCGAGCGGCGTGACCCTGTCGCGTCACGCATCGGTTTGGAGGGGCGGCGCGTGACGCGATACGGGGCCGACGAGCCGGCTGTCGACGTGGATCCGGCGTTCCGGCGGACTTTCCAGGACCGGGTCGTGCGCTGGTACCGCCGGTCCGGCCGCGATCTGCCGTGGCGCTCGCTGACCTCGCCCTACCAGGTCGCGGTATCCGAAATCCTGCTGCAGCAGACCCAGGCGGCGCGCGTTGCGCCGGTCTTTGAGGAGTTCGTGGCGCGTTGGCCCAGCGTACAGGACCTGCACCAGGCGACCTTGGAGGACGTGAAGGCGCTCACCGATCCGTTGGGCTATCACATCCGAGGAACCTGGCTGAAGGAGATGGCCCGGATCGTCGTCGAGCAACACGGCGGCCGGATGCCGGCCACGCTTGAGGCCCTGCGCGAACTGCCGGGCCTGGGGCCCTATGCGGCGGCGGCGGTGTACGTGTTTGGTCTGCGCCGGCGCGCGGCCCTGCTGGACACCAACATCGCGCGGGTGCTGACGCGGGCGGTGGGACTGCCCGCGGAAGGATCCGTCTACCGGGACAATCGACGGCTGCGCCACCTGGCCGAGCAACTGGTTCCGGCGCGGCGCCACTATGACTATCACCAGGGCCTGATGGACCTGGGCGCCACGGTGTGCCTGTCGCGTTCGCCGCGCTGCTCGCGCTGTCCGCTGCGGCGCGTGTGCCGGGCCGTGGCCGGCGGACCGCCGGCGGCCTTCTGGAACGAAAAAGGCGTGGTGATGGCCGCGGAGCGAACCGTGGGCTACCGGGTGGGATCGCGCGCGGCGGTCAGTCCGACGCCGGAGGCTGCGAGGCGCCAGCCCCCCGGCTAGAACCAGTCGCGTCGGCACGCTCTCCCATTAGCCGGCGGATGGCCGCCGTCACCATGTCCAGCGGGGGCGGTCCGCCGAGCCCCCGTGCCTGGCCGCCGGTGTAGACGGAGACGGCTCGTGGTGTGTCGGAGCCGTAAATCCAGGGTTCGGTGGCGGTGAAGATGGTGACGCTGGGCGTGCCGACGCCGAGCGCCAGTTGGGCGCTGGCCGAATCGTTGCCCACGAACAGGTCGCTGCCGGCAATCAGCGCGCCCAACTGCCCGAAGGTGGTGCGGCCTCCAAGGTTTACGGCGGGCTGGGTCATGGCTCGCAGCATGGCTGTGATCGATGGGCTATCCGAAGCGGTTCCAACCAGGCAGACCCGGGCGCCGCGGCTTTGAATCAGCCAATCGGCCACCGCGGCAAAGCGCTCCGCAGGCCAGCGTTTGGTCACGTCCACGGCGCCCGGGTTGACGCCGCCACCCGGCGCGACCACCACCCGCAGGGCCGCGGAGTCGAGTTCGAACTCCTCGGCCAACCGTCGTGCGGCGGCCATGTCGTCCGGCGTGGGCCGGAACACGCATGCGTCGGTCGCTGGATCCAGGCCTGCCAGGCGAGCGAGCCGGCGGTAGATCTCGACTTCGTTGTCTTCCGCATCTACCGATAGGCGCGTGGTGTGGGCAAAGCCGCGCCGCCGGCTGTCCAACCCAATGCGGTAGGGGATGCGGGCGAGATACGGCAGCAGGGCCATGGCCGGCGACCTGTCGAGCACGAACGCCGCGTCGAATCGGCGCTTGCGAATGCGGCGCACGAACGTGAGGTATTGCCTGGCGTCATAGCGACGGGGTGTCCCCAGCATGCCCATCGGCATGATCGCGTCGATATGCGGGTTGTTCGCCAGGGCCGGCGCGGCGTAGTCGCCCACGGCGAAGGTGATGCCGGCCCCGGGCAGACTGTGTCGCAGGGCCGCCGTAAACCCGGTGGCGCGCAGCACGTCCCCCAGCGCCAGCGGCTTGATGACGAGCGCCGACAGGCGTGGATTGGGCGGCAGCGGTCGCCCTTCAGGCGGGTTGGGCCGGACAGCCAGCCGGGCCAGCCAGCATAACGCCGTGATGCCGGCGGCGCGCGGTCCGGTGCGTCGGCGCCAGTCGCCGCGGAAGGGGCCATGCGGACGGAGTCGAAAGCTGCTCATCAAGCTGCCCGGCGCATGCTCGCTAGCAATGGTCTCCCGCCTCGACGCCCGATTCTGCTGGTAGAACGAGCCTACAATCGACGCGCTCAGGCAGGGTGGTCCCCGCGACGAATGCCCGTTTACGAATATCGCTGCACGGCCTGTGGCCGACGCTCGTCGCGCCTCTTCAAGACCCTGGCCGCCGTAGTGCACCCCGACTGTCCGCATTGCGGCGCATCGACCCTGGAGCGCCAGTTCTCCCGGCCAACCTTGCTGCGCGGCGGCGGCGCGGAAGCCGATGACCTGGGAGGCGACGACTTTGGCATGGACGATGCCGCGATGGCCGAACTGATGCCCGGACTGGAGTCCGGCGACCCCCGCAGCCTGGCCCGCATGACCCGCCGCATGTCCGAGGAGATGGGCGAGGACATACCGCAGGAGTACGAGGGCGTCCTGAACCGGATGGAATCCGGCGAGATGCCCTCCGACGAGGAGTTTGACGCCATCGAGCCGGACGATGGCGACGTCGTGGACAACGACTACGATTAGCACCCGACTGGTCGCGCTGGACGTGGACGGCACGCTGGCGCGCGCCGGCTCGGCAATTGAGCCAAGGCTCTTGGAGACGTTGCGCGACATTGCCGAGTCCGGTGTGCATGTGGTCATCGCCACCGGCCGAGGCTGGCTAAATATGCGAGAGACGGCTCGCGCCCTCCCGCGGTCGGCCTATTTGGTGCTGAACAACGGTTCCAGTACACGTACGGCCGACGGTCGACTGCTGGATTCGCGCGAGGTTCCCCACGCCGCAGCCAACCAGGCCCGGCTGCTGTTTCGCCGGGTGGGCGTTCCCGCCATTTGGATCGAATCCGCCACGTCGGGCAGCCGCTATCTGGTGGACGGCGATTGGCGCGGCCGCGCCCCCTATGACCGCTATCTGGATCCCAAGGGGGCGCATGTGTGTCGCCTGTCGCATGCCGAGTTGGCGCCCCCGCCGGCGCAGATTTTTGGGCTGGCCCCGCCCGCCCTGGGGGTGGAACTTGAGACGAAGTTGCGGTCCGCGCTCGGCAACCGCGCGGCCATCGTGGTCTGGCGCAGCCGGCGATTGGAATCCGTTGGCCTGGAGGTCTTGCCGCCAGGCGTTACCAAGGGCGCGGTCGTGGCGAGTCTCGCGCACCGGCTGAACGTGCGAGCCGAGGAATCATTGGCCGTGGGTGACGATCTGAACGATCTCGAAATGCTCGACTGGGCGGGGCGAGGGCTGGCAATCGAGGGCTCGCCGCAACCCCTGGTCGACGTCGCCGACGGGGTGATTGCCACTGACGGTTCCGGTCTGCGTCGCGTACTCGACGACGTCCTTCACGCTCGATCCCCCAACTGCGCCATCGGGATAAAGTAGCGGCCGGCCGGTGGCTCCCGTCTACGATGGCGCTTATGCCTCCAACGCTGCTGGTCGTCAGCGGACCGCCCGCCTCCGGCAAGACGACCCTGGCGCACGCCCTGGCTCAGGCGGTGCACTGTCCGGCCATCTGCCGTGACGAGATCAAGGAGGGGCTCGTCAGGGGCGTGGAACCCGAGTCCTTCGCCCCGCAACGGGGCGACGCGGCGAATCACATGGCCACGGCGACGTTCTTTGACGTGGTCGAGCTTTTGCTCCGGCACGGCGTGAGCCTGGTTGCGGAGGCCGCCTTCAAGCATCAGCGCTGGGCCCCGCGGCTGACCGCGTTTGGCGAGCTGTCCGACGTGCGGGTCATCAATTGCGTGGTGGACCACGAGGTCGCCCGCCAACGCAGCCGGCAACGCTGGATCAACGAACCCTGGCGCCGGCGCTTCCACGCCGATCCCGATCCGGAGCGGCTGGCCGGCATGGGCCCGCTAGCGGTTGATCAGCCTGGCGGGTATCAGCCGATCCGACTGGACCTGCCCACGCTTGTCGTCGACACCAGCGACGGATACCGGCCCGGCTTCGACGAGATTGTGGCGTTCGCGGGCGGCTAAAGCGGCGCCTCGCAGGCCGGGTTGCCGGCATGGGGCGAGCGGCTGAGCCGGATACACCCGGTGCTACGATTCGAGCGCGTGCGCCGACGTAGCTCAGTTGGTAGAGCAGGGCTTTCGTAAAGCTCAGGTCGTCAGTTCGAGTCTGACCGTCGGCTCCGTCTCCGTTCCCAAGCCCCACGTCCCAACCGGTACGTCGACCTTGTCTGACCGAAATCGGGGCTCCTGTGCACTTGCCGACAGGCGTGGCATGCGGGACGCGCTACCTAGGGCCCGCTCAGCGACCTGACGGAACAGGCTAGGCCACGCACGTCCCGCCTTCGCCGGGTCCAAATGCCTGGACGAGCATCTCAACTTCCCCAAACCACGCCACGGACTCTTCCACCATCCCGACCGTAAGCCTGTAGAAGCCAGGTTCGGCTGGCGCCTCGACCAGGCCCTCGAAGACAACACCGGAGCCATTCGGCACCTTCAGCCAGGGGACCATATACAAGCGCCCCTCAGGCCCGGCGGGGACTCCCTCGCCACTGAGGCCGTTCCAGCGCGTACCGAGACGAAACGTTCCGTCCCACAATGCCGTCCCGGTGTTCTCGGCCAGAGCTTGAATAAATGCCGACTCTCCGGCCCGCACGCAAGCCGGCGCGGCGAGCACCCGCAGATCCACCGCGTGGAGACTTGAGGCGTCATGCTGGTCCTGAATCGTCACGTCGGTGGCTGCAAGTTGCTCGCCATCTACGATCAGCGACAGTTGATAGTGACCCGGCACGGCCGGAGTTCGCGCATGGACAACGGTCAGCGCCTGCGCCGAGCTGTTGGCTGGGACCAGGGGCGGAACGTGAAAGTCGAACGACTGCTGGCTGGCCAGGCTCTGGTCGCCCCTGATCCACTGGAATTCGCCCGACCGAGTTCGGCGACCCGGCGGCGGGCGCCAGGGCGCATCGGTTCGATTGTGTACGGTGACTGGTACGACGATGGCCGAGATGCTGCGAGGCCCCAGGTGGAAGACCACAAAGCGCCCCGTATCCAGAACCACCGCCGACGATCGGACTCGCTGAATTACCCCCCGCCATTCCTCAGTCAAGGGCTCCGACAAGTAGCTTCGATCAAGCACGATCGAGCGAACGCCAAAGGCAACCAGTGCTTCCGCCACCGCGCGTCTATTGCTTGCGTCCGTCCAGTCAATCAGCCGCGCCAGGGCTCTCGTGCCGCGTGGCGAGTACCCGGAATAGCCGCCAATAGCCCTTTGACGACCGCCGTTGAGCGACCACCACATTCGCCGAAGATGAGCGTCTGGCGTGAGGAATGCAGCCCCGGATGGCACAAACGCAACGCCGCCGCCGGTTGACTCTTCCAGAGCCTCGTGCAGGGCCCGGTCGTTCGGGGGCGGGCCAACGGGCACCGGGGAC